>JAWQFT010000284.1:0-1294 GCA_035968055.1 Jaaginema sp. PMC 1080.18 | reverse complement strand
AACTTATATTATGTATAAGAATAAATTTCGTTACATCCCTTTACAAAGCGAGAAAAAGTCCCTAATATAAAAAGTGTTCAAGCAAACGAACCTTGAAAACTTCATAAATACATAACGCAATTATCCAACTATGACTACGACAATTCAAACACGCGAAAGCAATAGCGTGTGGGAGCGTTTTTGTCAGTGGGTGACCAGCACCAACAACCGCCTGTATGTAGGCTGGTTCGGTGTCTTAATGATCCCCACCCTCTTAACCGCCACCACCTGCTTCATCATCGCCTTCATCGCAGCTCCTCCAGTAGACATCGATGGTATCCGCGAACCCGTAGCTGGTTCATTGTTATACGGAAACAACATCATCTCTGGTGCAGTTGTACCTTCCTCTAACGCCATCGGCTTGCACTTCTACCCGATTTGGGAAGCAGCCAGCTTAGACGAATGGTTGTACAACGGTGGTCCTTACCAACTGGTAATCTTCCACTTCCTGATCGGTGTATTCTGCTACCTCGGTCGTCAGTGGGAACTGAGCTACCGCTTAGGAATGCGTCCTTGGATCTGCGTCGCTTACAGCGCCCCAGTATCCGCAGCAACAGCTGTATTCTTAATCTATCCGATTGGACAAGGAAGCTTCTCTGACGGTATGCCCCTGGGTATCTCCGGAACCTTCAACTTCATGTTGGTATTCCAAGCCGAACACAACATCCTGATGCACCCCTTCCATATGTTAGGTGTAGCGGGTGTATTCGGCGGCGCATTATTCAGCGCCATGCACGGTAGCTTGGTAACCTCCAGCTTAGTCCGCGAAACCACCGAGATCGAATCGCAAAACTACGGTTACAAATTCGGTCAAGAAGAAGAAACCTACAACATCGTAGCAGCGCACGGTTACTTCGGTCGCTTAATCTTCCAATATGCGTCCTTCAACAACAGCCGCGCCTTACACTTCTTCTTAGGAGCATGGCCTGTAATCGGAATCTGGTTCACCGCAATGGGAATCAGCACCATGGCCTTCAACCTCAACGGTTTCAACTTCAACCAATCCATCTTGGATTCACAAGGTCGCGTCGTGAACACCTGGGCAGATGTCCTGAACCGCGCTAACCTAGGATTTGAAGTAATGCACGAACGCAACGCTCACAACTTCCCCTTAGACTTGGCAAGCAACGAAGCTGCACCTGTAGCTTTAACCGCTCCGGCAATCAACGGGTAAGAACCTGAGTCAAGCTTTCTCAAAGCTAGAAGCTTAGATTAGAAAAAAGCACTCTCCTTCGGGGGGGTGCTTTTTTTTGGG
>JAWQFT010000283.1:0-1340 GCA_035968055.1 Jaaginema sp. PMC 1080.18 | reverse complement strand
CAGGGTAAACGCATCAAAATCAAAAAGCAGACTGTGTTAAAGTTTGAGGAAGAGAAGCCGAGAGAATTTCCAGCAAAAAATCATTATCCAGCCCAGCCCGATAACGCTTCATCTTCAAACTGCCCTTGCCAGAGTGCTGGCGTAAGAGATTTAAAGCTAATCGCCTCAAGATGCTGAGATTATGAGCCGCATTCTGGGTACGAATGCGAGAAGCATCTTCACCAAAGACAACATCAAGACACCAATGCAAGTTATTCTCAATCTCCCAATGGGAGCGAATTAAGCCGGTAAACGTTTCGGCATCAACATTGAGGGAACTGAGAAAAAAGCGAGTCTCACAGGTCGTCCGATTCCACAACTGACGTTGAGAGCGAATTACCACCACAGACTGGAGTCCTGACCAACTTTGGCCAACCGAGTTAGGAAAAACATCCGAAGCTTGAAACACCCAACAAGAACGGCGCTCGATACGGTGATGCCCACTTTCCACCCCTTGGTAGTGGTCAACCAGCAACTCCGAGGTGCAATTCTCTTGTTCAAAAGCCTCGAACCAATTTTTCGCCCTAGCTTGTAGATTCCCCTGATTGCCCTTGAGAGCCAAAATGTAATCCGCCTGAGCCTCACGAATCTGCTGGGCAATGGCAGTCTGTGTTCCCATGGCATCAATAGTGACGATAGTGCCAGTCAAATCCAGTTGTTCAAGGAGGATAGGGATTGCTGTAATCTCATTAGATTTGGAATCTACGGGAGTTTGCCCTAAAACCAGCCGATGCTCTGTACACCAAGCACTGACCATTTGCAGAGCCTTGAGTTTATGCTCTCGGTCATAGGAGCCTCGGAGGGTTTTCCCATCAATGGCGACCACTTTTGCTCCGAGTCGGTGCAGTAGACTGCCCACCCAATCCTGAAAGCGAGCTTCAAGTTGGATGGGGTCAAGTCGGGATAAAACTCGCCGGAACGTATCATGGGAGGGAATTCCGTTGGGTAAGGAGAGGAAGGTCGCCAACCAAGTTTCCTTGGCTTTGCCATAGGTTTCCATGGCATCCCAGCCTTCTGCCCCAGCTAGGACAGCGAAGAGGGCAATGACAACGATATCGAAGAGTTGATGGGCGCAACGACCTTCTACTCTAGGGTCATCAAGGTCGCCAAAATGAGCATGAAGGGATGAGGAAAGGGAAAAGGAGTCAGACATGGGGTTGCAGGATTGGGTTTATGCTATTGTCCTACAATTAGGGCAAGTAGATTGCTCAGGAATCTATATCTGTTCTGCTTTTCAAGGCGTTTTAACTTCGGCTCTTTTGTCCAGTACAATTTACACCAGTTTTGATGCGTTTACCCTG
>JAWQFT010000282.1:0-1345 GCA_035968055.1 Jaaginema sp. PMC 1080.18 | reverse complement strand
ACGTCGAACGGTTAGAATAAGTATGCAGTTTGTGACAGGAGGTAGAGCAGCATGTATGATTATTTTTTTTTTTTTTTTTTTAAAAGAAGAAGAGGCCATCGGATCTCCTGAGTTGTCGGGGGGGCGGGGAGTTTTGTAAAAGAGAAAGCCCAAACCCCCCCTCCCAAATAAACCCCCCGCATGCCCAACCCCAAACCCCGCCACTAACATTCCCAAAACCAAGAAAGGTTGGGCGCTGGCTTGGTATTTCACGTCATTTTCCAGGGGGGCGCGGAGGAAGTACATATCCTGGAAAGTAATTTGGGGAATAATCAGCAATAACAAGATTGTGGCGTAGAGATTTTGGTGAATGCTGATGAGATAACCCGCAATTCCCGCTTGGAAGATATCAATCATGAGGACGCAAATCCAGGCGGCTGTCCCTACCCCAAACATGACGGGGAGAGAATTTAAACCCAGTTGGCGATCGCCCTCCACGCTTTTAAAATCATTAACAACAGCAATCCCCAAACCTGCCAAACTATAAAACAGGGTCAGAATCACAATCGTCCCGTTTAATTGCCCAAATAAAGCATGACCTGCCCACCAAGGCAAGGCAATATAACTCGCACCGAGGGCATAATTCCCCAGCCAGCCGTTTTTCTTGAGCTTCAGAGGCGGCGCGGAGTAGATATAAGCCAAAAATGCGCCTAATAGGGTCAATGCCAGCATAATCGGGAAATCGTGACCCGCCCACACATCCAACAGATAAGACAAGCCAAACCCAGCAAACAATAAGATGAAAATTTGCGCGGTTACTTGCGGCACAGAAATCGCCCCAGAGGGAATCGGGCGGTAAGGCTCGTTAATGGCATCAATATCGCGATCGTAGAAGTCGTTGAGGGTCTGAGTATAACCCGCCATCAACGGCCCCGACATGAGCATACAGGCGGCGGCTTTGAGGATGTCTTCGAGTTGCCAGCTATATGCCCCCGAAGAAGCTGCCCCGCACACTACACCCCAAATGAGGGGAATCCAGGTGATGGGCTTCATCAGTTGCAGGCGAATTTTCCAGATGTTCTTTTCGCCAGAAGCAGCCCCTTTCATACCGAGGAGTTGCCGCGTTTTTCCGGTTTTAGGTTGATCTTGGGACATTTCAGTAATCAGTTATCAGTAATCAGTTATCAGCCTTTATGGGGCAGTCGGCAATCGGCAGTCGGCAGTCGGGGGAATTGAGGCAGTAGGTCTTGGGCAGTGGGTAGCTTGTTCAGTTATCAGTCAACAGTCAACAGTCACCAGCCTCTAAGGGGCAATCGGCAGTCGGCAGTCGGGGAAAGAGGGGGAAGAGTGGGGAGTGGGCAGAGGG
>JAWQFT010000281.1:0-1371 GCA_035968055.1 Jaaginema sp. PMC 1080.18 | reverse complement strand
CACCCCAATCTTTCCCCTCTTTACCTTCTACGGAGTTTCCTACCCCTGTTTCCCCCACTTTTGGGATCGATTCCCCAATTCCCCCGACGACCCCCACTGTGCCGCAATTTCAGTTAGACTATAATAATCAATTCAGTCGCTATCGTCTGGGAGTCGGAGACGCGATCGCGCTGCAAACGGCAGGTTTCCCGGAATTTGATACCCAAGGCCAAATCAACATCGAAGGCAATATCGTCGTCCCAATTCTCGGCCCTGTCCCTGTTGTCGGCCTTACCCTCGAAGAAGTTAGCGAAAGAGTCAGTTTTGAACTCGGTCGTCAGTACCTCAAAAATCCCCCTGATGTTACCGCAGTTTTATTGACTCCCCGACCCGCAACTATTACAGTTATCGGAGAAGTCGTCCGTCCTGGCTTTTACAATGTTGTTCCGGGAACTGAGGTAGATGAAGCCATTATTGCCGCCGGGGGAAGCGAAAACCAAGCAGATTTGCGATCGGTTTTAGTGCGACGCACCCTAATTGATGGTACAGTTCTCGAACGAGAAGTAAACGTTTTCCTGGCTCTACAAAATGGTAGTACCGTCCCTCCCCTCCTCCTACAAGACGGAGATGCAGTCTTTGTCCCGAAGATCGAACAAGGCACAGACCAGGATTACGACCGTCAGTTAGTGGCTCGTTCTAGTCTAGCTCGTCCCGATTTATCCGTCCGTATCCTCAGTTACCCCAACCAAGCCATCGGTGAGATTACCCTCCCAAATGGGAGTACAATTTTGGATGCGATCGCCTCCGTTTCCCCCGATTTACAAAATACCGACCTCGGAGACGTGCGTTTACTCCGCTTCGATCCCGAACAAGGCCGCGTCGTCGCTCAGGATATTGATGCCCTAGATGCCATCAGGGGCGATCTTTCTCAGGATATTCCTCTGCAAGACGAGGATGTTCTGGTTCTCGATCGTACCACAATTGCTAAAATTGATAATGCTCTTAACTTGATTACTCGTCCCGTTCAGAGTTTATTTAATATTATCTTTTTCCTACGAGATTCAGTTCGTAATACGATTCCTAATTTCTTCCGAGGATTGTAAGTTTTCCTGTTTCCTCATCCAACGTCGAAAAGTTTTTAAAGTCTTATTGCGTCCTTCCGTTTTACTCAAATTGAGATACTGAGGGATAATTTCGGTTGCAGGAAAGCTAGGAAAGAGGGGACTGGTTTGGGTAACAATATAAAGATGAGGATGCGTCCAATATGTGACATCAATTTCTAAAACTAAATCCGGTGGAGGTTAGCTTGCAATTAGCCCTCACCCCAAACCCCTCTCCCACGGGAGCTACTGCTTATACATAAATCGATCTCAAGTTCTAAAACTCTCATCG
>JAWQFT010000280.1:0-1373 GCA_035968055.1 Jaaginema sp. PMC 1080.18 | reverse complement strand
TTTTAGCCGCCTAACCCACCCTACGATAAAGCCTCATTTTAGCTGTGTCACGCCAGTAGGGTGCTGTTAGCGAAGCGTAACGCACCGAAACTAACCCACCCTACGATAAAGCCTCGTTTTAGGTGTGTCAAGCCAGTAGGGTGCTGTTAGCGAAGCGTAACGCACCGAAACCCACCCTGTTCTTCACCAAAATTCAAGACAAAACCGCTTACTTTAGAGGGATGTTGCGCTAAAACTGAGAGAATAGTTCCTCCTCTCCTTCTCTCCATGAACAAACAACGGCTCGAAGCTTATCTTAATCTGATTCAAGAACCGTGGATTGACCAGTTTTCGATGGAGAGTTCTTGGATAATGCCAAAATCAGACTCGTTGCACGTGAGGAGGGTGGCATTTTGAACCAGAGTAATGGCAGCAATTTTCAAGTCTATATTGCCTAAACGAGGGTAGGCTTTGCGGAGGCGTTGATGCTCGACTGCGGCAGGATAATCGAAGGGCAAAATAGGAATGAAACAATAGTCCTTTGCCGTTTTTTGTAGCCCTTCATCAAGAAAAATTGGGTCTGAAACCCCGTCCTTATAGGACGGCTTTGTATCTTTCACAAAAACCATGTTACTATGTAAGATATGGAAAAAGCCTATTCGTACCGATTTTACCCAACTCCCGAACAAGAGTCGCTATTGCGGCGCACTTTGGGCTGTGTCAGATTAGTGTATAACAAAGCTCTCCATGAACGCACTCAGGCTTGGTACGAACGCACTGAAAGAGTAAGTTATAGTCAAACATCCTCGATGCTAACCACTTGGAAAAAAGAGGAAGAACTTGACTTTCTTAATGAAGTTAGTTGTGTCCCCTTACAGCAAGGATTGAGACATCTACAAACGGCTTTTAGTAACTTCTGGGCTGGACACACTCAATATCCTAACTTCAAGAAAAAGCATCAAGGCGGAAGTGCAGAGTTCACCAAGTCAGCGTTTAAATACAAAAACGGTCAAATCTACCTGGCTAAGTGCAAAGAACCTTTAGATGTGCGATGGTCAAGACAAATCCCCGAAGGATGTAAGCCTAGTACCATTACAGTTAGACTGCATCCTTCTGGACGCTGGCACATCTCAATCCGGTTTGATGACCCAACGATTAAACCCTTACCCGTCACCGATAAAGCCATTGGCATTGATTTGGGGATTAATAGTCTCATCGCGACCAGCGACGGAGACAAAGTATCTAATCCCAAGCACCTGAAAAAATACTATCGGAAACTGAGACGAGCGCAGAAAAGCCTTTCTCGCAAGCAAAAGAGGTCAAAAAATCAAGAGAAAGCCCGAAGAAAAGTTGCTCTTGTTCACGCCCAAATTACCGATACCCGCAAAGACCAT
>JAWQFT010000279.1:0-1426 GCA_035968055.1 Jaaginema sp. PMC 1080.18 | reverse complement strand
GAATAAAGATAGATTGTGAATATCCCAAAACTTTGAAAATAAATTCCGAATAAAAAAGAGTAGACTTGGTGTTTTGTCTTTTATATGGGCGATCATTGATCGACAAAAATTCCTTAATTTCAAAAAATACGCCTGATTCCTTTAAAAAAGATAGAGATATTTTTACACTTTCTATACTACTTAGACCATAAACTGCTGGCCATTTCAGAGAGTGTACTAAAATACATTCCGATTCAATTTGATAATATTTATATTGTCCAGGCTGATACTTATCAAAATTTCCTCCCTGGCACATAAGATTATTAATATCTTGTGTGTTCAGAAATAATTTTGCTGGCTGACCAGTGAGTACCATATTATTAAATTTGTCTACTTTATTTTTAATATGAATATAATCTTGTATAGAGTTATTAGCTGAAGAAAATTTTGTAATAAAATCTGGCACTTTTTTTTCTTGATTTTACATTGAAGATTAAAAGTTTAAAACTCAAAAAATCGAGTAATATATAAATCAAAGAAATTATTGTTAAGTAAAAGAAAGTTTTGTCAATCACTTAAAAACATCCTATGCTTAAAAACGACTCACTTTCGCCACGGCCATTTTGTCCCCATTTCGGTGAAGGCAGAAAAAATTAAGTACACAATCAAGACAGTAACGCCTAATAAAAACCAAACTAAATCGTTATCCATTTTTTAATTACTCCGCCAAACTCAACTGACCAAACTCGACACTTACCGCATCAAAACGCTAGTCTCCAGGGTGATAGGAAAGGATTTCTAGACCAATGGGTTCGCCCGTGGTAGAGTCTTTGATCAAAATGACACCATCCCCCAGTTCAGTGCTAATTTGAGTTTTGCGCGGTGTTTGCCAGAATACAGTCAAGAGTTCGGTTTCGGGTTCGTAGAATACTTTTATCTGTGCCATATTGTTTCACCTTCTTCAAATGTATTACTGCGACATACTTTAAACGGTGGGTTACGGCGAATAGCTATATTACAGTCATAGCATGAGTTGTAGCCGCCTAACCCACCCTACTGGCGCTAATCTTTTTTCTCCCCCTCCTCCCCATCTTCCCTCTCTCCCCTCTCTTTACCTCTACAACTCCACACCTGGGGGGATTTGGCGGACGAGGCGTAGAGGGAGGCGGGGAGTTGAGACAAATTGGGCGTATTCTGGGGAGAGGAAAAGGTCGGCAGAATCTTGGCCGGGGGTGAGTTGTAGGGCCATGGCGAGGGTGAGGGCTTTGGTATAGTTGCGGACTTCCCAGGCTTGGGTGTCTACAACTTCGCCGCCGGAATAGAGGGTGTCGGGTTGTCCGGCTTGGTCGGTGGTGGTGAGGGGGTCTTTGTAGCTGAGGTGTGTCCCGCCGATAATGCCTGCAAACCATTTGGGTTGGGAGAGTTGGCTGAAGGGTTGGAGTTGTTC
>JAWQFT010000278.1:0-1461 GCA_035968055.1 Jaaginema sp. PMC 1080.18 | reverse complement strand
AGGATTCTTGTATCTATTTTTAGTTAGTTCATTAGTACCATTCAACACTTCTGATAGTTAACAATAGACTTTCGCTTGGCAATATCCCCAACGAGACAGTCACCATTTGGGTCATAAGCCACAACAGAGGGAGTAATCGCAGACCCTTCTTTATTCGGAATTACGATGGGTTGATTATCAGCAATTATAGCAACGACTGACTTGGTTGTACCGAGGTCAATCCCAACAATTTTAGAATATTTAGGGCTAGACATTGTTAATCGGTGTATGGGTTGAGTTGAGGTTGCAAAATCTCACAATAATCGAGGTGATGTTGAGTTTCGTGACCTTTTATTAACTGACGATGTTAACTCATTTATTCGTTTTTCTGAGGAAAATAGGATAAAGGTTAACAAATTGTAAGCAATATCAACAATTAAAACTTTGCTTCTATAAACTCTGGTTTCATTTCATTCATTCCGACCAAAATACTATATGCTGGAAGACTTACTGGTTTCTATTGGAAATAAATCAAATATGAACTTACGATTTTGTAGTCTGGGAACTTTAGCAGCAATTGTTGCTTTTTTTCCAACAGCAGCAATGGCGTTTCCTGTGACACGACTCCCAGAGACTTCTCAAGCGGTTTGCGCTGGAGATTTCCAAGAGTTAGGAATTGAAGGGTCAATTATTATCTACGATGCCAACGAAGATAAGGCTTACGAACATAATCCAGAACACAATCAAACCGCTTTTTCTCCTGCGTCTACTTTTAAAATTCTTAACTCTATGATTGCTTTAGAAGCGGGGGTAATTCCAGATGATTTGGCGATTCTGACTTGGGATGGTATTGAACGCAGTATTCCTATCTGGAATCAAGATTATAATATGCGTCGTGCTTTTCAATTTTCGGCAGTTTGGTTTTATCAAGTTTTAGCTCGTCGGACTGGCTATGAAAGGATGAAAAAGTTGGTAACAGCAGCAGATTATGGTAATGGAAATATTGGGGATGAAAGCGATATTGATAGTTTTTGGTTGGGGGGAGATTTAGAAATTACTCCCAGACAACAAATTGAGTTTCTACAGCGTTTTTATCGGGGGGATTTGCCTTTTGCGGCTGAGAATATTGCTTTGGTTAAAGATATTATGATTGTCGAACAAACCCCAGAATATACAATACGAGCAAAAACGGGTTGGGCAAATACGGTGGGGTGGTATGTGGGCTATTTGGAAAGAGATGAAAATGTCTATTTCTTTGCGACTAATATTGTGATGAGAGGAGAAAGTGATGCACCTCATCGCATTACGGTGACTCGTCGTTGTTTGGCTAGTTTAGGAGTATTGTAAATGTCAGAATCCCGGTTTTGTGATTTTTATTTATAAACAAAACCAACAATATAGCACTATGATTGTGACTTGAGACATCCAAAGTACCCCAAAGCTAGAGATGGTGGGCAATGCCCACCCTACACAATGCCCACC
>JAWQFT010000277.1:0-1464 GCA_035968055.1 Jaaginema sp. PMC 1080.18 | reverse complement strand
CCCTCTTCTGTCACTCTCCGAAATCTACACATACTAAATCCTCAAGCTACCCATCAGGAACAAAAGGAAAATATTGCCCAACTACAGCAATTAGCTCATTTAATCCTATAAGAATAGAGTGATGGATCAGATTTTGATGGGGTAACACTTCTAACCAAGGCCAGAGTAAGCCAAAAACTATTAAAGGTTGCAGGATTAAACGGCAATTATTTAAAGTCTTTTTCCAACTACTTTCATCACTCCAGAGTCGAGGTTTAATATCTTGGGTACTATGTTGGGGTGGGGTTTGGGGCGGAGCATTAGAACTATCCAACTCTACTAAAGCCGGACAATTTAGACTAATCATTGTATAAACTGAAAAAATGATTTCCCACCATTTTTCAATATCTTTAAACCGGGTGAAGCGATAATCTGTCCAGCCTAATTCTTGTTTACATTGTCGAAAACCATACTCTACCCAAGTTCTTAATCCATAAATATCTCCCAAGGTTTGAGTGATTGAACCCGCTAAATTGGTCATTACAAAAGAAGTGCCGTTCTCGGGTAGAGTTTTGGGATCAGTTGTTAACTCCCAATAACTTAAACGGTGTCTCTTGCCAAAAATAACTTCACGGATATATCTGGTACTTGTTGTTTTATCGCTAAATGTTCGGGTGAACTTTTGCCATCTTGTTCTTCTAATCTTCTCGTCTTGGGACATCCAGACTCCATGATTATTTCTAATTGCTACAACCCATGACAGGTTATGGTTGTCTAACGTCCTTGTAAAATAACTCGCTTCTCCATACAGACTATCTGCTAGTACGACTTCGATATTAAAGCCCAACTCAACCAGTTCTGTTATAATTTCCGCAGCGATTTTGATTTTAGTTTTATAGCTGTCTTCTGGCTTTAATGTTCCTCTGGGTTTAAAAACTTGACAAATTAAGGGAAACGTAATGTTTTTATACACACCGTAAGCATTGACTGTCACCATCCCACGGTCAATTTTTCCCACACTTCCCAGGTATTGACGGCTTACATAGTCTGTTGTTTTTCCTTTCTTGCGGTCTCCAGTTTCATCAATAATTACCGTAATTGCTTCTCCTTGTAATCGGGTTAAGATTGTTTTGAGTCTTTTTTCTTTGAGTTGGGCTACTGACCAAGGAGATTGAGCGATAAAATGATGTAGTGATTGTGCTGAGGTTACTCCCACTACTTTCGCTATTTCTGGTAAAGATTTTCGCGGTATTGGGGTCATTAATCCCCAATGTAAGTGTTTGAAGCACTCATAGCTTCTCACTTCGGGAAATAACTCTTTGTAGCGATCGCAATATTCATCTACGAAGGATACTGTGGTACTGGCATCTCTGGGCAAATGTTTGAGTA
This sequence comes from Jaaginema sp. PMC 1080.18, assembly GCA_035968055.1. Taxonomy (GTDB): domain Bacteria; phylum Cyanobacteriota; class Cyanobacteriia; order Cyanobacteriales; family Spirulinaceae; genus Jaaginema. The sequence continues at coordinate 96 of JAWQFT010000277.1, read as the reverse complement.
TCTGTAATTCTACATCCATTATGCTTCCTGGCTTTTACGCTATTTTACCTCTCTGTTTCTTCTGACTTGATTTCGGAGAGTGACAGAAGAGGGATA
>JAWQFT010000276.1:0-1491 GCA_035968055.1 Jaaginema sp. PMC 1080.18 | reverse complement strand
GGGATTGGAAATCCTCGGCTAGAGTTACGAAACCCACCTTCGCGGGTTAATGTTCTTTAATCAGTCCGTGAGGACTTCGTTGCGTTAGCCCCAGATTTTAATCCGTGGGCGGTTTCGGGTATCGACTCGTCCATCCGGGTCGCCTAGGGATTGGAAATCCTCGGCTAGAGTGACAAAATCCAGCTTCGCGGGTTAGTTCCAATAATTACAGCAATTCCCAGTCAGGAACAACTTGCTTTTTTCGGTGATGAGACGCTTGATTTTTGATGTAAGCCTTAATCGCATCCAAATCCTTAGAACTTAATGTGAAGGCACTGTAACCGCCTTGCCACTTAAAAAATTCCCCTGGATTGAGTTGATGCGTTACCAAATGAGAAGAACTCCCTTTGATTTGCTTCATCAACGACGAAATAGCTAAAGATGGTGGAAAACTAATCAATAAATGAATATGGTCAGAAATACCACCAATTGCTAAAGCATCACAGCCTAATTTACGGCATTCTGCTGTAATTGCTCGATAAATTGGCATTTGTAAATCAGGCACAATCAACGGCATTCGTTCCCAAGTTGCCCAAACACAATGAGCATACAACTGGGTGTAATTTTGACGCATTTAACTTACCCTGATGCTAGATAATTCCGTATGGTATCAAACCTATTGGATTTTAACAGTTGATTCTGATTGCCGAGGATTAATCGCGTCAATCCCGGTCGCCGAGGGATTAGAAATCCCCGGCTAGATTGGCGAAACCCACCTTCGCGGGTTGATGTTCTCCATCAGTCCGTGAGGACTTCGTTGCGTTAGCCCCAGATTTTAATCTGCGGGCGGTTTCGGGTATTAACTTGTCCATTCGGGTCGCCTAGGGATTAGAAATCCCCGGCTAGATTGGCGAAACCCACCTTCGCGGGTTGATGTTCTCCATCAGTCCGTGAGGACTTCGTTGCGTTAGCCCCAGATTTTAATCTGCGGGCGGTTTCGGGTATTAACTTGTCCATTCGGGTCGCCTAGGGATTAGAAATCCCCGGCTAGATTGGCGAAACCCACCTTCGCGGGTTGATGTTCTCCATCAGTCCGTGAGGACTTCGTTGTATTAGCCCCAGATTTTAATCTGCGGGCGGTTTCGGGTATTGACTCGTTCATTCGGGTCGCCTAGGGATTGGAAATCCCCGGCTAGATTGGCGAAACCCACCTTCGCGGGTTAATGTTCTCCATCAGTCCGTGAGGACTTTGTTGCGTTAGCCCCAGATTTTAATCTGCGGGCGGTTTCGGGTATTGACTCGTTTATCCCGGTCGCCGTGGGAAGCGAGTCACAAACAAGCCATAATAAAAGAAAAAACAACCCGCCGTCCCTGCAAATCATGGACTTTCCGCAACTGCCGACTTACTCCTTTGAAGTTATTACAGTCAATCGCAAGGGAGAAATTATAGAGAAATGCCCCCATCAAGCGTCTTATTTTCGGGAAAACTTGGGGGATGGAGTCAGCTTGGAT
>JAWQFT010000275.1:168-1561 GCA_035968055.1 Jaaginema sp. PMC 1080.18 | reverse complement strand
TAACCCCAGTACAGAACGCTCCAAATTAGGATTAGCTTCATCATCACGAGCCGTAACCCCCGCAAAGCGAGCATCATTTTCCTCAAAAACCGGGTCAGCTAATACCGCCAGCATCTTGTTTCCAGGGGAACGATTGGCTAACGTGCGTCGCGAAATCGCCACCGTCGAAGCCGAAGACGAAGTAACAATTTCGTGCTGCACCAACAAAGGCGTATAACCCAGAGAATCGTCAGTTTCCGACCCATTAGGAGCGGGTAACGCCGCAAAGGGAACGTACTGCAACGCCCCATCTCCCACCACCAGCAAGCGTTTATTGCCCAACTGAGAAGCCACAGGACTCAAAATCATGTCACTCAACTGCAAAGCTACGTCCTGACTCGGTGGAGAAAGGGATTGCACTTGTTTGTGAAACTGTTGAGCCAGGGCATTAATTTCCGCAGCAGCAGGCAACTCATAGCTAGTGATACTGTCTTTCGTCACTGCCCAAAGATAGCTGCGGTCTTTGCCCAAGGAATACTGTAAAAGCAGAGTATCGTCGTCGAGGACTTGTTGCTGAATCTCTCGTAAAGTAAGCGGTTCGGGATACTGGAGGTCAGCGTAGCGGGGGCTATTGATGCGGATTTGGGCTTCGAGTTGGTCAAGTTGATTCAGCAAGGCTTGAGATTTTGCCTTGATTTCGTCCATTTCGCTTTCAGTAAATTGTCCGGTTGCGAGTTGATAGCGGCGATGTTCGACAGTGTTGAGTTGTTGCAGTAAGTTCTGTTCTTGTTCTAACAGTTCGGGGTCAACCCCCGTGCGGATGTTGGCGTTAGCTTCAGCCAGGAGTTCGAGCAAGCTACGAGCGCGAGCGCGTTCGCTGATGTGCAGGGCTTGAGCATCGTAGCCTTGGTTGGGGTTTTGTTGATGCAGTTGCATCAAGAGGTCGATGTATAACTGGTAATAGTGTTGGACGGTGGCGAAGTAGGAAGTACGGAGTTCTTGAGAGCCGATGTTGCTGCGGAGGTCTTCGATGATTTCGATGGCGGCTTCAATGTGAGGGAGGGCTGTTGCGAAGTTGCCTTTTTTTTGTTCTAGGAAGGCAAGGTTGTAAAGAGTATTGGCTTCATTGCTTCTATCTCCTACCGCTTGTGATAGGGGTAAAGCTTGGTTGTAGTAATCGAGGGCTTGCTGCTTTTCTCCGAGGGAGTGGTAGACAGCACCAATGTTGTTGAGAGTAGCGGCTTCACCGCCTCTATCTCCTACGGCTCGATAGAGAGGCAAAGCCTGGTTGTAGTAATCGAGGGCTTGCTGCTTTTCTCCGAGGGAGTTGTACACACCGCCAATGTTGTTGAGAGTAGTGGCTTCACCGCCTCTATCTCCTACGGCTCGATAGAGAGGCAAAGCCTGGTTGTAG
>JAWQFT010000275.1:0-68 GCA_035968055.1 Jaaginema sp. PMC 1080.18 | reverse complement strand
CACACCGCCAATGTTGTTGAGAGTAGTGGCTTCACCGCCTCTATCTCCTACGGCTTTCCTAATGGGTA
>JAWQFT010000274.1:0-1671 GCA_035968055.1 Jaaginema sp. PMC 1080.18 | reverse complement strand
GGGCTTGCTGAAAAAGTGATTGAACAAAATCTCAAAAAGCAGGGGTGTAAATACATAAGTTTAATAGTAATTTATTGACCCTTTGTATAATTCTGACTAATCGATAAACCCCTCTTTTCCACTTCCCCAGAAAAAAAGACAAAAAAAGACAGTAAACCTGCCTCAGCAGGGTGGAAAGATTGACCACCAAAAAGCTAATAGCAATAGCCGTTTCCGAAGTTTCTCGTAGTTTGGTTAAAATGCGGCTTAGTCCATATCTTCTCTTGGCTTGTCCAAACTTCCCTTCAATAGTATTACGAATTCTTTCATCGAGTTGAGCCTGTTTTCTATCTTCAGGACTGACATTTTTTGGGGGTCTTCCTAATGGTGGCCCGCTGATTCTAATTCCTCGTTCTTTACACCAAGCTCGATTCTCACGAGTGCGATAAATTTTATCGACATGAACCGAGCTGGGATAATATCCAGTCAAGTCTTTGTAATGTTCTACTTGGGCTTGTAAATCGACTGATTCATTAAAGTTATCCCAACTTAAACGGTGGATGTAGATGTAGTTGTCAAAGCAACTCACCGAGAGCTTAGCCCCAAACTCTACAGGTTTCCCGGCTTTTCCTCGGACGATGGGGCGGATATGGGGTTGAGTCAGGCTGACAATTCTATCGTCGATTCTATAGGTTTGAGTTGCCCACATTTGCTGTTGCTGACGATAAATTTCACTGACGACTAACAGGTTTTTGTACTGAACCGGATTTAGGCAAGTTAAGGAGACTCCCGATGCGATGTATTGGTCAATGTAACCTAGATTCCTTTGTATATATTGCAGTTGTTTTTGAATGGCATCGGCTCTGGCTTGACGAGAGGGGCGGCGTTGACGGGCGACTTTTAGGTATTCTTTCCGGGCTTTTTTACGGTAGGTTCTCGGTTTGTCTTGACTCGGCCTTTCGGGTTGGCGATGAAGGCAGTCAATGATTTTTTCGGTTTGTTTTCGACAATGCTCTAAGAGCTTTAAGTCGTAGGGATAGCTGATGTCTCCGGGGGCGCAGGTGGCATCAAGAATTAGTTGACCTCGAAGGGTCGGTTTTTCACTTTCTTCTTTTTTTTTTGCGGTGCTTCGTCTTGTTGAGCAATTCCTTGTTCGATAATCTTTTGGTTAATTTGATTGATGAGTTCAATATTGATTCTTTTACGGAAATGCACGAACATTGAGGCTTCAAATGGGGCTTCATTTCTGTAGTTTGAGAATCCCAGGAAGTATTGGAGGTAGGGGTTTTCTCGAATCTGCTCTACGGTTTCTCTGTCACTTGTTCCCAGTTTTTCTTTGATGATTAATGCCCCCAAGGCTGTGCGAAACGGATGTGCAGGTGCGCCCATTTTCGGCGAGAAGTTTTTTTGATATTCTCCTTCATATTCTGACCAAGGGATTAGTGCGGCTAACATGACCCATCGATTTTCCGGTGAGAGTTGTTGGGTCACGGGAAATTTAAAGTTTTCTGGGGTTGGGTCGGGGGAGTCCGTTAAACGGTACATTTGTTCTTCTCAGGCAGATGCCAGCAAGTGCAAGGGCTTTTGACCTATTTTAACGGTAATTCGTTCTTTCAGCTTAACTTTTCCTCGATGACTTGCCCGTTGGTTTGCCCTCGCTGTCTGGCTTAGTACTTTCTTCAGCAAGCCCTA
>JAWQFT010000273.1:0-1690 GCA_035968055.1 Jaaginema sp. PMC 1080.18 | reverse complement strand
ACGGATACTCTCTTTTCTGACTCCGAGTTTTCGACAATTCTTCGAGTTTTAAACTGATTATTTTCAGTGTTTTTACTGATAGGTTTGGGCAGATAGTTGGACTGTATTGTTTATTTTTAAAAAGAAGACAATACTTTTTTTATGATTTTTACTCTTGACGTTTTTTAATAACAATTTTATGATTTTTCTATGATTAATTAAAGTCATTTTTGTTGTTATTTTTATTTCATGTCTTCTGTAGCTTATCCCCCTTTACAATTGCGCTGCCAGCAGATTGAAAAGCAACTGCGACAGTTATCCCTTGAAAGCTTTGCTTTTCCCCGGCTTGGCTCAGAACGTCTGATTGGGAATGCCGATTGCTGTCAGACTTCTGTAACATCTCTGGAACAACTGCAATTGTGGTTGCCTTTGTTGGGGACGGGAACAGAAGTTATACCTTCTCCTCTTAATCCTCAAACTTACTGGTTGAAATTGGCTTCTCCTACTGCTCCTTTGCTGCCTTATGGCGATGCTCACGGTTATGTCAGTTCCGCAGAGATTCTTCTGGGTTTGAGCAAGGGTTTGACTTCGTTTCCTGGCGTTCAAGCTATCAAGCTAAATTCAAACCGGACAGCTCTTTTCGTGCAACTCCAAGATGATTCTGAGTCTTTTCAGCTTATTCCTACGATTTCGGTCAATAACCCAGAGGGTCAGCGTATTTACTCTTTAGTTCCCAATGGCCGGGGAAATTGGGTCGTATCTTCACGGCTTATGCTATCTCATCGCTGAGAAGTTGGGTCGGGATGATTTATCAATCTCACGGGTTACGGTTTCTCATTTCCTTCATTTTCTCAATTGAAGCCAGCGCTGCTTGATAAGCGGCTTTCGGTTGAAAGTCCTTATCGAACAGGCAAGGGGTTGAGTTTTTATCGCGTTGGGGCGGTTTATGGTAGACGCAAGCATCGCTAAATCCCCAGACAGAAAAGCTTTGACATTCAAGGTCTAAGGCAGTTTTTAGGAGTTGTCCGTAGGCGTTGGCTTGTAAATCGTATTTGGTTGTTTCGGGTAGATATTGGGTGGGGGGATAAATGGGAATGGAAACTTCTGAGAGGTGAACGGTGATACCGAGTTTTTGCAGGTAACGGACGACTCTGGGGAGACGCAGGGTGGTAATACCGAGGGAACGGAAGATTTCGTGGTGCATTTGCAGTCCTATGCCGTCGATGGCAATGCCACCTTGTTGCAGTTCTTCGACCATTTTACCAATGGCGTTCCAGCGAGGGATGCTTTGGAGGCGGTAGTCGATGTAAAATAGTTGTGCGTCGGGGTCGGCTTGATGGGCCCATTGAAAGCATTTGGGAATGTAGCTTTCGATGGCACTCCAAATTGAGGTGCGAGGATAACCCCGGTCGTCGATGGCTTCGCTGAGTACGTCCCAGGCGTAGCATTTTCCTTTGTAGCGTTCGACGGTGGTGAAGATGTAGTCGCGTAGGACTTTTTCGAGTTCGAGGGTGGTGAGTTTTTTCATCCAGGGGGCATAACTCATGTGCCAGCAGAGGACGTGACCGCGCACGGCTTGGTTGTGCTGTTGGGCAAATTCGATGATGCGATCGCCACTTCGGAAGTGATAGGTGTTGGGGTTTTGGCAAACCCAACCGCATTTCAGGGCGTTTTCGGGGATGAGGAGGTTGAATTCTGTGGCTAGGATTTG
>JAWQFT010000272.1:0-1699 GCA_035968055.1 Jaaginema sp. PMC 1080.18 | reverse complement strand
TTTCGCTTTTCGATATTGCCAATTTTACCTGAAAAATACAAAGCCGTCCTTGAAGCGCCGAGACCCCGCGCCGCCGTAAGGCGCAAGGGAACGCTCGGCAAGACAGGACGGGGTTTCAGACCCAGGAGATTCTGATGAGCGCCCTTCTCTTAAGTTATCGTTGTTACCCAGAAAAACCAGTAAATTATTGGGTGAGAAAAAAGCACACAGAAATTCAATGTTATATTTGTATAGTTTTACCAAGGCAATTTCGTCTTGACTAACTCCGATACCCCTCAATATCTAAAAAATGCTCAGGATAGGCTGTACTTGTTAATACATACCCTATGTTGAGTTCCGCTCACACAACACATTTTTTAGCCACCCTAGACCCATGACTAATCCCATCAAAGGCTTAACTATGCCCACGCAACTGGCGGGGTATACCATTGTCGAACAAATTTATGAGGGCAGCCGCACCCTTGTCTATCGAGCGGTGCAGCCAGCCACTCAGCGTCCAGTTGTAATTAAGGTACTGAGAAACGAGCATCCCAGTTTTAGCGAATTAGTCCAGTTTCGCAATCAGTATGCCATTGCCACCCATCTCGATTTTCCCGGTGTTGTGCAACCCCTCAGCTTAGATTCTCACCACAATGGTTATGCCCTGGTGATGGAGGACTTCGGTGGTATTTCTCTACGCCAATTCACCCAAGGAAAGCCCCTCAGCGTCAAACAATTTTTCTCTATTGCCCTGCAAATTACGGATATTCTCCGTCACCTCCATCAACAACGGGTCATCCACAAAGACATCAAACCCGCCAACATTTTGATTCAGCCAGAGACGCAAGACATCAAACTCATTGACTTTTCGATTGCCTCGCTTTTACCGAGAGAAACGGCAGAAATTCAAAATCCTAATGGACTGGAAGGCACTCTGGCTTACTTGTCCCCCGAACAAACCGGACGAATGAATCGAGGCATTGACTATCGCAGCGATTTTTACTCCTTGGGAGTGACATTCTTTGAATTACTCACCGGGCAATTGCCGTTTCAGACCCATGACCCGATGGAGTTATTGCACTGTCATCTAGCCAAGCTGCCCCCGTTTATCGGCGAGGTTAACCCCGACGTACCCCTAATGTTGGGCGAGATCATTCACAAGCTGATGGCCAAAAATGCCGAAGACCGCTATCAGAGCGCTCTGGGGCTAAAGCACGACTTGATGCAATGCCAAGCACAGAGCGATACGGGTCAACCCATCCGGTTTGCATTGGGAGAACGGGATATTTGCGATCGCTTTCTCATCCCCGAAAAGCTCTACGGACGGGAATCCGAGGTTCAAACCTTGCTGAGTGCCTTTAATCGCGTTGCTAACGGTGCAACTGAACTCATGCTCGTGGCCGGTTTTTCGGGCATTGGTAAAACGGCTGTCGTCAATGAAGTCCATAAGCCGATTGTGCGCTGGAACGGCTACTTCATTAAAGGTAAGTACGACCAGTTTAACCGCGACATCCCCTTTTCGGCGGTGGTACAAGCATTCCGCGATTTGATTGGGCAACTACTCAGCGAGAGCGAGGAACAACTGACCCAGTGGCGCACCCAGATTCTGACGGCGGTGGGAGAAAATGGCCAAGTTTTAATCGACGTAATTCCCGAACTAGAGCAGTTGACCTCCTCACCGGACTAAAGCCGGGCGTGATTCCTAAACCTCACGATTTAA
>JAWQFT010000271.1:0-1706 GCA_035968055.1 Jaaginema sp. PMC 1080.18 | reverse complement strand
CTTTGGTTTTCGCTTTTCGATATTGCCAATTTTACCTGAAAAATACAAAGCCGTCTTTGAAGGACGGGGTTTCAGACCCAGGAGATTCTGATGAACTTAGAGACTCTGTATAGCTAGGGTCATCAATTTTGGTCTTTACATTGACCGCCATTTGCTTGAAACGCCACACACGCCACCCAGATTTTAACCGCTTTTCCTCACCCATTAAGCTACATCCCCTTCCACAAAATCCTCAACCATCAACACCCGTAACTCAGAAACCCGTCGGAATTGGTCATCATTGGTTAACAAAGCCTCACACCCGCTTCTAATTGCTGTCGCCACCTGTAACGCATCAGGAAGTTTCAAATTATACTTCGCTCTTAAATATGCAGCCTGATAGCCAATTTCCGTATCAGTATCAACCATAAAAATTGGTTCACCAGCAAGGAGAAAATCAACAAAATCTTTTTGTAATTTTGTATTCTTTATTTTAATCGGTTGTACTAGACATTCTGCAAACGTTACCGGAGAGATAACTGCTTCTATTTCCCCGGCTATCAGTTTATCAATAACAACCTGTACCACCTCAACAAAATCAGGAATCTCTTCCACAAAATAGATAACCGGAGCAGTATCAAGAAAGACTCGTTTGACCCCCTCTAACGCCTCATCTAACTTCACTCAGGCTTCCTCCATACCCGTTCGCGTTCCTCCCATTCATCTCGCATCTGACTAACCCATTCCTGTGCATCTTGACCCTCTAACAAATTGGGTGCAATCCCACGAAACTCTTGTAAAGAACGCTCACGTTTTTTGTTTTTCGTTTCAGCAATATACTGAAGCAAATGTTCATAATTTGCATCAATAGCTTGACCTTCCTCAACCTTATCATCTTCCTGGACACGCTGTTCTAAATAATGTAAAACTTCAAGCCGTTCTTCCTTATTTAAACTATCAATTTGAGCGAAAACATCTTTGACTTGTGGACTCATAACTTCCTCCAAAATCATAAAAGTAACTCTTATTCAACCGACTGACCCACTTGAAAAATCTGTGCTGCCGTGAAATTCAGTCCAGAGAAAGTCGGAGAAACAATTCCCTCATCTTGGCGAAACTGACTCACTTGATACTCCCCCTCAACCAGTTGATAAACCGATACCGTTGGTTGTTTTGGACTTCCTAAAAAATTACGTCCCCCCAACGCCGCATAATCAACAATCCAATATTCAAAAATACCCATTTCCTCATAATCTGCTCTTTTCTTGAAATAATCATCACGCCAGTTGGTGCTAACCACTTCAACAATAAGTTTGATAGATTGAGCCTTTTCAATGATAGATTCTTTTGCCCAACGAGGTTCGGTTTTGATTGCGTCTTGGTCTAAGACAATAATATCCGGCTCATATCCCGATTTTTCACTACTAGATTTAACAATAGATTCTCTAGGAATTGTCCAACTTCCTCGCTTTCCCATCTGGACAATCGTCAGAATTAACTCCTCGATCAAAAAGCCTGTTACATTAGAATGTGTGCCAGTGGGTTTAGGCATTTCGAGAATAATTCCATCATGGAGTTCGTAGCGTTTGCCCGTATCAGGATACCACGCCATAAACTCTTCAAAGGTGACAGGTTTAGTTAAAGCTTGAACCATAGACTTTTTTTAGGAGAAAGGCAGAAGTGTTGAATGTTAGGAGAAAATTGACAATAAAAGCCCCTAATCAAGT
>JAWQFT010000270.1:0-1756 GCA_035968055.1 Jaaginema sp. PMC 1080.18 | reverse complement strand
AGTTTAAAACTCGAAGAATTGTCGAAAACTCGGAGTCAGAAAAGAGAGTATCCGTAGTTTCAGCAAAGCATAAAGATTGAGTAAAGAATCAGAAAACTGATTGCCCTTCCTCCCTCAAACTGATAGTTTAAATTTAATTCTTTTGGCAAAGCCAAATCATTGCGACTTGAAATCAAACGCAAGTCACAGATTGATTGGCAGCAAAAATAACGCTTTTATTCTCTCTATTGAATTGGCAGACATTGGGAGCCAAATTGCTATGGGTGCTGGGAAAAAAACCAACGTCAAATTCAAGCCTTTCGCCTCGAACCCCTACGAACCCCCAGTGGTTTGCTAGACAGTTGGGAAGAAATCAGCGAAGACTTCTCCTTAACTCCCGAAGTTGGTGACTTAATGGATGGTGACTTAGAAATCGCCGAGATTCCCTTCATCGAGAATGACGAACTTGGTAACTCCTCACCCTTCACCACTCCAATAATTCCCGAAACCTGGAGTGAAGGTTACTTCACTGTGGGCGAAACCGGACAAGTAAGTATTGACTTCCTTTATGACGGCGGTGGGTATCGCGGCGAATTAGCCCTATTCAGCTTAGAGGGAATGGCTCAATTCGAGCCGGGGTCTGAAGCTTTTATCGCCGAAGCAGCAAATCGCGCCCTTTCCAACTCCGAGTGGGGGCGTATCGTCATTTCTGATGAGCTAGAAGGAGCTAAACTGAGCGGTTTAGGAGAGTGGGAACCCAATTTTAATCGTGGGGAATATCAAGGTATTAAAACCTTCTCAATGCGTCCGGGGGATTTGCTCGGTGCGATGCTCGTTCCCAACGGTACAGTTCAGCAAGTCGTTGACCAACCCAGTGTCGGTGGCTCAACTCGTCCTTTGTTTTCCCTAGCAACAGCCAATCCCGAAGATGGCTTCCAAGTGGGTCAAATTGCCGACGTGACTGGGGAAGGTCATATCTTTGTTTTTGAAGACCTGCGGATTGATGGCCAATCCGACCGAGACTACAACGATTTGATTTTCCAGATTAAAGGAGCAACAGGGAAAGCCATTCATGTTGATGAGGTAATCGAGCCGCAATTTGCCCATATTGATTACCAGCAATTCACCAGCGACACCGATACCTCCCCGGTAACAGTTGCCACGGAACAAGCTCCTATCATTGATAGTGAACAAGCCGATACCTTTTTGACCCCAATTGATTCGACTAACAGTGGCTTGACATCAGCTCTCGAATTAGCCACCGAACAACTGACTCAATTTAGAGAAAAACCCGATGCGATAGAGCAGTTACAGCAAGCCTTTGGCGATACTTTTAATCCTGAAAAGGCTCAAGTCTTACTCGACTCCGTAGCTCAAGGAAAAGAACTACCGAATATTGAAATAGTATCGGGGACAGAACTCAAATCTCACGGTGCCTTTGCCGAAGCCACCCAAACGATATATCTCTCCGAACAATTCCTCAATGCCAATATCGAAAACTTCGAGCTTATTGCTGGGGTACTCCTCGAAGAAATCGGACATTACTTTGACGAACAACTCAATGAAACCGACTCCCCCGGTGATGAAGGCGCAATTTTTGCTGCTTTGGTTCGAGGAGAGGTTCTCGATGAAACGCAACTCGAAGTATTACAAGAGGACAACGACAGACACACAGTTATCCTCGAAGGTCAAGTGATTGAAGTCGAGCGTAATGGCAGTACCGGAACGGGATTATTAGGCAAATACTACGACACCCCCTACTTCAGCGACCTCAAAC
>JAWQFT010000269.1:0-1765 GCA_035968055.1 Jaaginema sp. PMC 1080.18 | reverse complement strand
AATAATTGAAATGACTAGTGCTTCTTCGTCTCAATCGGTTTCGGAAACGACGAGAACGACAGACACAGCGACAACGTCTGCTGCACCGCGATTGCGCCGGTGGCGGTTGTGGGGGGCTGTGGCGGTGGGAGTGGTGGCGGTGGGGGCAATTCCTCTACCCCATCATGTTACGGGTTCGGCGGCGGTTCAAACTCGTTCTGATGCTCGTCAGCGTTTGGTGATGCCAGTTTCCGGGCGAGTCGAACTTAAGGTTGAGAGTCAGACTGCGGTGCAACCGGGGCAGGTTTTGGGGCGCATTCGTAGTGATGATTTGGATAATCAGTTGGCTCAAGCGCAACGGGAATGGCAGCAGGCTCGTTTGGGGGTTCAATCGGCACAGCAGCAGTTGTCTTTGGCGCAAGCTCGTTGGGCGGCTGCCGAACGTCGCGAGAGCATTGCCCTTGAGGGTGTTGAACGGGCTAAGGAAGATACTCGCGGCGATTTACCTCAACGTCAGCGCTGGCAGCGAGAACGGGATGTTTTACCGGCTCAGGTGGCGGCGATTGAAGCGGAGATTGCGGGGATTGAGGCGGAAATTGTCGGTTTGCAGGGGCAGTTGACGGCGGTGCAGAAGACGGTGACGGCTTTGACGAGTTTGCAATCTCACGGTGCGATACGGGAGGCGGATTTGTGGGAGGCTCAAGGACGACTTGCTTCTTTGACGGCGGACATTTCCCAGCGTCGTGGTTTGATGGCGGCTAAACGCCAAGAGATTGAGCAGCAGCATGGTTGGATGGCGGCGAAGACGGCTCAAATGGATGAGGTGGATTTTCAGTTTGCGAAGACGGCGCTGGCAGCGAGGGATGATTATCAAGCCCAGGCGACTTATACGGAAACGGCTCGGACTGAGGTGGCGACGGCGGAGGCTCATTTGAGGGCGAGTCAGGAGTTGGCGGCTCGCTGGCAGCTTGATGTGCAACAGTTAGAGCAGCAGCGTTCTCAGTTGACTTTGGTGGCGACTCATGCGGGGACGGTGATTACGCCGGATTTGGATTTGCTCGACGGTACTCGTTTGGAGGCGGGGCAGGAGTTGTTAACGGTGGTGGATTTACAGCAGTTGACGGCGGAGGTTGAAATTCGCCAAGAGGATTTGGATTGGGTACAGCCTGGGGCGCGGGTTCGTTTTCGTCGTCCGGCGGATGCTCGCGTGTATGAGGCGGTGGTGACGGATGCGGGGATTGTGCCTGTGGTTCAGACTTCCGAGCAGCAACAGCGTCCGATGTTGAAGGTACGGATTTTGATTGATAATTCCCAGGAGTTTTTGTTGCCGGGGGTTGAGGGTTATGCTCATATTCAAACGCCAAAGGTTTGTTTGGCTCGTAAGGTGAGCCGCGAGTTTCAGAAGTTGTTTCCTTGGGGTAAGTTTTTTTCTTGGCTTTGATGGGGTTTGAACTCAACGGCAAGCGAATCGCGCCCCAATTCCAAAAATTAGACACGCGAAACCTATCAAGTTCCCTACAAAGACTCGAAACAAGAGTAAAAATCGATTTTCGCCGCTACCCAGGGGGTGGACTGAGAGCAAAAAGTAGCTCCTCGACCACCACCTCCGGCAAAAATAAGGGGGAAATCAGCCCCACCAGGCCTAACTTCACCGCCAAAGAACTACCTTCGAGGATAGCTGTGAACGCCGACCAGCCATGTTCGCGAATAATCTCAGCACAATGCTCAATAACCTCAATCGGGTCAAGTTCCAACCAAGCCCGTAAACCCTCATGGTGTAAAAGGT
>JAWQFT010000268.1:0-1816 GCA_035968055.1 Jaaginema sp. PMC 1080.18 | reverse complement strand
TGAGGGCGCGATCGGCAGGAATTAAAAATAGGTTGTCGGTGGGGGTGGGATAGATACCGTCTTCGACTTCCACGGCTTTCTTCAGCACCTCTAGCAACGTGGGTTGGTCTTCTTCGACTTGATGCTGGAGGTAAAACGTCAAACTAGCTTGGGGGTCAGCATCAACTGCGAGGACGCGAAAATTCTCAGCCAGCGATCGCGCCAAGAAATAAGCGGTCGTGGTTTTCCCTTGACCCCCACTCAAACTGGCAATCGTAATCGTTTTCATAGGTTATTAGGTTATTAAGTCACAAAGTTAGTAGCACAATTATATATCGTGTTTTTAAGTTTCAAACTTAATATCTTTCAAATATAAAATCTAGATGGCTGTAACTTCCTATTTGCAGTGCTTTCTAATATCGTGTTTCTAGCTAATCGTGCGATAAACACAATAAGTTAATAGCTTTGTAACTTAATCAGCTTATAAGCTTCAAAGATAATGCGCTCTAAGCTCTTAAACTTACAGAAATTATCGAACAATGCGCTTCTACCTTGTCGTTGTCGTTCGTAGGAGAAATAGCATATCGGGACTTACCGTTGTCGGACTTTGGTCGATTGCGATAAGCGAAGCTCAAAATCCTCCGGTGAGGTTTCGTACTTACCGTAAGATTTGAGGGAGCGATCGCGAAGTGGCAGGCAACGAGGCGATCGCTCCCACCGAGCATGAGATAAAATCGGATGTCGGCGCTTAAACTGCCCAAACTAGCATGATTCAGTCTGTTAATCCCCTTTCCCTAGATGACTTCTTGGCTCAAGCCACCATTGAAGCTTCACCAACTTGGGAATTGATTGCAGGGCAAGCCATCCAAAAACCAATGCCCACCTTGTTTCATTCGCGACTGCAACGCAACCTGGTCAATGCAATTAATGCTCAAACCGACGAATTTGAAGCGATACAAGAGTTACGGTGTATTGTTCGGCCCTCAGTACAGGACAAAAGTTGTAGGGACTGCAAAAAGTTAGCGTCATGAGGTGGAGAGGGATTGAGTACCCAATGGCGCAAATAATCCAACCCTAACCGAAACAGACTTTTGGCACGGCCACCCTACACCTACGATTCAGTTAGAGAGGAAGTGCCATAGACGGTCTTCCATCTTTATCTTTAGCAGATTGAAAAGCAGGACGGTTGTAAATTCGTTGTAGCCATGCGCGTGTATTGGGATAGTCGTCACTCAAATAACCACGCATACTTGCCGCTTCTATCGGGTAGCTCAGTAGTATGTCAGCAGTTGTTAAAGCCTTGCCGCCAAACCAATCATTTGCTCTTAAATCTGCTTCTGCCTTCTCTAAGAGTGTGTCCATTCTAGTCTTAATAAATCCCTGAGATGCTTTTGCTAAAACAGGTCGAATAACTATATTTAAGATGGATGGAGTCCGCTCTTGAATGATTTGAAAGATAGCCTCCATTAAAATTAAAGGCATCATCGAGCCTTGTGCCGCATGAAACCAGAAAAGATGTTGAACTCTATTGGGCGAATGTGCAGGCGGACTAATTTCTGGGTTGGGATATAAGTCAAGAATATACTCGACGATTGCACCTGTTTCGGCCAGCACAAGATTATTGTGGGTAATAACCGGCGCAGTCCCAAGTGGTGAAAGTTTTTTGTATTCTTCGGGTGCAAGATGTGTTTCGGGATCTCTGTTATATTTTTTTAACTCATATTCAACGCCCAATTCTTCAAGTAACCATAAAACTCTAAAGGATTGAGAATATTCTAAGTGATGTAAAACGATCATAATAAACTTCCAGGATTATTAAAAAGTAATTTCATACAGT
>JAWQFT010000267.1:0-1846 GCA_035968055.1 Jaaginema sp. PMC 1080.18 | reverse complement strand
CCCCCCGATCGCTCTACCCCAGCGATCCAGTTTGGTCAGCCCCTACCCTCAATACCTTCCCCAAACACGCCCTAACCAATTGATATCATTTCAATGTGCGCGATCGCGATAAATTTGTTAAATCTTTTACGCATTCATCATGACTGAGCTACAGCTACGCATCCATATCGAAGGAAGACCCGAAAGCACAGTCAGGGTTGCTCAAGATGAATTTATTATTGGTCGCTTACCCGAATGCGACCTCTGCTTGCCATTTTCCGAAATTTCCCGCCAACACAGTCGCTTATACTGCAACCCATCAGGACAATGGCACATCGAAGACCTCGGCAGTACCAACGGCACAGTCTTGAACCAACAAGAACTCAAACAGCCCCACCCCCTCACCTCTCACGATGTCATTCAAATGGGAAACGTCTTTTTAGCCGTTCGCGTAGTGTCATCGCGTCCCACCCCTCCCCCCAAACCCTTACCCACCAGCCATAACCCCGGACAAACCATTCTCCGCAACGCCGAAGAACTACAGAAAGAATGGATCAAAGTCGAAGACAGCAACAGCAACGACACCCAAACCACCCATCATCGCACCATCTCGCGCTTGAAATACCTCGTTGAAATTGCCAAAGACCTCAACTCAGCCGAATCCCTAGACGCTATCTTTCAGCAAGTCCAAGCCGTTGTCTTCCGAGAACTAACCAACATTCAACGACTAGCCTTACTCGTCGATGTCGAAGGCACAGGTCATCTCAAACTCATGGATGCCGCAGCCCGTAACGAACTGCCCGAAGAATCTGCAACTTATAGTAACAGTTGGATTGGTCGCAGTATTTGTGAAAAAGTCTTTCGGGAAAAAGTCGCGATCAAAAGCGTAGACGCACAACAAGACGCGCGTTTCCAAGGAGAACAAAGTATCTTAGTCAAAGGGATTCGGGGCGCATTAGCCGTGCCGTTGTGGGATACCAACAAAGTGGTCGGGGTGCTGTACGCCGATGCCAACTTAACCCTAAAAGGGACAGATGCCTCCAATGACGAAGATTTGAGCTTCTTTTCCACCCTGGCAAACTTAGTAGCTTACAGCGTCCAACGTTGGCTGCTGACTCAAAAACTGCAAGGAGAAGCGAAAATTCGCCAACAACTCGAACGCTATCACTCCCCCAGTGTCGTCCAACAACTGATGGCAGTGGGGGCTTTAGAAAATGGTCGTATTAAGCCCGTAGAAGCCGATATGAGCATCATATTCGCAGATTTGGTTGGTTTTAGCGAAATGTCCGAACGCATGACCCCATCGGGCATTTCCGAGCTACTGGATCGCTTTTTTGAGGAGATGTTGCAATCGGTATTTGCGGCGGGAGGAACGTTAGATAAGTTTATTGGCGATTGTATTATGGCCTTTTTTGGCGCACCCGAACCGCAAATGGATCATGCCGATCGCGCTGTGCGTGCCGCTATGGGAATGCTCGATCGCCTGGATACACTCAATGCCGATCGCGTTTGGCCCGAACCTTTGCAACTGCGAATTGCGATTAATAGCGGTCGGGCTGTGGTGGGAGATGTCGGCAGCACTCAACGGGTAGACTATACCGTATTGGGCGGGACAGTCAATGTGGCGGCTCGGATGGAAGGGATTTGTCCGCCGAGTGAATGCGTCATCTCAGAAGCAACTTATCGACGACTGCGCCATCGCGACGGTTTTGGGTCTATCGGGGAACATCGTTTCAAGGGGATCGACCGTCCGATCAAGGTTTTTCAATCCCAACGGCGCGATAGTTCCGATTGCCATGTGTCTTGATTTTGTTGTTGGTTGTTGGTTGTTGGTTGTTGGTCACTGAAAATCCCACTCCTTCCACTC
>JAWQFT010000266.1:0-1851 GCA_035968055.1 Jaaginema sp. PMC 1080.18 | reverse complement strand
AGTTAGTGGTGTACGCAGATGTGAGTGAAGCAGAAACTCAAATCGTGAGGTTTGGGAATCACCGTGGCTTTAGCACGGTGAGGATGTCAAAACTAACCGTTAACCAAGACCAGATTCTAGACGGCTGAAACCCCAAGCCTCTAAGTTCTGGCCAAACAAGATCGCCGCTATCCTAATCTAACGTGAATTCGGGATAAGCTAAAACCCTGATTTTTCTGTTGGCTGTAACGCCTATTCACTCGTGAAATCAGTCGAAAAATGGTCTTAACCCGAACTGACGTTACATAGGACACACAAAAATGGCAAACAACAAGTTGTATGTTCGCGATGGGATCGGTCTATCTAGTATTGGGACACATGACAAAGCGGCATTTCTAGAACATCTCAACGAAAAGGCCATCCATGAGGCAACGAGCAATATTCCTTACCCCTATTCAGAAGAAGATGCTGTACGCTGGATCGATATCTGTACAGCCCGGACGCAAAAACAGGGGAAAGAACAATTGTTTGCTATTCGCCAGTCGCGTCAGACGATATTCAGTCATTATTCTCTACGATTCTACAATCCGAACAAGAACGTCAAGAAGTATATCGCCGCCTTGCTCAATCCTAAATTTATCTCCAAACCCGTTTTTTATTTCCATCTCTAACAAATTATGAATATTACTTTGAATTTAGAGCAACAAAAATTTATTCAGTCTCAAATCAAAAAAGGACGATATGTCGATAGTCAAGAAGTTATCAATAAAGCTTTAGAATTACTCGAAAAACAAGAACAAGGATACGAGCAATGGCTGAGTGAAACTCGCCAAAAAGTTCAAGTTGGTATTGAGCAATTAGAAAGAGGGGAAAAAATTGATGGGGAAGTCGCGATCGCGCAACTCCAAGATAAGCTAAAAAAAATGCGTTCTCATTGAATGAGTGAATCAATACAGTATTTTCCTAGAAGCACTCAGCGATTTGATTACTCTAATCAAGCCAGAGCTTTGTTTTTTCGTTGCCAGGTTTAAAATCCTATGTATCTGTAATCAAATATTATCCAAAGAATGAGGATACAAAACGATAAAGATATTAAAGAAAACCAAAATACAGGATTTTGTATATCACCATTTGAGATAACTTTTATTGATTCTGGAATGATAATACTTAGTAAAGCACCCGTTGCTAAAGTTGTGATCCAAAACGCTAATCTCATTTTTTTGTCTCTTCTCACATCCTTAGTTTCATAATCTTCTAAGGCTTTTTCTATATCTTCAGGTCGTTTAATATTTCTTCTTTGGAATTCTGATTCTATTTGCTTGATTAATCTTTTCTCTACTTGTGAAGCTATATATTTTAATTTTTCTTCTGATTGTTTATTAAGCTCTACTCCACCAATTTTTGTAGCAAGCTTTTCTATTTCTTTGTCACGAAACCATAAAGATAAACCCTCAGTGTTACATCTCTTAGAATTATAAATCGTATCAGGTAAAGATTGATAATTAATATCTGGTCTTGAATATAAAAAGTAAAATACAAGTTGAGCTATGCTCAAATAAGCATATAGTTTAACTGGTATTGGGCTATGGTTAATAATTTGCAATGGCATAGACCCTTGATATCCAGGATTAATATAATCTCCTGTACAATGTATAGAAATACCCAGTCTCGCAAAACTGCTTCTTCCCTTTAATGCTCCAGAAATACAAGCTGGCATTTCTATTTTTTCTAAAGTTTCAGTTAAAACTATTTCTCCGGGTTTTATTTCGAGATATTCTTCCTCACTCAATTGGATTTTTGAATACATTAGCTCTGGATTATTTAGAATTTCTTTAGCTTGATGTAGATCGATAATATCTAATTGTGCAATAC
>JAWQFT010000265.1:0-1878 GCA_035968055.1 Jaaginema sp. PMC 1080.18 | reverse complement strand
CCAAGGCGGCGATTAAGATAAAACCCCCTACGTCTTTCATGGCTTTTTCCTCGCTTGACTGCGATTGAAGTGCAATTCCCTCAATTGGTCATTGGTAACTGGTAATTGGTAATTGGTCATTGCTTCTTGGCACTCCTGTAATTTTTGGTTGAGATCGATGCCGAAGTGATTCAGTAGTTGCTCTGGTGTTATGCCTCGCTGTTCGCATTGCACAAACTTCCGCCGCGAAAACATCCGATTCCCCGGACGGATTCGCAACCATTCTCTTAATGCCAACAATCGCTTGAAGTCCTCCCACGTTAATGACGACATTCCAAATAATCCCAAGGTCTTGAGATGGAGGTTGATGGTTTTTCGAGTATGAATCCCCAACAACTCCCTAGCCTCGCGAATTAGTAACGGGCGCTCTGAAGTCGCCGCATTAATTGTTGTTACCCGACTCCGTGGAGGGGTAAACTTGCGATTTTCCATGTTTAGGGCTAAACGCTTTGGCAATAATATAGCATAAGAAAAGTATTTTAGTAACTGTTTTTTGTTTCTTAGTCGTATTTTAGTTACTAGAATGCTTGTTAGGCTGTAAAACCCCATAGTGCAACAATATGAACAAAGAACCTGCTTTGAGTAACTCAATGCCCCAAGAAGCAAAACGTCTTTACCTCAAACCGTTAGCTCCCTATGAGAATCAGTTGCTAAATGCCTTGGCTTTTTTCCACGCCAAGCGCCGCCCAACTGTTCAAGCACACCATTGCTTGAGTACCTATCTCAGAAATTCTGAACGCGAAATCATGGCCGAGATTCGCTACTACGCTAACCTGGTCGGCATTACTGAATTTGAGATGTTACAAATGGTCGATGACGAACCCGACAAAGCTGAATCCCTGATACAGCAAGTCCTGAACGCTAAACATCAGAGTTCATCTCTTAACACTGATGATGATGAAACAGATACGGAAGACTGGGCTGAATGATGAATTAATGAATTTTTTTGCGCCATCAGCACAAAACGTAGGACAATGGGAGCAATATTCATGAATCCGAATAGTTAGTCGTAGTTAAACTTGATAACTCAAAGCCATGTCTCCGACTCACCCAATCTAATTCGGTACTTGATGAAATAATCAATATAATGTTTAGTCAGGAGGACATATCTGTGCAATACCCTAAAGCCCAAAACCCCAGTAGCTGTAACTACTAGGGCTTTGCGGTTTATTTCTTGAAAATTCGGCTGCTGTAGATTTCGCCGTCTAACAGCCAATTTTGATAAATGGATGGAGCAGGGTACTCCGAGAAACAGATGGAGCTTTTCGCTCCGATGTACAACTAAACTGCTGATGTGAATGCTGATAAGTAGGTGCTTATCAATTGCAATTCACCATTAACACAGTAAGCGTTTAATTCATATTGTACCCGACAAGTTCCATCCATGTCCAATAATTTTGGTAATGGATGATGATAACTTTTTTTCTACTCACAAAAAAATCCCTAAATCCCCCACGAAAAACGCCATCTAGCGATTTCACCTCTGCCCTAATTTCGTTCATTCTCCTGGCGGTTGGGGGTGTGCGATGAGTCGATTCATTTACACCTCTAAGCGAAACCCCTGCCCCTTATGTGGCAACACGACGGGTAAATGCCGCGAAGTCGAAGACACAATTCTCTGTATGACCTTCCCTGACAATGATGCGGGGGTACAGGGATGGAAATACATCAAACCTTCTAAAGACGGGCTTTGGGGTATTCATGTCCCTGATGACGGCAAAATTCAGGGTAAAGCTTGGCAGGATGTTATTGCCGAACGCAATCGCCTTCAACAACAACGCCTTGAAGAAGAAGCCCGACAACGAGCCGAAGCCCTTTCTGTCGAGGCGCGATCGCCCC
>JAWQFT010000264.1:0-1913 GCA_035968055.1 Jaaginema sp. PMC 1080.18 | reverse complement strand
AACCCCCATTCCGCACTTCAAAGTGTAGTACAAAGTGTGTCAAAAAGGGAGAGTAAAAAATGGGGGTAATGGGGAGAAAATAGGAGCAAAGAACCTAGCCCCAAAAAGATGTCAATCGCCGTCAGCAACCTCGACCACTTAGGAATAGTCGCCGGAATCATCGATGAAATCGGTTTAGTCAAGCAAATCAACGAACAAATAGGAACGGACTCCAGAGAAAAAATCAGCAGTGGCTTAGTAGTCAAAGCCATGATTTTAAACGGCTTAGGGTTCGTCTCATCGCCACTATATATGTTCAGTAACTTCTTTGAAGGAAAGGCTATAGAACATCTATTGGGAGAAGGAATTAAAGCCGAATACCTCAACGATGACCGACTAGGCAGAGTTTTAGACAAACTACAAGAAATCGGATTAGAACAAATCTTTGTCGTGATAATTCTGGCGGTAGTGAAGAAATATAAAATTGATATCAGAACCGTTCATGTAGACTCAAGTTCTTTTAGTGTCCAGGGGGAATATGAAAACAGCGATAGCGAAACAAATCCCCAAAGTATAAACATCACCTACGGCTACTCAAGAGACCACAGACCGGACTTAAAACAATTCATGATGGATTTGATGTGTAGTGAAGATGGAGACATCCCTCTAGGTTTGAGAATTGGCTCAGGAAATGAATCAGACCAACAGCAATTCGGAAAGCTATTACAAGAATTCAAATCCCAAATGCAATGGGATAGTCTAATGGTATTAGACAGTGGATTTTACTCCCAAGAAAACCTACAGATGAGTCAAAACCTCTCCTGGTTAAGCCGAGTCCCCTTGAGAATCAAAGCTGCCCACAAAGACGTACACAGCGAGGCCATTGCCGAATTTGTCCCCAGTCAACTAGAAGGATATCGCTTCTGTGAAATCCCGCAAAACTATGGAGGAATACCACAAAGATGGCTGTTGGTAGAAAGTCAAAAGCGGAGAGAATCTGACCTCAAAAAGCTAGACAAAAACCTCAAAAAAGAAGCGATTGAATCCGAAAAGAAACTGCGAGAATTGGGTCGTCAAACCTTTGCTTGTGAAGCCGATGCCCGAAAAGCTGCTCATAAGCTTCTCCTCAAATCTAAATGTCATCAACTCACAGATATCAATATCGAAAAAGTCACCGATAAAAAAAACAAGGAAGCAGTCTATAAAGTTCAAGGAGCGGTAACGGTTTGTGAAGACAAAATTACTCCTTATCGCCA
This sequence comes from Jaaginema sp. PMC 1080.18, assembly GCA_035968055.1. Taxonomy (GTDB): domain Bacteria; phylum Cyanobacteriota; class Cyanobacteriia; order Cyanobacteriales; family Spirulinaceae; genus Jaaginema. Next base: position 678 of record JAWQFT010000264.1, on the reverse strand, counting down.
AAGTGCAGGACGTTTTGTGCTGGCCACGAATGTCTTAGACCCAGAAGTTTTAACCGCCGAGGAGATGTTATCGAAATACAAAGGACAGCAATCGGTGGAACGGGGTTTTCGCTTCCTCAAAGACCCGATGTTTTTTACTGATAGTGTCTTTCTCAAATCCCCGAAACGGATTGAAGCTTTAGGTTTGATTATGGGCTTATGTTTGTTGGTGTATAACCTGGGTCAACGTCAACTCCGGCAGACTCTCAAACATCGCCAACGTACAGTTCCGAATCAATTAGGTCGCCCTACAAACTGCCCGACATTGCGTTGGATTTTCCAATGTTTTCAGTCAATTCATGTCTTAGGTATGGGGGAATTGAGACAGATTTCTAACATTAATGACCAACGTTTATTACTATTGGAGTTTTTCCCGGCAGCTTGTCAACGTTATTATTTGCTCAAGAGTGGCTAACGCTGTATCCCATTAATTGTTGTTTTCATCAACTCCCCTCAGTTCCGACTGAGGCAAGATTAGTTTGGGTGAAAAGGGAAGATTGCGGGCAAAATTTAGTTGTTGAAGGGTGAGAGAGCCAATTTAACCCCTATTTTCCCGATTGGCTCTCTTGAATTACCTATTTCTGATTCTGCCTGGGTATCGTAGCATCAAATCCTACATCTTGTCGTGCGGAATGGGGG
>JAWQFT010000263.1:0-2005 GCA_035968055.1 Jaaginema sp. PMC 1080.18 | reverse complement strand
CCAAGGCGGCGATTAAGATAAAACCCCCTACGTCTTTCATGGCTTTTTCCTCGCTATGAGTTGGAATCAATTACTTTTTTTCTTGGGGGAAGCCATCGCTTGAGCCATCGCTGACAGTCCCGATTGAAACGTTTCGCGAAAGGAAGCGGATGCTTCTTCTAATGCCACTCCTGCTAAGTCCCGTCCCATTTCTGCTCCCGCACCCCGCGCTTTTTCAAACAAATCGCTAATTTCGGTTCCCACTGAGTCAATCACAGCCAAGGTATTTTCCTGTTCGACGAGAGAATCTTCGTCACACAGTTCCCCTGGAACAATTTCAGTCGGTTCGCGGTTGTACTCGCTCCAAACTTGGGCTTTGTACGCTTCAAAACCAATGCGATTGGGATTTTTCACCATCAAGGGCTTGCCCTTGTCATCGCGCACAATCGAACCTAAATCATCCCGTTTGGGAATCTTGGGGCTGATTGCCGCCTGCAATTTTTGGAATTCTTCGAGGGCAATGGCTGTAAAACGATTCCCCTGGCGAAACTCCTCAACCCGCCAGTCAAAAATTTCGAGCAACATCGGCTCCCAACGTTGCGAAATGTTACGATCTGACGTTCCTAAGAGCCGACCCATCTCTTTGGCGGTGTAAGTTCGCTTAAGCTTCGCTGTGTCTTCGTTTCGGGCTTCGTTACCCCGCGAAAATGAGTTCGTTTGAATTTCGATTTCTATCAAGTCTTTGGCCATATCTGCGTTTCCTCAAACTGGCTTGCTACTTCGCTTTCCTTTCGTTGCGAAGTTCGATCTGACATGAGCATAGCACACTGTACCTACAGTTGGAACAGTACTACTTATGAGTTACTGTCTAATTAGACAAACTATAGGACAATAGGAGGCGCTAAACCCATGATTGCTACGAACGAGATGCCTGAAAAAAGACCAGGACAAGATGTCATTCGCTTTTATCTGCCTGAAGGTTTAAAAGAAACCTACAAGCGACTGTGTGCAATCAAGGGAACTACGATGTCAGAAGACCTGATACAGTATGTTGAACAAACAGTCAAAGATAACGAGCGAATATTCCAACTCATTAACCAGGAGCTAGAAAATAGCTGAATGATGAATTAATTTTTTTGCGCCATCAGCACAAAACGTAGGACAATGGGGGCAATATTCATGAATCCGAATAGTTAGTCGTAGTTAAACTTGATAACTCAAAGCCATGTCTCCGACTCACCCAATCTAATTCGGTACTTGATGAAATAATCAATATAATGTTTAGTCAGGAGGACATATCTGTGCAATACCCTAAAGCCCAAAACCCCAGTAGCTGTAACTACTAGGGCTTTGCGGTTTATTTCTTGAAAATTCGGCTGCTGTAGATTTCGCCGTCTAACAGCCAATTTTGATAAATGGATGGAGCAGGGTACTCCGAGAAACAGATGGAGCTTTTCGCTCCGATGTACAACTAAACTGCTGATGTGAATGCTGATAAGTAGGTGCTTATCAATTGCAATTCACCATTAACACAGTAAGCGTTTAATTCATATTGTACCCGACAAGTTCCATCCATGTCCAATAATTTTGGTAATGGATGATGATAACTTTTTTTCTACTCACAAAAAAATCCCTAAATCCCCCACGAAAAACGCCATCTAGCGATTTCACCTCTGCCCTAATTTCGTTCGTTTTCCTAGCGGTTGGGGGTGTGCGATGAGTCAATGGCACTACTACCGCCGCAGTGATTGTCCCGTTTGTCTCGGACAACGAAAAGACTGCCGACAAAGCCTTTCTACCGAACTTGTCCACTGTCGTTCTACCGACGCTAATCCCCCCGATTGGAACTTTGTCGGCGAGGATAGCTTAGGTTTCGGGATGTGGGTCGAGCGTCGTCTCGCTGAAGAACAAGATGCCGAACGCCGCGCTGAATATCAACGACAACGAGAGTTAGAGCGCCAAAAACGCTTAGAAGAAGAAGCCCGACAACGAGCCGAAGCCCTTTCTGTCGAGGCGCGATCGCCCC
>JAWQFT010000262.1:0-2045 GCA_035968055.1 Jaaginema sp. PMC 1080.18 | reverse complement strand
CTCTTCCCCCTCTTCCCCCTCTTCCTACTCCAAAACTGACTACTAATTCGGGGGAATCTCCTCAATAGTAATCAAAGTTTCCATCACCGATTTGACAATCGGAGCAGCTACTGCCGAACCATAAGCATTTTGTCCTTTTGGCTCATCCACAACAGCCATCACAACATAATGATGATTGGGAGCAACCAGCAAACTCACAAAACTACTAATCCGCAAATCGTTGTAATAGCCCCCCGTAGGACTCGCTTTTTGAGCCGTTCCTGATTTGCCGCCAATACGATAGCCGTCGATTCTGGCTTTTTCGCCACTACTGGAGTTCACCGTATTTACCATCATGTCAAACACCGCTTCGGCGTGTTCTGGGGCGAAAACTGGGCGCGGTGGCGGCAATTGCGGCTGCCATTGGTACTTACCCTCAGCATCCACTAAGCCCTTCACCAGATGGGGAGTGACTAACTTACCGCCGTTAGCAATCGTGGCATGAAGCTGAACGAGTTTCAAAGGTGTGAGGGCAAAACCTTGACCAAAAGCAGTAGTTGCCGCTTCGACAAAAGACGATTCAAACTGCTGCTCGCTTTTCAACTGTCCGGCGGCTTCTCCGGGTAAATCGATCCCCATCAGTTGGTCGATTCGTAAAGATTCCAGAGCTTTGTAATAGCGATCGCGAGGTAGACGGCGCATAATATCTACCATGCCCACATTACTGGAATATTGCAAAACTTCTGCCAGGCTCAGTGTACCTCTTGCCCCACGGGTATCGTAATCGTGATTTTTGATCTCCCATTGCTCGATCCGAATAATTCCGGTATCTTCAACTTGGCTATTCGGCTGCACAACTCCCGCATCCAGGGCTAAAGCAATATTAATGGGTTTAAACGTCGAACCGGGTTCGTAACTGTCCGCGATCGCCCAATTGCGAAATAAGCCAATATCATACTTGTAATATTGATTGGGATCGTAGGTCGGTTCGCAAGCCAGCGCCAAAATCGAACCATCATCGGCATTCATCACAATCACCGCTCCCCGCTTCGCTTCGTATTCTGCCAACTTCTGCTTCAGCACAAAACGAGCCGCCCGTTGCAAGCGCAAATCCAGAGAGGTTTGTAAGCGATAATCATCAAAATTCAAAAAGCCTTCGGGCATATGATCGGGCATTAAAGCCCCATTTCCCGCACGATTGAGCCGTAAGGTCACCACATTGCGCTCTAAACGCTTCTGCTGGCTATATTCAAGACCTGCTTGACCGTGATGCTCTAAATCAGTATAGCCAATCGTATCGGCAGCTAATTCTTGTTGGGGATACAGCCGGGAATACTGCCGAATTAACTCCAAACCATCCGCCGAAAGGGCGACAATTTTATCGGCAACTTCCTCCCGTAAAGCATGAGCGATGGGAATTCCGGTGGAGCGCTGCTCGAATTTTTCGAGTAATTCTTCTGGGCTTTGATTCCCCAGAATTTGACTGAGTTTTTGAGCCATTTCCGCTTTTGACTGCTTAAACAGCTTCGGATGAGCGTAGAGGGTATAAACTAAGCGGTCTGTGGCTAAAATGTTGCCATTGCGGTCTACAATCGGACGACGCGGCACAAAAGGACGCATATACACCATTTGTTGCTGGCGAGCCTTTTTGACGAATTGCTCGGACTCGATCCCCTGTAGCCGATAAAGATTCCACCCCAATCCTAAAGCACTGCTGGTGAGTAAAACCCAAACAACCACCAACCGTCCCCATTGCCAAGTGGTTGAGTTCTCAAAGCGTCGCAGCAGTTTGAGAAATGAGGGGGATGCTTCCTGACGAGTCCGAGTTGCTGATGTGGCTGCGGGCTTTGAGTTCTGGGGACGACGGCGACGCGAAGTTGGCACAGAAGGCAAGGCCTTGCCTTGAGAGTCAGTTGTACGAGCCATAAACGGGAAAGTTTTAGCGCTGAATGGTTAATTATATCCTCGGTCGCGGGGAAGCCAAGATTCTGGTGAGGTTAGTAGCCAATCGGCAAACGACTGGGAGCGGCTTTACTCGGAGTGGGCTGGGTGGTTGGGGGACGGGG
>JAWQFT010000261.1:0-2046 GCA_035968055.1 Jaaginema sp. PMC 1080.18 | reverse complement strand
ACACGCCACCATTCATTGGTAATTAGTAATTGGTAATTGGTCATTGTCAAAGTTTTCGATCGATAAATACTCGCTCCCTCCGAATTATCGGGCATGACGGGGCGAGTTTTTTTTGGGATAAATTAATAACCTCCAGTGCTATCGCACTTGCGTTTACGAGATTAGGTGGTCACTATAAACAGGTTATTGCTTTTTCTGATTTTTCTGGTTAACATCCCCCATTTCAAAATCGCCCCCAACTCCTAAATTACGCCCGATAACTTGCTTTGTCGCACCGCCTTCACTCACCTGCTCAATATTTCCGATTTTGGCACTGCCCTTAATCCGTACTGTATCCAAAACAACCTGTAAAGTGGGCGATTGAGCCTGAATCTGCTGAATCAGTGCTTCTAATTGAGCGGCAAACTCTTTGTCCTCTTCCATCTGATTAATCAATTCTCCCTCAAGAACCTGAATATTTTGCTCCGTAGGCTTTTGCTCCGCCCGTTTTAGCAAGCCATCTGTTCCTGTGGCCTGGAGTTTTTTTTGTACTTTCCTGCGAACTAATTGAATAGTTTCACCACTTTTTTCAATGGCTGCCTCACCAATTTTTTCCCCAGCTTTTTCGCCTGCCTTCTCCAGCATCTTAGGTACAATGATGGTAGTAACAACAGTAGCAACACCAGCCAGCACAGACAAGGGTTCCATAGACTTTTCCTTCTTTCCATAGATGGGATTCAGATGCAACCTCTACAATCTTCTGCTTATAGGAGCGCTTCTGCTCTTTATTCTATAAGATTGTGAACACCGAGTTGTCCCGATCCAGCTTTGGCTGGAAGCCCGAATTTGCTAACCTTGACTTGCCTTAAGATGGTGGTTTCAGGTAGTACCGCTTCCCTGCTCTTTATCAAGCCTAGTATTAAGCTGTCATGCATTTAAACCGCCGATTTCACTCGCTGAACCATTTGGTGAGCTTGGATCGAGACAGAATTTTAAATGATTAACAGTTTACTTGCTGCAAAGGATTGAATACTTACTTCTTTTTACTTGCTTTGATTGAAATCAAGCCATTATTAAATGTAAGCTATGAGCAATTGCCCAGAACCTCAAAATCCTGAACAACGTGCGTTTGAAAATGTCACGGTTGGTGGAAATTTTACGACGGGTGATATTCATCAAAACATTACAACTATTATTCAGGGAAAACCACCTTTTCAACCCGAAACTATACTTAAATCGCTGAGGCAAAGTTTTGAGTGCGCCCAGCATAGCTGGTTGAGCAATCGCTACTCTCCCGATCTTCATCAAAGTGGTCAAATAGAAGCGGATATACAATTGCGCTTGAATAGTCCATCCTCTCAACCGAAATGGCTCGACGAGGTAAGGCAAATTCGTGTCCTACTCGAAGATGTCCATAGTGCAGTCTTACGCCTGAGACGATACCCACGGTTTATGCAAAGGGATGATGCCGAATATCTCATCAGAGGTGCTGAAGAATGGATAGTAGCCGCGATCACTGAGCAGCAAGAATTAGAAAAGCGCATTTTACCTGGAAACTCCTTTCCACTTCCTGATTTTGAAAAGGAAGTCACTGATGAAACTGCCCCCTGGCAACTCATCAGCATAATTTGGCCAGAAAAGAAACAACCTTCAGAATTTCCAACTGCTGATATTGGAGAGCAACTGGAGGCCGCCTTGAACCATTGGGTTGCCCGAAAAGTTACGCCCAAATACTTGCAGACTCTAGGTCAGCCCGCCGCCTACATCGGTGAACCTGGAGTAGGGAAGACCCACGCCCTTGCTCATGCAGTTCACGAACAGCTTGTCGCAGGTAAGCCAGCAATTTTAATCCCTGCTAAAAATATTGATTTAGCAAAAAGTTGGGATATTATCTTGGCTGAAGCAATCGGGATGCCAGGATCGAATATTAGTCAAGTTTTAGATGCACTAGAAACTACGGCTACTCAAGTCGAGACATCGAACATATCAGATGGTCTAAATTATTCACAACTCAGGGTAAACGCATCAAAATCAAAAAGCAGACTGTGTTAAAGTTTGAGGAAGAGA
>JAWQFT010000260.1:0-2052 GCA_035968055.1 Jaaginema sp. PMC 1080.18 | reverse complement strand
ACCTTAAAGTAGAGCTCGCCCGAAATGGGGAACCCCAAAACGCTGACGAGAAACAAAAGGAGTTTGAACCGCCGCCGACCCCATAACATGATGGGGAGGAGGAATTGCCCCCCCCGCCCCCACTCCCACCGCCACAGCCCCCCACAACCGCCAACGGCGCAATCGCGGTGCAGCAGAAGTTGTCGCTGTGTCTGTCGTTGTCGTCGTTTCCGAAACCGATTGAGAAGAAGAAGCAATAGTCATTTCAATTATTAGTTATTAGTTATCAGTGCCTCAATCAAGAAAAGGACCACGAGGGTAAAAATAATAAACCGCCCAAATCGCCAACAAACTCAAAGTCAGAAAAGGAATATTCGTTAAAATCCAAGTCACCAAACGATAAAAAAGAAAACCAAAAACCCACCAAAGATAAAGCAAACTCACAGGAGCATAAAAAGCCAAAAACAGAGCATCCGCCCTTTTCTCCTGAAGCGGATGACCCGTCAAAAGTCGGCGGTAAAACAAAAAAGCCCGAGAACGCAAATTATTAATCCCCGACAGCGCCACCGCCAGATAATAACCATCAAACTTAGCCACAGGATTGAGATTGAGCGTCACCGTCAACAAAGAAGCCACCAACAACAAATAACTGCCCGTATGCAACCAACTACCGCGCAGAGTCAGATTCCAGAAACACAAAGCCAGCGCCGCCAAAAACAACTGACATAAAACCCCCGCCGCCACCACCAAAAAGCGCTGCCGCCGTTGAGTCAAACAATAAGCATCCGTCGTATCGGTATAAGCCGCCGGAAACAAAGCCATAAACATCAAACCCATTTGCGGCACTCGACCGCCAAAATACTTGAGGGTAAAAGCATGGGCTAACTCGTGTAAAGAAACCACCAGCAAACTCAAAACAATAAAAGGTAAAAGCAAACGAAAGCCAGAATTTTGCCACAACTCCCCGCCAAAAACCACCAGCGCTCGCTGCTGAGAAAAGCCCACCGCCGCCCAAAAAGCCAAAAACAGTAAAAGTCCCCAAGCCGAACCCCGATAAAACAACCAACGAACTTTAGGTAAATGGCGAGTTAGCCAAGCATCGGGATTGAACAACGGCCAAAGAAAAAAAAGCAAAGCCCAAGGCGTAAATCGCTTCGGCGGTGGTGCTTGAGGACGAGTCCCCGGTAACATCCCTGCCGCCGCCAACAAACCTAAATGCTGCTGAACTTGCCCCAGAGTCAGACCGTGCTTTTGAGCCACCGCCCCAGGAGAAAGCAACGCCAAATCATCCGTAACCGCCTTACCCAACTCATCAATTTGGAGGAAAGTAAAATCCTCGCCATTGCGTAAAATCCAATAACCATCGGGGTGAGGAAACCACTGCACTCCAGGCTTCAACAAAGAAGAAGAATTGACCGGACTTTCATTAGCCTGAGCATCACCAAGTCGGACAATCCTCTCCACCAAAGCTGCCACCCCACCGGGGGACACCTCATCCCCCAAACGTTGCTGAACCTCAGCCACCGTCCAACGTCCCGTGCAATAAGGCAAAACCCGGACATCTTCAGGAGAAAGAAAAAGAAGACGTTGAGTTGCCAAATGTTGAAGAACCGCTTGGGACGAATGTTTCTGAGTCCCTAACTGCCAACCTTGACGGAGGTCGGGACAGAGAGAATCAGTAGAAAGAGGAAGAGGAACAGCAGCCATTAATAAGTGTCACCTCAAAAGTTTTAAAAAGTCGGTTAATCCCGAAAAAATTAGCAAAAAGCGAGTTTTTATTAATAATTTATGAGTAAAAGTTCTATCAAAAATACTCAGTATTGAGATTGATACGAAAAAGTATAAAACTACCAAAAAGCAAAAGTCAAGGAAAAAAAAGAAAGCAACAAAATCATCTTCAATGACTGCAAAACCATCCACCTAAAAGCCGCAAATAACGTTACTATACCGTCCTTTGAGCTGAACAATATAGCCCAACTATCTGCCTTGATTTATCCGTAAAAACACTGAGAATAAATAGTTTAAAACTCGAAGAATTGTCGAAAACTCGGAGTCAGAAAAGAGAGTATCCGT
>JAWQFT010000259.1:0-2104 GCA_035968055.1 Jaaginema sp. PMC 1080.18 | reverse complement strand
AAAGCTAGAGTTATATCTCTTAACTTAATCTACGAAATACAACATTTAAGATGGTGGGCATTGCCCACCCTACATCTAAAGTTTCTGACTCCGGCTGGGTGGTCATCGCCCAGCCTACACTGCTTTCGGTGCGTTACGCTTTGCTAACGACACCCTACAGAATTGACTTGTTGAGTTAAGTGCCGAGCATTTGTAGCTGGTATAAACTGGCGTACATTCCGCCTTGGGCGAGTAATTCGTCGTGACTGCCGGATTCGATGAGTTCGCCCCGCTTGAGGACGAGAATGCGGTCTACATTGCGAATGGTGGAGAGTCGGTGGGCGATAATGACGGCGGTGCGGTTGAGTAAGATGTGTTCGAGGGCTTCTTGAATTTGGGCTTCGGTTTTGACATCAAGACTGGCGGTGGCTTCGTCTAAGACCAGGATGTGGGGGTTGCGGATGGCAACACGGGCAAAGGCGAGGAGTTGTTTTTGTCCGCCGGAGAGGTTGGTGCCGCGTTCGCGCAGTTGGGTGTTGTAGCCTTGGGGCAGATTGTTGATAAAGTCGTCGATGTTGGTTTTTTCGGCGGCGGCTTGGATGGTGGCAAATTCGTAGTCTTCCCCCAGGGTAATGTTGCGTTTGACATCCCCGGCAAAGAGGAAGCTTTCTTGGAGAATGACTCCGATATGGCGGCGGAGTTCGGCTTGGGGGAGGTCTCGGATATCAATGCCATCGACGAGGATGCGACCGCGACTGGGTTCGTAGAGGCGGCATAACAGGCGAATGATGGAACTTTTGCCTGCCCCGGTTGGCCCCACTAAGGCGATTTTTTCACCGGGTTTGACGGTAAAATTGAGGTCTTTGAGGACGAATTCGTCGTCTTTGTAAGCAAACCAGACGTTTTCAAAGCGAATCTCGCCAATGTGTTCTCGTTGTTCTACTGCTGTGTCTAAACTTTGTCGAGTTTGGGCTTCGGGGTCGCGGATTTCGATGGGTTCGTTCATGAGTTCGTTGATGCGTTCGATGGCGGTAAAGCCGGATTGAATCATGGTGAACTTTTCGGCAAAGCGACGCAGGGGGTCGAAGAAGCGTTGGGCGTAGAGGATAAAGGAGGCGAGAACCCCGAAGGTGAGGGCTTCGTTGAGGACGAGAGTGCCTCCTAACCAGAGTACACCCGCGATCGCGACTAGGGCAATCCATTCTAAGGTAGCGGATACGGCGGAGTCGTGGAAGATGGTGTGGTCTACTTCTTGGCGATAGCGTTGATTGACGGAACGAAACATCTCTGCGTTAAACTGTTCCCGGCGGAATAGTTGCACGATGTTAATCCCGGCGACGTTTTCGGCCAGCATGGCGTTGAGTCGCGAGAGTTCTTCGCGGGCTTTGTAGTTGGCTTTGCGGTATTGTCGCTGAAAGTAAATAATTAGGGCGGTGACGGGTAGCAACATTAAGACTAACATCAAGGCGAGTTGCCACTGCAAGAGAAACATGGTGACGACAATGACGAGGATGTTGGCGATATCGCTGAGAATGCCTACTGCCCCGGTGGCGAAAACGTCTCCTAATGCCTCGACATCGCTGGTTAAGCGGGTGACAAGACGACCGACTGGCGTTTTGTCAAAAAAGCGCACGGCGAGGGAGGTGACGCGCACAAATAAGTCTTGGCGAATCCCGGCGGTAATTTCTTGCCCGACTTGCTGGACGAGATAACCTTGAATGGAGGAAAAGGCTAGACGAATTACAATTGTTAGGAGTAATAAGCCGACTAACCAATTGATGGCTTCTGAGGTGGAACGTTCGGCCAGAAATGACCAGGTGGATTCTTGGCGAAAGACGGAGATGGCTTGTCCAATTATAAGGGGTTGAATTGCGCCTGCGATCGCGAGGGGGACGAGTAAAACCAGCGACCAGAATAAGATACTTTGATTGCGTCTGGCATAAGGAACGAGTTGTAAAAATAAGCGCCAATCGCTTTTGTTTTTTTGTTGTTGGTTGTTGGTTGTTGGTTGTTGGTTCAAAATTTGTTATTGGTTATTGGTTATTGGTTATTGGTTATTGGTTATTCGTCACAATTAATCCCTCTCTTGCACGACTGCCGATTGCCGATTGCCGATTGCCCGAAA
>JAWQFT010000258.1:0-2203 GCA_035968055.1 Jaaginema sp. PMC 1080.18 | reverse complement strand
AATTATATTTTATTATACAAAAAATTGCTCTTATACCATCCTTCCATCCTATTTTTTTCCCTTCTTGATATGTACGACCGTAATAAGAAATACCAACTTCATAAATTCTACAATTCATCTTAGCAACTTTAGCAGTAATTTCTGGCTCAAAACCAAAACGATTTTCTTGTATGCTGATAGATTGAATAATGTCTCTGCGAAATGCTTTATAGCATGTTTCCATATCTGATAAGTTAATATTAGTTAGCATATTTGATAAAAGGGTCAATAATTTATTTCCTACCATATGCCAAAAATAAACTACTCTATGCGCTCTTCCACTTTGAAAGCGAGAACCAAAAACTACATCTGCTTTATTATTTAAAATAGGATTGATTAGTAAGGGATATTCGCGAGGATCGTACTCTAAGTCAGCATCTTGGACAACTACAATATCTCCACTACAAGCAGCAAAACCACTACGCAAAGCTGCTCCTTTACCTTGATTAAAGGAATGGTATATGATTTTATCAACTAATAGATAAACTTTATTCTGAAGAATTTCTCGAGTTCCATCTGTTGAGTAGTCATCGACAACAATAATTTCAAGATTTTCCACAGGAGAAGCTTTAACAGCTTCAATTACTTGGTGAATAGTTGCGATTTCATTGTAGCAAGGTATAATGACGGAAAGCTTCATGTGCTATTTCTTGACAACTATACAAAAGTTATTCATCCAAAATTGAAAATATTGGTGATAAAAATCACTAAATTTTGCCTTTTCTATCAAACTGTTCCTCAATTTCATACGATTATAGTATCTTTTGTGGTCTCTAATTTCTACTTCACTAATAATTTTGAGTCTATAAGATAAAAACTCCAAAACAGGTTGAGACCAAACAGACGGAACAGTTAATATAAGTTTTCCTCCCGGAACAAGAACTCGATGTACTTCTTCTAAAATCTCTTTCTCTTTTTCTATATGCTCAAGTACAGCCAACATAGTAACAACATCAAAATAACCATCTTGAAAAGGTAAATTATCTTGAAATTTATGTTGTTTAATTTGAATGTTATTGGTTTCAAAATCAGAAACTTTAAAGTCAATTCCAAAACCTTGTCTGATTTTGGGAGAAACAGCCCGTAAAAAGGAAGCTGTGTTACCGCAACCAATGTCTAATATTACACATTGATTGGGAATTTGTTTTAAGACTTTATAAAGACGCAATTTTCTTAAAAGCGGTTCTAATATTGGTTCTTTCATGTTAATTAATTAAATTTAGGAAGATGAATTTTTATACTCTATTTTGATTAGATGGACTATGCTGAATATAGCAATCATAAAACAACATATATAAAGCAGTATATCAAAATGATTTAAAATAGCAATATATGATTCTTGAAATATACTATATTTATCCCACATAAAGTAGTTCAAGCATTTGTAGTAAAGGCTTGTTTCAAGTAACTCTAAAAACATATTAGAACAAGCTCCAGAAGTCAAAAAGAATTTGGGGAACAATTCGTAATGTAGCAAGACAACAACATTATGTAATGATGTAACAAATAAAAGCGAAATAAGAGATATTTGTTTCCATTTTTTGGATGTTAAATTTTTAAATAATTCATTGGTTTCATCAGCACAAATTATCATAACTAGAAACAACACACTCGGTAACCAAGGCAAAATTAATCTTGGCCCCCAGCTAATCCAACCAAAAGGAGAAAACCAAGTAGCGAAACCTATAGATAATCCTATTAAAACAATCGCGAGTAGGCTAAGTTCAGCAAGCTTGTAGAAAGGCTGTTTTTTTTGAAATGTCAAAAAAAGGTTGAGAAACAAGAAAGTAAAGAAAAAGAACCAGAAAAAAAGGATACCTCCCCCTGGAGATATCCAAATCCCTAAAAAAGATATTAGCTTTTGAAAGTTTGAGTCTACAATAAAAAAGTCTTGAAGAAGCAAAATATTTTGAAAAGTACCGTATCTAAAATAATTGAATAAGCAATTTACTATAAAACTTAGGCTAACGCCTAACAGTAGAGGTATTAAAGATGTTAGCGTGTCAAAAATTCTATGCTCCCGATCCTTGTATTTGCTTTTTTCTAAGGCTGCAACTAATCCCAATAAAATTATAAAGATAAAAGCAGTTTCTTTAGTAATACCTGTCAAAAAAGATAATAAAAAAATGATAAAAAAGCTATCTTTAAATAAAATAAATATCAT
>JAWQFT010000257.1:0-2207 GCA_035968055.1 Jaaginema sp. PMC 1080.18 | reverse complement strand
CAAAATACACTCTCTCCCTTATCAAAAATGCCCGGCCACGTTTGTTGATTTAACTCGATGATTTGTTGCAAACTCTGCCGCAGTTGTGGCGTGTAAAGTTCTTGACGACAATAAATGTTCCGTACATCTTTAACCTCTCTCGCAAGTGCCTGTCTGGGGGACAAATTGAGATTGGGAGGGTGTCCATAAGAGAGGGTTTGTCGATGACGACCGCCTTGACCCGGTACGGGGTGTTCCATCATGATAGCAATTCCCATTCCTCGGCGATACTCTGGCACTTTGGCAATCATAAATCTATTAGAGGGAACGTGGTGCGGTGTTAAATTGTCGCCTCTGCGTCCGGTTTTAAGCAAGTCGCTGTAACGTCCCACTTGACCCTCTCCGGGAAGCAAGCTATTAGTCGGATTCGCGATTTAAGTTCTCCTTTTTTTACTACGATTAATTTTAACTGCAAAGATATGAGCTACTTTAATGTGAAGGCTAAAAAGAAATTTTCAGAGATGTTCCCGTCGCTTTAGCAATACGCTCCAACGTCTTCACAGTGGTATTTTGCTTTCCGCTTTCGAGACGCGCAATGGCTGACTGCTTCGCATTCATTCATTCGTTCTGCTAACTCCTTTTGGGTCATTCCCGCATGAGTCCGCGCAGTAATGATAGCCGATGCTAACTCAAACTCCGGGGCTAAGTTTTTATAAGCTTCTTGATACTCTGGATTATTTTGCCATTTTTTATGCAAGTCTGCTATTTTCGTCATTCTTCAATCTCCTTTGCCTGCTTTAATGCTAATTTGATTTCTTTCCGGGGTGTCTTTTGGGTTTTCTTGACGAATACTCGGACAACAATAACCCGTTTAGGTCTAGCTGTTACATACAAAGCGCGAGAAAAATGATTTTAAATGAGATAAATGACAACGCTCTAGCCATACCATGTAAAATCTGCGGTCAGATAATTGATCAAACATCACAAATCTTTCGTATTCCCCCTTTCGATCCTTATTTTTTAACAAAAGAGCAAGAAACAGTAAAAGAAATGATTTCATATATTGGCGCTCAAACACACCGTAGTTGCTGGTCTAATTGGTCTAATCGAGAATTAATTTGTTCTTCAGTTACCCAAGGTTTAAAGCATGAATTTAGAAGAGCTATGTGTATTGCAGAAAGTCACCAAGTTATCGCCTGCGCCACAAAGAATGAAAATCCGGAATTTACTCCAGGAGTTCTTTTTCTCCCTAGAAGCTCACTAATATCTCGGCATATTTTGGGGATAAACCTGGGAGAACCTGTTGTAAGAGAGCGAGGTAAGTGTGTGGAGCATATCGTGAATATTTTAACTAAAAGAGAGGTAGTCGTTGGTTTCAGTTATAAAGTTTTAATGAGAACAAAATATGGAAAAGATTATTCAGTTGGCATTCAATTTGATGAAGAATTTGAGGATGTGATAAAAATCAACTTTATATGTGCTAAAAACGATGTGTATGCAGTATATTTTTTATATAAGCCTGATATTGAACTTTTAAAGCAAGCAATCTTACTTTAACTTCAAAAAATTGATAATTTTCGAGGGACAATTAAACATTTTTATCCCACTCACAATGACCCAAACCCCCTAAGAAATCACTCTCACCACTCCAACAATAAACTTATCCTCCCCACTAAATGTGAAAAGGTCTACCGACTGATACACCCTATCTAATTGGTATCATCGGCGAGTTGAATGCGGGTGTTTTATTTCTTTTTCTTCGATAACAATGCCTCTAAAAAAGGGGGTATAGATTAAGATAGCGTCAGACCAAAAAGGAACATAAAAAGCAAGACAAGTAATTTTCAAAAGTTTTAATAAAAAAATTGAATCGATGTTTATGAATATTCGAGACATATTAAGAATTTCAAAAAATATAGCCATCAGAGAACCAGGCAAAATAAATGCAATCACTACATAGCTTGCTATTATTGAGTTGGTACGAAACAATTGTTGTCCATCTTTATATTCAAAAGAAATCCAATCTCCCGTGTCATTATAGACAGTCTCGCTTTTAATTTCTCTTTCGATATTGTATTCAACAAGTACCTTGGCATTAGGATAATTAAATGTATCAAAGTTTGCTTTCAAGTCATAATTTTTGCATTCAAGAAAATCGTGAAAAGAATCAGTATTTTTATATTTTTTTTGGATAACTTGAATATAAAATCGTCCAACAATAATAATTG
>JAWQFT010000256.1:0-2231 GCA_035968055.1 Jaaginema sp. PMC 1080.18 | reverse complement strand
TTGTTGGTTGTTGGTTGTCCGTCACAATTCCAATTTCCTCCCACTCTCCCCACTCCTCCCCGATTGCCGATTGCCGACTGCCCAAAACTACTGCCTACTGCCCAAGACCTACTGCCCCTCAATCGCTGTTAACTGTTAAAGCTGCCCCTGCAAAAGAGCAGACAGACGTTCTAAAGTACGGCTATTTTCTTCAGGCGTTCCGACAGTAATGCGTAAACCGCCTCCTGTATGGCGAATTAACGTACCTTGAGCCTTGAGATCGGCAATCAGTTGAGGATAAGGGTAACGGGAGGCGAGATGGTCTTCTAGGCGCAAATACAGGAAGTTGGCATCGCTAGGCCAAACTCGCAGTTGGGGAATATTTTGGAATGCTTGGTACAGGCGATCGCGCTCTTGTTGAATTGTTGAGATACAACTCAGCAATTCCTGGCGATTTTCGAGGGCGAGTAATGCTGCCCCTTGGGAAAAAGCAGGTAAATTGTAGGGCAGGCGAATTTTCTCTAGGGCAAGAGTTAATTGGGGATGCGCGATCGCATAACCTACCCGCAACGCCGCTAACCGAAAGGCTTTAGAAAACGTGCGTAAAATAATCCAGTTGGGATGCTCCTCTAATTCTGCCAGCAATGTCTCCCCGCTAAACTCAAAATACGCTTCGTCAATCACCACCAATAATTGCGAAGGCAGTTGTCGCAACCAATTAATCTCATCAGAAGTAAGTTGATTCGCTGTCGGGGAATTGGGATGCACCACAAATACCACCCGAATTAGGGGATTTTGCTCTAAAGCATATTCAGCTTCCCCCAAATGAATCGCAAAATTATCAGGATGACGATTGACACTGGTAATCGGAATACCAAGGGTTTGCGCCAAAATACCGTACATCGAAAACGTCGGCGTAGCCACCAAAATCGAACAAACACTGTTAAGACAAGTAGCAATCAGCAACGAACGAATCAACTCATCCGAACCATTCCCGACCGAAATTTGGCTCGGATCGAGAGATACCATCCCCCCGGCAGATTCGCTGGCATACTGCGCGATCGCGGCTTTTAAGGCGGCGTGACTGCCATCGGGGTAACGATTTGTCTCAATCGTATTTTGGTACATCCACGCCAATTTTTCCTGCAAATCCGGCGGCAGATCGTAAGGACTTTCATTGGTATCGAGGCGATCGAGGGGAGTTGTGACTGCGCCGCCAGGGTGGGGCGTATAAGCTTGAAGATCGACAATATCCGAGCGCAAAAATTCCAGCATGAATGAATAGAGACTTACAACTTACGCCGTTTTTAAAGTCATAACGGTGACTTCTGGCGGACAGCCAAAACGTCCGGGGAAATAACTTCCCAAACCGCGATTGACATACAGTTGATTATCCCCGATTTGATGCCATCCTTGTCCCCACTCCCAATGTTGAACTACGGCTTTACATTTTTTCGCCATCGGAATCAGCCCTTGAATTGATTTGGGCAGCCACGGACTCCAGTTTTGCAGTAATAAGGGCAATGATATCCGACCGGGTAGCATGATTTGACCGCCGTGAGTGTGACCGGAAAGTTGGAGATCGACCCGCCATTTTTGGAGTAAAGCGGCGGTATCGGGATTGTGGGATAAGACAATTCTGGGGGTTTGGGGGTCAATTTGATTGAGTACTGGCGCGGGCTGAAATTGACCCGACCAAAAATCGGCTAATCCGGCGATCGCTAATTCCGAACCCATAGGATAGGCGATTTCGTTCCACAGGACGTTGATACCCACGCTGGTGAGGGCGTTGACGACGGGTTTGCGAGAGTTGGGGAAATAAATGTCGTGATTGCCCAAACAAGCGTAAATGCCGTAGCGACTTTCGAGTTGTTGGAGGTGTTGAACTAATTGATGAATGGGTTTAGGGCTGTCGGTGATGTAGTCTCCGGTGAGTAAGATGAGGTCTACGGCGGCTGCGTTGACGGCAGCGATCGCGTCAATCAAGATTTTATCGGCAAGCCGCTCGCCATCATAGTGGAAATCGGACAGTTGAGCCAGCTTTAAGCCTTCTAAGGTTGGGGGTAATCCCGCTATGGCGATCTCAACGCGATCGACTCGGACAGGTTCTTGTAATACGGGACGCATCGATGTGTGTTTTCTCCTTGCTAAACCCAGGCAATTTCTAGGTTAACTGGCGTTACTGAATTAAACTATCTGTTGGTTGTTGGTTGTTGGTTATTGGTTGTTGGTTGTTGGTTGTTGGTTGTTGG
>JAWQFT010000255.1:0-2252 GCA_035968055.1 Jaaginema sp. PMC 1080.18 | reverse complement strand
CTTTGGTTTTCGCTTTTCGATATTGCCAATTTTACCTGAAAAATACAAAGCCGTCCTTGAAGGACGGGGTTTCAGACCCAGGAGATTCTGATGACACAAGAGCATTGGATTAACAGTTTAAAAGCCAACAGACTGATGCGATCGCACGAAGAAGTCAATGCTTTTGAGAATGCCCTTTGCCAACTTGCCGAACATCCCCAAAATGAGGACTTAGCTGCATTACATTTGATCTTTGACGATCGCTGCGAACAACCGGAAGTCATGTTTAGTCTCGTCCATTTTCTCGAATCTTTGGCACTGGAGGAGCAATTACAAGCTTTTGTGACGGTTGTTCCCCAATTAATTGTTATTGCTCCAGACTGGACGAAAATCCTGCATACTCGCATTTTAAATGACGAGGAAGCTTGTAGTTTGTATCGGGAAAAGTTACGCTCGGCAAATGCTTCATCTCCTCACTTTATCCGACATTTACTCGAAGAAAGTGCAAGTTATCGGTTGACGTATCGAGATTTGTCGGCTGAGTTGGCTATTTGAGTGTGCTTTTTCTGTCATCATGCGATCGCGCTATCCAAGCAGCAAGCGATCGGAAAACCGTTCCCCCTGACGAGAAATAACCAACGTGCTGTAAATTAAAATGGGGTTAGAGAATGCCTCGGAGCAATTAGGCAAAATTGGTGGGGAAATATAAAATGGCAGTAAAAATCCGTAAACCTATCTTAGTGGGTGGCTTGGGGTTGTCCTTCGGGCTGTGGGCTTGGTGGAATCTTCAAGACTCACTGTTGCAAGCGGGAGAAACAGGTTTAACTGGGGTGATGATTGTTGGGGGGGGTTTGTGGTTGTTGCAAAGAGCAAAACCCCGCAAAACCCTGAGTTTACCGCAACCGCAAGCAGTCACCGAAGCGATGTTGAATCGGGCGATCGCGAAGGTGCAAGAATTGATTAAACTGATTGCGACAGAAGCCCCCGATACTGATGTTAGCGATTTAGAAGGGGAAATTGAGGGGATACGCGATCGCCTCCAACGTCAGACTATACAACTCGCGATCGCCGGCGGCCGCAAAACTGGTAAAACGGAATTAGCGACGCAACTCAAAGGGGAATTTTCTCCCGAAACCCTGGAAATTATCGACACAGAGGCTTTATTTAGTAATACCGAAACGGCAGATAGCGAAACCGAAAAGGCAATTCTCGCTACCGATTTGGTTATCTTTTTACTGGATGGCGATTTGGCTGACTCGGAGTTGCAAAAAATCCAGCAATGGCGATCGCGCAATCAACAGGTTTTAGTTTGTCTTAATAAACAAGACCGTTATCCTGACGACGAGAAAGCAACTATTCTTGAGCAAGTCAAAGCTAACTTAGTGAATCTCGTTGATTTTGAAGATATTAGCGTTATTGCCACACAACCTGCCCCGATCAAAGTGCGAAAACACCAAGAAGATGGCACAGTGAGCGAAAGTTTAGAAGCGCAAAAACCTGAGATTGTAGTGTTGCGCGATCGCGTCTCCCATCTGCTCGAAAATCAGCGTCAAGCCTTGGTTTTAGCCACCGCTTGGCGAGAAGCCATAAACTTGCAAACTGCCGCCAAAACCCGTCTCAATGCCCACAGACGATCTCGCGCTTTACCCATTATCGAGCGTTACCAATGGATTGCCGCTACTGCTGCCTTTGCTAACCCCGTCGCGGCTTTAGATTTACTCGCTGCTGCCGCCATTAGTACCCAAATGTTAGTAGATTTAGGGGAAATTTACCAACAAAAATTCTCCCTTTCTCAAGCACAAAACGCCTCTGGCACATTGGGCGAACAAATGGTAAAACTCGGATTAGTGGAACTTTCGACTCAAACCATCGGCGGTTTACTCAAAAGCCATGCGGTGACTTACGTTGCAGGGGGTGTCGTCCAAGGCATTAGTGCGGCTTACCTCACGCGAATTGCGGGTTTAAGCTTAATTGAATATCTCGAAGACCAAGACATTCAAGCCCAAACTGAGGCTAAGATTAACTGGGATAAATTCAGCCAAATCCTGCAAAATGTCTTCCAAGCCAATCAACGCACTGCTTTTCTCAAGAATTTCGTCCCCCAAGCCCAAAAACGCCTAGTTTCAAATTAGTTATTGGTTGTTGGTTATTGGTTATTAGTTATTAGTTGTTGGTTGTTGGTTATTCGTCACAACCTGATGACTCTCTTTGAAACGTTAATTTCCCTTTTTTGGGCTGTAACGCTTATCCGGTCTAGCTTTGAGCCTATTTTA
>JAWQFT010000254.1:0-2481 GCA_035968055.1 Jaaginema sp. PMC 1080.18 | reverse complement strand
GACGACGAGAGGGGGGTGGGGTGGTAATCAGGCTCATTTCCCGAATGCCGGACAGGGACATATAGAGGGTGCGGGGAATGGGTGTGGCGCTGAGAGTAAGGACATCAATTTGGGTTTTCAGGGCTTTGATTTTCTCTTTTTGGTTAACGCCAAAACGCTGTTCTTCGTCTACGACAAGTAAGCCGAGGTCTTTAAATTTGACGGTTTTTCCTAAGAGTTGATGTGTGCCGACGACCACATCTATTTCTCCGGTTTCCAGGCGTTTTAAAATTTCTTTGCGTTCGCTGGGAGTGCGGAAGCGATTGAGTAATCCGACTTGGATGGGATAAGGAGCAAATCGTTCTTTTAAGGTGTGGTAATGTTGTTGAGTTAAAATTGTCGTGGGGGCGAGGAAGGCGACTTGTTTGTGACCGCTTGTAATGACTTTAAAAATGGAGCGGAGGGCGACTTCAGTTTTGCCGAAACCTACGTCACCACAGACTAAGCGATCCATCGGGCGATCGCTTTCTAAGTCTCTTTTGACTTCTTGGATGGCTTTAAGTTGGTCGGGGGTTTCTTGGTAAGGAAATGAGCTTTCGAGTTCGTCTTGCCAGGGGGAGTCTGCGCCGTAACTATAGCCAGTTTGTTGCGAGCGTTTGGCATATAAGTTGAGTAGGTCTACGGCGACTTTTTTGACGGCTTTGCGGACTTTATTTTTGGCTTTTTCCCAAGCCTTACTCGACATTTTGTGGAGTTGCGGGGGCGTTTTTCCGGTTTTACGGTAGCGGGAAAGGCTGTCGAAGTTATCGGCAGGGACGCGCAAAATCCCATCGGCATATTGAATGACTAAGTATTCGCGAGTGGTGAGTTTTTCGAGTTTCAGGAATTTGCCAATGCCGTGACTTTTGTGAACGACATAATCGCCGGGTCGTAGTTTGTTTAAATCGACTTGTTTGGAAGTAGCGCGACGACGTTTACGAACATAGCCTGTGGAGACTAAATTGTGCTGTCCATAAAATTCGCGATCGCTAATGATAACGATGCGAAAGGTCGGTAAGATAAATCCTTCTAATTCTGCGAGGCCTGAATATTTAACCGCGACAGGGGTGTGTTGATTTAATAATTTTTCAATCGCGGGATAATCGCGCACATTAGGGATAAATTGTGCTGTACAATCATGCTCTTGAAGTAGGGCTACAGAACGAGAGGGTTGGGCTGAAACCAGCCAGGTTGCGAACTTTTCGATTTGCATCCCGGTATAAACTTCACGCTTTCCTCGCAGGATTTCGGCTATACGAGCAAAGTTGTGGGGAGTGGTGGGAATGGGTCGGGCTGCGACGTTAAAAGTGTGGGAATTTTCTTCAGCAATTTCGCGAAGATAGACTTGACAAAAGCTTTTTAGGGCTGATAATGTGTTTTCTAGCGTTAAGTGTAACCTGGGAAACCCTTGCTTATTTTCCAGGGTAGCCCATTTTTCCTCTGCGTGTTCGTACCAGCGATCGCAATGGGAATGACATTGTTCTGGCTCATCAACGGCAATTAAGGTATTTTTGGGTAAATAGTCGCTCAAAGAGGCGGGTTTCTCGAAAGCAACTCCCAAATACTTCCGTGTCCCCTCCTTATCTTCGATTTCCTGCTGTAAAGCTTCATCCAAAGCATCCACCACAATTTGGGAAAAACGGGTGGGAGTCAGGAGTAATTTCTCGATACGATCGAGCGATCGCTGGGTTGCTGGATCAAATTCGCGTATTCTTTCTAATTCGTCCCCAAACCAATCCAAGCGGACGGGCAATTCTGCCGAAACAGGAAAGATATCAACTAAATCGCCGCGACGACTCCATTGCCCCTCAGTTTCAACTAAATTTACTTTTTCATAACCCAAAAGAGCCAATTTCCGGTCTAACTCTTTTGACTTTGCTGCCATCCCCGGTTGGAGGTGCAAACAGTAATCCTGAAACACCCCCGGCGGCGGGAGATGGGGTTGGAGCGATCGCTCTGTAGCCACAATCGCCATTCGACCATCCAACTCTGCCCCTTCAGCCCCCTTCGTTGTCAGTTCGGCTAAAACTTGCATTTGCCCCCAAACCATCTCTGATTCCGGGTCAAATGGGTCGTAGGGAGAAGCTTCTGAGGTGGGGTAGAACTGCATACTTTTCCAACCCATCGCTTCGAGTTGGGTAGCCCAGCGTCCCGCTTCTTCGAGAGTGGAGCAAACCACAAACAAGTTCTGCCCTTGGGATTGTGCCAGGGAAGACGCGACTAAACCCTTGGGCAAGCGGGGCATTCCACTCAACTGGAGAGGGGATTGGGTCTGGAGTTTGAGTAGGAGTTCTGGGGTGAGGGGCGATCGCGATAGGGCGCGAATAACGGATTCAAAAGCCATTGGGTGAGTTGGGAGTTTACGAGTTACCCACTAATTTACTGGTTTTTTGTTGTTGGTTGTTAGTTGTTGGTTGTTTGTCACAACTGATATTACTTCCCCTTCCTCCCCCTCCTCCCACT
>JAWQFT010000253.1:0-2590 GCA_035968055.1 Jaaginema sp. PMC 1080.18 | reverse complement strand
TCGTAACAAGGTAGCCGTAGGGGAACCTGCGGCTGGATCACCTCCTTTCTAAGGAAGCAGCCTTATTGGTCTCGGACTTGTCCGACGCCTTATCGCCGCTTTTTAGAACAAGATGCTGAAAGTCATTTGGCATCGCACTTACAAAGCGGGTCACTGCCGCCTTCGTTTCTCTTTCTTCGTGAATGACGTTTGTATCGCTCACGCGCGTGCCGTTCCGGCGCGCTCCGCGGGGGCGGCGCAAGAGCGCCGACGCACGGTCGTGCTTGCGAGGCTACGCCTCGGGGCGTCTGGCGACTGTCGATGTATGCGCTTAGGGCCTGTAGCTCAGGTGGTTAGAGCGCACCCCTGATAAGGGTGAGGTCGATAGTTCGAGTCTATCCAGGCCCACCATCACACCACCCTATCGGGGCCGTAGCTCAGCTGGGAGAGCGCCTGCTTTGCAAGCAGGATGTCGTCGGTTCGATCCCGTCCGGCTCCACCAAGGGTTTTGCTTTTGCGTGGGTTGGTTGAAGTCGTCGTCATTCACCGAGAAAAAAGTTTGCCGCGGGCGATGTGATCGTCCCTGGCCTGTTCTGTATGACATCGTGAAGAGAAGATTTGTTCGGGTTCCAGGATTGGAGCCTGGCCTTGGGAGTTCCATAAACTCCTGTAAATGGCCGGGTGACGATGATCCTGGTCCGTCGCATGGGACGCTCAATCCCATGCCCATGATTGGTTAGCCTAACCGCGCCACCGGGCAGATCTCGAGAAGCTGGTCTTTTCAAATGTCGATGACCTGAAGGCTTTAGGGCTGGATGGGCATTGGCAATGTGAACGATCAAGTGTCTTAAGGGCAATTGGTGGATGCCTTGGCATGCACAGGCGATGAAGGACGTGATACGCTGCGATAAGCGTCGGGGAGGTGCGAATACCCTTTGATCCGACGATTTCCGAATGGGGCAACCCACCTTAGATGCCTGGAAAATCAGAGCTGCTCGGCTGCAAGGTCGTGCGGTTGTGGTTTCCAGGTATCGTTATGAGGTATCTTATCTTCGAATACATAGGGATAAGAGGCGAACGCGGGGAACTGAAACATCTAAGTACCCGTAGGAAAGGACATCAACCGAGACTCCGCAAGTAGTGGCGAGCGAACGCGGACCAGGCCAGTGGCAATCATGAGACAAGCGGAACCGTCTGGAAAGTCGGGCCGTAGCGGGTGACAGCCCCGTACGCGTAATGCGAATGATTGTCCTAGAGTAAGGCGGGACACGTGAAATCCTGTCTGAACGTGGGGGGACCACCCTCCAAGCCTAAGTACTCGTGCATGACCGATAGCGAACTAGTACCGTGAGGGAAAGGTGAAAAGCACCCCGACAAGGGGAGTGAAAGAGTACCTGAAACCGATTGCCTACAAACAGTGGGAGCCTGAAATGGTGACCACGTACCTTTTGTATAATGGGTCAGCGACTTAGTGTAGCGAGCGAGCTTAAGCCGATAGGTGGAGGCGTAGCGAAAGCGAGTCTGAACAGGGCGTTCAGTTCGTTGCATTAGACCCGAAACCGAGTGATCTAGCCATGAGCAGGTTGAAGGTACGGTAACACGTACTGGAGGACCGAACCCATATCTGTTGCAATAGATCGGGATGACTTGTGGCTAGGGGTGAAAGGCCAATCAAACTCGGAAATAGCTGGTTCTCCGCGAAATCTATTTAGGTAGAGCGTCGACCGAATACCCTCGGGGGTAGAGCACTGGATGGGCTAGGGGTCCTCACCGGATTACCAAACCTAACCAAACTCCGAATACCGAGGAGTACTAGTCGGCAGACACACGGCGGGTGCTAACGTCCGTCGTGAAGAGGGAAACAACCCTGACCAACAGCTAAGGTCCCCAAGTTATGGCTAAGTGGGAAAGGATGTGAGGATCCCAAAACAACCAGGATGTTGGCTTAGAAGCAGCCATCATTTAAAGAAAGCGTAACAGCTCACTGGTCTAAGTAAGGGTCTTTGCGCCGAAAATGTAACGGGGCTAAAGCCATACACCGAAGCTTTGGGTTTGATCCGCAAGGGTCAAGCGGTAGCGGAGCGTTCTGTAAGCTGATGAAGCCGGATCCGTGAGGACTGGTGGAGGTATCAGAAGTGCGAATGCTGACATGAGTAACGATAAAGGGGGTGAGAGACCCCCTCGCCGAAAGTCCAAGGGTTCCTGCTTAAAGTTAATCTGAGCAGGGTTAGCCGGCCCCTAAGGCGAGGCCGAAAGGCGTAGTCGATGGGAACCACGTTAATATTCGTGGGCCTGGAGGTAGTGACGGATCGCGTGTGTTGTCAGTCCTTATCGGATTGGTCTGGCAGCGAAGCGGTCCCAGGAAATAGCTCCTCCGTATAGACCGTACCCTAAACCGACACAGGTGGACTGGTAGAGTATACCAAGGCGCTTGAGAGAACTCTGCTGAAGGAACTCGGCAAATTGCACGCGTAACTTCGGAAGAAGCGTGACCCTTTTGCACGCAAGTGCGGGAGGGTGGCACAGACCAGGGGGTAGCGACTGTTTATCAAAAACACAGGGCTCTGCGAAGTCGCAAGACGACGTATAGGGTCTGACGCCTGCCCGGTGC
>JAWQFT010000252.1:0-2603 GCA_035968055.1 Jaaginema sp. PMC 1080.18 | reverse complement strand
CCCGTTGGTTTGCCCTCGCTGTCTGGCTTAGTACTTTCTTCAGCAAGCCCTATTTTCGGTAAAAGTGGTATTACCTGTGGCATCGGTGGCACTTAAACGCAGTTTGTAGGTGTCGTTGGGCAGTAAGGTGGGGTCAAAGGTTCCCAATACGCCGTTGGTGACGGCTTGGGTGCCGCTAAATACGGTCGTCCATTCACCGCCGTTGATGGGTTGGATTTCTAAGGTATAAGATACGGGATTGCCATTGTTGTCGGCGACGGTTCCGATGATATCGATGGGATTTGTCACCCCAACTTCGGGGAGGTTGCTGAGGTCGAGGTCTAGGGTTAGGTCTGTAGAGATGGAAAGGTCTACAAACTTTAACTCTAGGGTTTCTTGAGTGGTATTCCCGGCGGTATCGGTGGCAATGGCAACGGCATTTAAGGTGCCCCCAGCAATGCCGACGGGAATGGTGGCGATGCCGTTACTGTCTTGGGCGACAGCAGTACCATTGACCAGCAGTTGCAAGCTATCGACGGCTAAGTTGTCAGTAGCGACGGCTCGTAAGGAGACGGTGGATTGGCTGCTGATATCCACTTGATATTCAATGCCATTCCCTGTATCGACGACGTAGACGTTGCTGGCGGGTTGTAATAAAACTGAAGGGGGTTGCGTATCGTTAACAACTTCGAGGTTAATGGTTTGCCTTGCTTCTCCACCAAAGCTGTCGGTGACGATAATTTGGGCGGTGGTGTTACCTGTGGCATCTTGAGGAACTTGCCAAGTAATTCGTCCCAATTCATCAATATTCATCCCCGCAGGCGCATTTTCAAGGGCGTAGGTTAGGGTATCGCTTTCGGGGTCGTTGGCGATTACGTCGTAGCGATAGATGCGCCGTGAATTGGTTGTGGGGTTGGGGGTGGAGACGATTGTCGGAACGCTGTTATCCCGCACGGTGAGGGTGAAGGCTTGGGCGGCTCCAAGGGAACCGTCGTTGGCTCCAATCACAATCGTATAAGTTCCAGCAACGGGATTATCCCAAGTCAGTTCGCCACTGCTATTGAGGGTTATACCAGGGGGCAGGTCATTGGCATTGAGCAGTTCGTAATTCAGGGTGGCGTTATCGGGGTCGCTGGCTATGACTTGATAGCTGTAAGGTTGAGAACTGCGAACGCTGTAGATGGGAGTAGAGGTGATGCTGGGGGGAAGATTAACAGCCGTTGTTCCCACTTCTATTGTCCAAGCTTGAGTCACCGTTCCGCCACTGGCATCCAGGGCTTGGACTTCTACGTTATAGCTGCCTTCACTTTGGGGAGTCCATTGGATTTCCCCGGTTTGGGCATTGATGCTCATGCCTTCGGGATAGCGATTTAAGCGATAGGTTATTGCTTCTTGTTCGGGGTCTGTGGCAACGACAACCTGATGATAAAGTTCTGCTACGGCTCCTTGGGTGAGAGGAACTGAAACGACGTTGGGTGGTAGATTTGTCCCGGTAACTTGGAGGTTGAATTCCTGTATGGTGTACGCTCCTCGGGTATCCATAGCCCGGACAGCAAAGGTTTGTTCTCCCAACTGTTCGGGGCTGGGTTGCCAGCTTAAGCGTCCGGTGTTGGAGTCAATGACCGCTCCGTCTGGGGCTGCGATTAGCGTCCAGAGTATGGGGTCGTTATCGGGGTCTGTGCCTTCGAGGTTATAGCGGTAAAGGCGGTCGAGGTAGGTTCGGGCTGTGGGGGTTGAGGTAATTGTTGGTGCATTGTTGATATCTCGGTCTGAGATGCTTAAAGTCCAGGTTTGAGTAGCTGTTGCCGTACCATCGCTGGTTGCCACTGTGACGGTATGGTTGCCCATCTGAGAAGGTTCGGGATGCCACAACAGTTGTCCTTGTGCGTCTAGGGTCATACCCGTCGGCGCTTCGAGGAGTTGATAGGTTAAAGCTTCGCCGTCGGGGTCGCTGGCGATGATTTGATAAAGGTAAGCCACGCCAGTTTGGGAGCGAGTACGCGGCATTGAGGTAATGAGAGGAGAACGGTTGGCTTGCGCTTCAATTACCTCTAATTCTAAGGTTTGTCGGGCTTCTCCTCCTTTGCCATCGCTGACTTTGAGGGTAACAGTGGTTTCGCCTAATGTTTGTGGAGTCCAGGTTAACTGTCCGGTTTGGGGGTCAATCGCGGCTCCGACGGGGGCTTCGAGGAGTTCGTAAGTTAACTCGTCGCCATCAGCATCGAAAGCAATGGCAGCGTAAGTGAAGGTTTTGCCAATTTGAGGCTGTATTTCTGGGTCTAGAGTTGAGGTGAAGCTGGGATTTTGGTTGGGTTCGAGTAGTTCGACGGTAAAGGCTTGCAATGCTTGATTGCCTTGAGTGTCGCGAGCGACTAAAAAGACATTGAACGTTACCGTTGAGGGTGCAAAATCTCCCCGTCCGGCTGCTTCTAGACGCTCGCGTACTGCTTGTAAGCGGGCATATTCAGCTTTAACTTGAGCTGTTGAGAGAGAATAAATATGCTTTGCTGAAACTACGGATACTCTCTTTTCTGACTCCGAGTTTTCGGCAATTCTTCGAGTTTTAAACTGATTATTTTCAGTATTTTTACTGATAAATTTAGGTAGATAATTCGGCTATATTG
>JAWQFT010000251.1:0-2622 GCA_035968055.1 Jaaginema sp. PMC 1080.18 | reverse complement strand
ATTGCATAGTTCTAATGGATAAGGGCTATATTCATATCTCTATTATGCAACGCCTAAGCTGCCCCGTGAAGGCAATCTCATACTCACCAATCTGCTCAAAGGTGGCACTCAGATGTATTTCTGCCATACGTCTCCCGGTGACGAGGGCGATCGCGCAACTGACATCTTCCCATTTATAACCTTCGAGAAAGCCATACTCCCAAGTTTGCTCTAAAACTTGATTGGCTTGCTTCAGATAGGGGGTTAGGTCAATAAGAGTCAGGTTTTCGGGTTCTGAGCGCTCGATAACTTTGTCGCGATAAACAACATTTTGACGGGCTTTGTATTCGGCAAACTGAAAGCTGAGTGCATCCCCAAAGTGGCGAATGATGGTGAGAACTGGGTAATAGTTACCGGGGTCTTTGAGGTCAGTTTTGGCCGCTTGTTTCAACCGCTTTTTGATGTCGGTAATTTGTCGTAAGCAAGTGCCATAGGTTCTTTGTGGTTCGGGGGCATTATCGGGATACCAGGCTTTGAGTTGGGCGGCTTCATAAGCGGCGATCGCTTTCCATCCTTCAATACCGCTTTTTCCTCTCTCCCTATCCCGTGGCTTAAACGGTACTAAGGTTTCAAACTTGGGTAATAATCGGACTACTGCTTCATCCACATACTTATTTTTGAACTCATCCATAATCTTAATGATTTAATCTATATTATTACTATATTCTAGTAAGTAAGGAATGTGTGTTTTAGTGGGTAAAAATAGCTTATTCTTGTGCCAGTCCTCAATCAGTTATCTCTATAATAGTCCTCTTGTAGTTATATTACTAACGGGCTAGTATAGGGATATGAGTTGAAGATAACTAACGATGACAAAGCAAAGTTGGCCGCAGTTGGGGCGTGAGATTGCCCAACAATTAGAGGGATTGACTGACCCCGATCGCATTGCCCAAATTGGAGAGGATGCGATCGCCCAAATCCAACAACACGATAATCCCGAAAATGCTCTTAAAAGCGTTAATCGCGAGATTTTAAAGGCTTACCCCCGTAAAGATGAGGAAAAGCCTAATTATTACTACGATGAGGGCGGCAAAGACGATTTATTAAAGTATCGCCACCTAATCTTTAAAACTTTGACCTTGGGCAAGTCTGAAGCTAAGACCCTCAAGGAAGCCACCAAAACAACAATGACACCCCTAGAAACCGAAACGGCTAAAGTTACCAAAACCCCCACAGCAACAGCAACTCAAAAACTTGCTCAGGGAATTGAGTGTAACATAACGATTCAAGTCAATCTGGACGATGAGGCTAAGGTGGCATTAGAGGTAGTTCTGGCTCAAGATTCAAGTCGCGATATTAGTAAGATTGCCAGCGCTGCGATCGCGTCTTATTGTAAGTCGATTGCTAATAAAACTAAAAACTTTGATTCCCTGGAAAGTATTTCGACTGAGGCTTTGTTGACCGAAGATAAGTATAAAACTTTGCCGGGACGGGGTGAGGAGTTGACCCGACGGGCGGTTAAGGCGATTCAAATTTATAATAATGCGGCTTATGGGGATGTGAAGCCTTGGGCGATTACCCAAAACGCGATCGCGACTCTAATCGGTGCTAAACAAAGTGCGGTCAAGAAAGCTTTGGCTGATTTTGATTACCAGGATTACAACTACAGTAAGGGACTAGATGGCTATACTAATCGAGCCATTCAGGGACAGATTACAGACTATATTAATCTGGCTGAGTTAGTCCCTGATGGTTTGCCTGATTAAAAAAACTAATGACTGAAGAAAGCTCGTTCTTTTCCTTAGCCACTACGTTGCAACTTTTTCGACTAAATCATAGCATCTTAGAAATAGCGACTTGATTGGCTGTATGTCTGATCAACCTGACTTAGCTACTAATTCTAAGATGACCAAAATAGCCAATTTAAATCAGTAACTCAGCTTAGATTACAGGAAATACAATGATTAATCAACTCCGGTTAAAAAAGTTCAAAAATTTTCGAGATGCTCAATTAAACCTTGGTGATTTTACTCTTTTGGTTGGTACTAATGCGTCGGGAAAAAGTAATATTCGGGATGCGTTTCGCTTAATACATGGTATTTCTAGAGGGTATAAAATTGCTGAAATATTTGGAGATAAGTGGAGTCAAGGCGGAAATCTAGAATGGCGTGGACTTCGGGGTGGAACACGAGAGGTTGTCTTTCACACTGAAAAAACTTTTACTTTGGAACTTTCAGTAACTATTGAAGAAAAACTCTTACATTATCAAATTGAAATCAATCCTGGAGAAATCAGTCAACCTCCTTACGTTGTTTCTGAAAGTTTGAGAGTGGATAGCTTCGCTATCCCTTTATTTGATGTACAATCCTTGTTCCCAGATAAAAATCCTAATTTTCAACTCAAACTTCAAGGAAATGTCATTCAAAATTCTCTGCCGTTTTTGAGTAATACAAAACCTTTTATCAATCAAATACCTGTTCATCTTCAATCCCTTTCTTCTCGTCAACAAAAACTCATCAAAGATTTCTTATTTGCTTTGAGCGATCTGAGATTTCTTGATTTAAATTCCGATGTTATGCGAATGCCATCTAAGCTGTTTCGCATTCAAAAAGCATATAATGCCAACAAGAGTTAAGAAGAGTT
>JAWQFT010000250.1:0-2749 GCA_035968055.1 Jaaginema sp. PMC 1080.18 | reverse complement strand
CCCCTACTGCCCACTGCCCACTGCCCCTTAATTGCTGTTAACTGAAAATCCCTACTGCCCAATCTTGCGCGGATAACGAGGCTGACAGGGATTGCCCCAAGCCACTTGACCTGATGGGATGTTTTTGTAGATACTACTACGAGCGCCAATCACACTATTGGCACCGATATGGACTCCTGGGGCAACAAAACAGTCCGTGGCGACCCAAACACCATTACCGATCGCGATCGGGGCGGTGAGGAGGCTAAAATGGGGGTCGTGGATATCGTGACTGCCCGTACAGAGATAGCATTCTTGGGAAATCACGCAATGTGTGCCAATCTCGATGCGATCGAGGCTGTAGAGAACTACATCGTCGCCAATCCAGCTATATTCCCCGATGCTGATTTTCCAGGGATAGGTAAAACGCGCAGTGGGGCGAATAACAACTCCTTTGCCGATTTTTGCCCCAAACAAGCGCAGTAAGCCGCAGCGCATAAAGTGGAAGTTGTGCAGGGTAATCGGGAAAATCACCGCTTGCAGTAGCCACCACAGCAGGATAGTAAAGGTAGAACGTCCGCGATCGAAGTCGCTTTGGTCGTATTGACGGAGGTCAATCCAAGGCGCGTCGTGGAGAGAAGGACGGCCATTAAGGTCTAAATTCATCTTGCTAAAGGCCTGAAGTTCGCGAGTTTTCGGATTTCAAAAGGGGATCGGTATTGAGATGGCCGCCAAATTGACGCAGTTCGTAGAATTTTACCCAAATTTGGTATTCGTATTGACTGAGTAAACGGGCGTAAATATAGCCGGGTTGACCGTCAAGGAAACCCAGACGCAGAATATAAAAGATAATAAAGCGTAAAAAGGGTTTAAACCACAATCTCGCCCAAACCATGCGGAAAAAGCGAGTGCGTTCGGGGCCAGTTTTAAAAAGATTGGGTTCAATACCATCGTTAAGTTTGCCGTTGAGGAGTTGATTGTAAAATCCAGCTTCCCAGTTGGAGTAGCGGTTGTGACGGGCTAACCATTGGTAAATGTCGCGAAAGTCGATGTGATCCATGTCGTTTTTGAGGTAGCCGACTTTGCCTTGAAGGATAACGTGTTCGTGGACTTCGTTATCGCCGCTATTGGGGATGTAGTCGAGGTTGAGGTTTTCGTAGCGTCCTTTGTGGTGTTTGAAGAAGCGGAGATTCCAGTCGGGATATTTGCCACCGTGACGAATCCATTTGCCGAGGAAGTAAACGCGGCGGTTGAGGTAGTAGCCGTCGCATTTGTCTTGCTCGATTAATTCTGCCATTTCTTGCCACAAAGCGGGGGTAATGCGTTCGTCGCAATCGACGATTAAGACCCATTCGTAGCTAAAGGGGAGTTCGTCGAGAGACCAGTTTTTCTTTTTGCGGAGTTTGCTGGGTTTACCCTCTGCGAAGGCGGTTTCGTGGCGTTCTTTTTCTTTTGAGAAATCAAATTGATATACGATCGCGCCGTGTTCTTTAGCGATTTCAATGGTGCGATCGCTACTCAAAGAATCTACCACTAAAATTTCAGCAGCCGGGGCAACGCTATTTAAGCAAGCGGCGAGGTTGAGTTCTTCATTTTTGGCGGGAATGAGGACGGAGACGGGGACGCGATCGCTCAGAACAGTCATGATAGTTTAAGCACATTCAAGGGCAAAATTTAAATGGGGGTTTCGGTAATGCGGTCAGCAAGCCAGGTTTTGAGATAGCCAATTTGACTGTAGATATATACCAGATTATCAAAACGTTGGGCGGGGTCTTGGATATATTTCAACCATTTATAAGAACCTCTAATCAAGCGTTCCCCAACGACAGGAAGATATTTGACATGAGTGCGTCCGGCGAGGCGATCGCGATAACATTCACTTACGCCCTGCCACCAACCGCGTCGCAAAAACCAACTGCGGTTGAGGCGTTCTGGGGCAACGTGATGGGCAACGAGAGCTGCGGGCAGATAAGCGACTTGCCAGCCTTGATTAAGGGCCAGTTCGGTCATCTGGAGTTCTTCGTTGGACAGCAAAGATGTACCAACGCGACCTAAATTTACGTCAAAACCGCCGATTTTTGCGAGAAAAGAACGACGAATGGAGTAATTTAAGCCTCTAGGGGTTAATCCGGGTTTTTTAATCAGCTTCAGTTGGTTGCCGAGGTCGTATAATCCTAGGTTACCCGCGAGACTGTCAGAAAGCCAAGTTGGGGGTTCGGTATTTTCCGGCCAAAGGAGGGTGACTTTGCCGCCAGCGATCGCCAGTTTTGCGTTATTTTGATAAGCTTGGCTGAGGGTGGCTAACCAATGAGGAGAGGCGATCGCGTCGTCGTCGAGATACGCTAAAATTTCCCCTTGGGACTCTTTGAAACCGCGATTGCGAGCGACAGATAAACCGAGGGTGGCTTCGTAGTGATAAGACAGTCGGGCATGGGGCATTCGGGCTTCGACGACTTCGCGAGTGCGATCGCTCGAAGCATTATCTATAATAATAATTTCGTACTCTACGCCTTCTTGTGCCAATAAGCTGTCGATGGCTTTGCCCAGATATTGGTCTCGGTTGTGAGTGCAGATAATCGCGGAGATGGGGACGGTCATTTCAGTTATCAGTTAACAGTAATCAGCCTCTAAGGGGCAGTAGGTATTGGGCAGTAGGGATTGGTTTGGCAGTGGGCAATCGGGGGAGGAGAGGGGGAAGAAATTGGAATTGTGACGAGTAACCAACAACCAACAACCAACAACCAACAACCAACAACCAACAACCAACAAC
>JAWQFT010000249.1:0-2766 GCA_035968055.1 Jaaginema sp. PMC 1080.18 | reverse complement strand
CATTGCATAGTTCTAATGGATAAAGGCTATATTCATATCTCTATTATGCAACGCCCCCTTTCTTGTCGAGCCGAAGCTCGGGTGGCTTCGATGAGTTCGGCGGTTTCTTCGCTGAAGGTATCCGAAGCCGAAGCCAAAGAGTACACAAAAACAATGTGGTTGGACGAAGCGGCTAAATCCATTAAGGAAAACAGGAAAGCCACCACTTGTTTTGATAGGTTACTTTGATTATTACCTACGGGTTTGGCTTGAGCCACTCGCAGATGCCGGGCGATTTCATCGAGGATAATAACGGTAGGTTGTCCTTCCATTAAGCGTTCGAGGACAGATGTGCCGGGACTGATGCCGCTTTCATCGGATTTTTTAAGGAGTTCATAACCCCGAATCCCGCCGACTTGA
This sequence comes from Jaaginema sp. PMC 1080.18, assembly GCA_035968055.1. GTDB lineage: Bacteria > Cyanobacteriota > Cyanobacteriia > Cyanobacteriales > Spirulinaceae > Jaaginema. Next base: position 2,367 of record JAWQFT010000249.1, on the reverse strand, counting down.
TAAGCGATTTCTCCCCAAAGGGTGTAGGTGGTGAGACCGCAATCGGCATGATAAATCCCGTTTTCTGGGTCTAAGTCTCGTCCGTCAATGGCGGCAACTTGGGTGGTGTATTCCGGGATATGCGTTAGGTCAGTGAAGCGGTCTAGTTTGGTAATGGAGCGACCTTGTTTGCAGATGTGCCACAAGGCGATTTCGTCGTGGGTTTTACCCCCCCCAAAGCTGGTTTCAAGGCGAATGACGGGGGACCCGGTGTGGGTGTGGGTTAATCGCCCAAAAACCTCGCGAATTAGGGTTTTGATACCATCGGTGGGAAAGGTACTGGCGAAGAATTTATTGGCATCTTGGTAAACCGAGGGAGCGTTTCCTTCGACCACCGGGCGAATTTTGGCGGCAAATATTTCTTGAGCTAGTTCTCCGCTTTGAATTTCAGCTTTGGGAATACAGGTAGTCAAGACCGACTGGAGCATGGGGCAACTCGCGACTCTTTTCTTCTAGTTTAAGCGGGAAGTTGGGGGGCGCGATCGCGTCGGCAGTAGTCTTGGTAAGTTCGTCTCGATTAATCAGGAAACTGTGCCGTACAACCTTCGGCATTAAATCGACGCAGTGTTTGTCTTTTTTCATTTTCAACTGCCGGGGTTTCTTTAAGCGTTGCCAGTGTAGAAAGACTAGGTACAAAAGGAGGTCGAGGACTGTGCAATGGTAAATCTCCAGTATAAATTTGATTATCATAAATCCCGGCTGAAGCGAGATAATTACCACTGCGAATAATAAATTTACGATTGTCAGTACGAAGGTCTCCATTACTGAGAACTCTACCGATTGTAAAAGCAGTAAAACCTTCTTCGTTACCTTCAATAATGCAAACTTTATTCGGCGTATTAGTTGGATAAATTGTAACTCTTTCTTCATACCCCACCCAACTTCCTAGAAAAGGAGCAATAGCCGGATTAACACGCGACCAAGCATTGACAAAAGCTTGATATTGCTGCTTTGTTGCTGGGGTGCGATTATCATCAAGATAGTAGCTGACACTTCCTGAAAGAACTTCTTGAATCCGGCGGGGAAACTGCGTTCGGAATTGCTGCATTTCTCGCTCATTAGGATAACGTTCGCTGGCTTGAGCTTCTCCCCAAAAAGCCAATCCTAAACTACTAACAGCTAATCCTAAAGCAATTTTTTTCAAACCGTTTAATACAAAAGCATGAAAAACCATGATATTCTCCTGACATTGAGTTGTTAGATTCCACCCGTACAACATCCTCGGCGAATAAAAGTAGTGACGGGTTGATAGGGATTACTTAAATCTAAGCGGTAATCAATAAAGGGTATATTTACGTTTTGACCTTCTCGTACTTGTACTCTAAAAATTGGACTATTGTTACCATCTTGTTCGATAAATTCAATAAACTGACTGTTAATTTCACTAGCATTAATAAATTTAGCATCTACAAAGTCTGGCTTAGAAACACAAAACTGTCTAGAACCATCACCGTAATTAGCTACATATAACCAGTAAGTATTGCCATCAACTATAAATTTGCGACTGTAAACAATTTCATTGAAATAAAACCAGGGTTCTTCAGGTAAGTTACCAATTGCCGAATTAGAAACATAATTACAATTTTCATCAACATAAACATCAGTTTCAGCTTGGGCATATTCTGAAGTAGAAATGATTAAGCTGGAAACGATTGAAAAGGTCGTCAAGCCAAAATTTAAAATAACAGGGTTGATTTTCATATTATTACGACTCAATATTGGCGATTTGAGCTACTGTAGCATTTTCATTTTACTTAAGTAGATGATTCCTGATGGGAAGCAACAACGTAACTGTTATTACACTAACCGATGTAGAAGTAACCAGCTTTGAACTATGTCGGCAATCTCCGCCAGAACGCCTTGAATCGTGTCAGCAAGAAGCTAAAGCTAAAGGAAAGCTGCGTACAGAATGGTCTGTGAATTGTCGCAACTTATCAGTGACATTTTCTAATCGGTACGTTCGCGACCTCACTCATGAAATCGATCCGCAGTCCCCTCCATCTCGTGCCAACTATAGCTCGTATGTTGTTTACGATTATGCCTGTGGCACACGATATTCGGAACAATAAAACCGTCTATTTTTTTGTGTTTAGTCTTTACTACTATTCTCAGAGAAATTTCTAAGTCATGAACTACCGTACTATTTCTTCATTTCTAGTATTCTTCAGTGCTGCTATGACCTTTGCTTTACCCTCAAAGGCAGGAAGTATTGCTTCTGTTAGGGTTATTACAACAACTAATTGGTATACCTGTAGCACGGGGAAATCCTTAGAAGCGACAGAACTTCAGTCTCCTGGTGCTTTTTTTCGGGATAATAACGTTGACCAT
>JAWQFT010000248.1:0-2801 GCA_035968055.1 Jaaginema sp. PMC 1080.18 | reverse complement strand
CGCATTTCAGGGCGTTTTCGGGGATGAGGAGGTTGAATTCTGTGGCTAGGATTTGGCGATAACGGGGGTTGTTTTTGAGGGGTCCGGGGTGGACGGCGGTCCCTATTTTAAAGTTGGGGGGGATAGAGTCTTTGAGGGGCATTTTGGAGATTTGTGCTTGATTTGTATTGATTGGCAGAACCCGGTTAGGTTTCTGTATCTTTGGAGATAAATCCTAACGTTGACGGTTTCTAACCTGGTTTCAGTTGACCCATCCGAATAAGAATCTCTCTATTTTCTAAGGTGTTATGCGAAATTCAGTACCTACCTCAGCTTTCTCATATTCATCTTTCAGTTGGTTACAGAGCATTGTTAGCTGCTCTTTGAAAAAATCAGATCCTTCACTCATAGCGAAGTCTTGAAATTGAGAAAAACGAGCTTGAATATCGCTCCCAAAAACTTGATAAATAAAGTCAGCTTCACCTGCGACAATATAGTAATCAGACACAATAGAAATAATCGCAAAATCCGGCTCTGGTACTCCCGAGAAGAGAACAGAGTAGTAAGGTCTCGTTTCAAAACGAAATTCTTCAAGACTATCCATTGTTGGAGTTCCGGAGTAGCCAGCAAATCCTTTTGGATCTAACAAAAGAATTTGCAAATCAAAATACTTATGAGAAATTAGAGCTTCATATAATTGTTGTTGGAATGTTTGTGTAAAAGAGTCTATGTCTGAAACAGGAATAGCAAGCCACCCTTTTCGTTTAAAGAGCGTAATTTCCAAAAAGCCTTGTCGACCATAATATGTCCTTGACGCACCGTTATATCGAATTGCCCAACTCAAACTTTCATCAAGCAGCTCTAATTCTTGAATATTTCTGATTTCTCGAAAATGCTTCATATCTAAGAAAGACATACTACTTACCAAATTTTTACTACTTACCAAATTTTATAAACAACTGTCTAAAGAGTTTCTCCAGGTTCGAGATATCTTACTTTGATTTCTTTACTACCGTTTCGGCGATCAATTTCTACAGTGGGGAGATATCCTTGACTGGTCATCCATCGAGCAGTCACCCTTGTTCCATCAGGAAGATCTGTATAAATACCTAAAAGTTGTCCGCCTGGAATCCTAAAAAATGGTATGACCTCTGATTGGAATGGGAAAGCGAAGAAAAGAGACAAATCTGAATAAGCCATTCCCAGCTGAGGGAAAGGGGTATTTTTCCAATAATTATTATTCTCATTAGGCCCTCCATGAGTAGTACTTAGATATCCTGCAATAGCAACATCTACTTCAAAAGATTGGGGCTGTACCGCAGCAATAAGCTTGTCGTTAAATTCAATACCACCAACCTTAAGACTAACAATATCGTTACTAAGGCTAACAGTATCTTTGACTTGTGGCAGTATGGGTTTTAGTTGCCAAACAGCAGTTTGTTCGCCTTGAAATTCGCCACCATAGTTAAACTCTAGATTCTTTCCTATAAAAGAGGTAGCGACCGATTGAGGAAGATGTAGCTTCACTTCCTTAGTAGGAGTCAGCAAACCCAAACCTCCATCACCCAACTTCTCATGGAAAGCCGCCGTTTTCCCCGTCGAGAAGTCGGAGTCCGCAGTCGCCACCACCTCCAACCAGCGATAAAGATAAGCATCCTGCTTCACCGTCGTAGTCGAACCATCAGGCAGGGTTTCCTTGGCCGTAATCTTCACCTTCGAGCCATAGAGACGGTCAAGACTCAACTCCTCCGTAATATCTTGGCGGGGTTTAAGCTGCCAATCTATGGAAAACTCTTCCCCATCGCTCACTGAATAAAGGCCATTCGTCAAGCCCACCGAATTAGAAGAGGCAATCTCCATATAATCTGCTAGAGGACCATCTACTTCAACCTGTACCTCTAACGTTCCCTCACTCGGCGCAGAGCGAGTCAGGGCAAACTGGCCGTGGTTCTCATATCCTGTAATAATCGGTCGGACATCAAGGTCGTCAGTCGTTTCCGTATCCCCTTCAGAATCGGGATAATCTCCACTCCCCTGGTCGTAAGTATCGTCGTCAGTTGTGTTGGTATCGCTCTGGGACTCCTCAAAAATCGCCCGGTCAAAAAACAGTTCGGTGAAGGGGTCTAGCTCTACCGAAAGGTGCTGGGGTTCGTTCTCCTCCAGTTCGAGAATTTCTTCGGGCTGACTGTTACTGGAGAAGGATATCCCTAGCCAATCAAAGAAGAAGTTACTACTACTGGAACCACCACCGGAACTACTACCACCGCCACTGGAACTACCACCACCGGAACTACTACCACCACCGGAACTACCACCACTACTGGAACTGCCACCCCAGAAAGAAAAGTTATCTAGAATACTATCACTGGAACTACTGCCAGAACTGCTACCACCACCACCACCACTGCCGGTGTTGTCGTCCTCGTTACCCTCAGAGGGTTGAGTGGGCTGGGGAAGATAGCCATAGAAGCAGGCACGCATGGTATAAGTTTCCCCCGCTACTAAATCAATCGTGCTACTCAGCCCATTCTCTGGGGAATTCTCCTCACCATCTAGCACGAGTTCGTCATCAATCCACAATTTGATAATAGCTCTGGGAGGAGTTTGGAAGGTATAGGTTTCAGAATAGAGAGGGACGAAGGGCGGTAGCGTCATACAGGCACTTGACGCAGGTGGCTCTTCTGGAGGGGTGATTTCTTGAGAATACAGTTGAGTAGTAGGAACAACTTCTTTAGTTTGAGTGAGACTCGACCACAACAACTTGGTATGAGCTGCACCGCCGTATTCGGCGTACTCGAATTTGATGTCGTACTTTTGTCCCC
>JAWQFT010000247.1:0-2852 GCA_035968055.1 Jaaginema sp. PMC 1080.18 | reverse complement strand
ATGTAAAACGATCATAATAAACTTCCAGGATTATTAAAAAGTAATTTCATACAGTAGCTGTAGGGTAGGCAAAGATCGAGAAGCCTAAATCTTGATTTTAATCTTACTACTTTCGCGATCGCAAACATGACTCAGTAGGTTATATTATTTGCTAACGTCGTTTTCTTCATCAAGCCGTTAACATCACCGCCATTGCTATTACTCCAAAAACAATCATCACCGCCGCAGGCATGGCTTTGCGCGTTTTGAGCCAACGGATAATGAATGTAACGACCAAAATTCCCGTTAGCGAGATCGCCACCCACAACGCCCAAGACTGACCCAACATCTGTAATACACCACTGAGGATTAAAATGATCCCGCTAATTCCTCCAGAAATCAAAGAAGGCTTACTTTTGGCTTTGATATAACCCCAAATGCCCCCCATCAAAGCCAACACCCCATAAAAGAAAGTCGCCCAAACTGCACTCATTATCTCTCCCGTCAACATCTGTTACCATTATCGGTTAATTGTCTTTTACCGTTTCATGCAATACTGGCTGCTCAAATCTGAACCCAACACTTACAATATCCAAAACCTCAAAACAGACCAAACTACCCTTTGGGATGGCGTTCGCAACTATCAAGCCCGGAATTTTTTACGGCAAATGCAAGTGGGAGATCGCGCTTTCTTTTATCATTCCAGTACCAAAACCCCCGGTATCATCGGACTCACACAAATTATCAAAGCCAACGTAATCGATCCTACTCAATTCGACCCCGACAGTCATTATTACGACCCCAAATCTACACCCGAACAACCCCGTTGGCATACCGTAGAAATTGAGTTAGTTAAAGTTTTCCCCAAAATGATTTCTCTGACTACTCTAAAAAATCAGTTCACAGGGGATGAATTTCATTTGGTGCGAAAAGGCAATCGTCTGTCTGTTATGCCTGTTGCTGATTCTATTGCTCAGTTTATCCTCCAAGCGTCATCAGTAAGGGTTAACGATGGGAGTTAGTCGATACGCTTTTTAGGTTTTGGGATTTTCTTCTTAATAGGTTTGGGAGTAGATGTAGACTGGACGTTTATTATTTTTACGGGTTTTGGAGTGGGTTTTGATGTCGCGATCGCGCTGCAATTTCTGACTTTATCGGTAATTTCTTCAACTTGTTGAGAATTTAAACCAGGAGAAGCATTCTTAATAACCTGTACCAATTCCATCGCATTCGTTAATACAGGTACAGAACAATCTGTTGTCCCAATCCATTGAGCAATCGGAAAGACAACGGGGGCAGAAATCAAATCTTGAGCCGGGGAAAATGAAGGCAGTTGTTGAGACAGCCAACGAGTAAAAGATTTTTGATGGTACGCACTTTGAGCGGTTGGACTATCAGAAATCGGTAGCCAACGATGGCGATCGCGACGTTTCCATTTATTCTTGTACGCACTATACGATCCCTTCCAGGTTTTGACCTCAATCAGAAAAATACCACCCGGGCCAATAATGAGATGATCGATTTCGGTCAATTTCCCTGAAGCTGTCGGAATCAAAGCATTATTGAACATTGCCCAAGTATCGGGTAGTGCCTTGAGCAGCATTGAAATCAGCCCTTCTCCCATCGTCCCTTTGATCTGATTGCCCAACTGCTGGAAGTCAGATATCATTGCGCCAAAATCGCCTAATATCCCGCCCCCCAAGGCATCATGGGTGGCTTGACGGCGATCGCTCACTTTTCGATCGACTTGTTGTTGAAAGATAGTTCTTAATTCTGGAGATTGTTGGTAGATTTTCATGGGGTAGCAGAATTTGACGATTCAACTGGGTTTGATAAAGCCATTGAAAATCTGGTCAACAGTTAATGATAAGTCTGGGAAAACACAGGAGACAATGCGATCGCATCCTCGAAACTGCTGGATTTCATATTCTCCCTCTACCAACGTGCAAACCGTAAACGTCGGTTGTTTGGGTGAACCAATATAACGCCGTCCCCCAATCCCAAGATAATCTAGAATCCAATACTCTTCAATGCCAATGCGTTCATAATCCGACATTTTCAGCGCATAATCATCCCGCCAATTAGTAGAAACGACTTCCACGACCAATTTAACCGATTTCCCCGATTCAAGTATAGATGAGCTTTCCCAACGGGGTTCATTGACTAAACAAGACCGCTCTACAACCGCTACATCCGGTTCATACCCTGTATCATCATCTATTTTGATAATGCACTCCCTAGGAATAAAATAGGAAACTTGCATTAAATCTATCGCTTGATTTAACAGTTTAATAACCAATCCGGCGATTTCAGAATGCTTCCCTTTCGGTTTTGGCATTTCAACAATCGCTCCTCGCCGTAATTCGTAGCGACATTTTGAAGATTCTGGATACCAATGAATAAATTCAGCGAATGAGAGGGGGACTTTATCGATAACAGCAATCATGGCAATTTCTGTAAAAATTCCGCAACTCTAAATTTGCTCCTCTTCTTAAAATATAGAACATCTATGCCAGGGGACAAATTTTTAGATGAAGCGATCGCGCTGGTTGCCCAAGCTGTCATAATTACTTGTTAGAATCAACGTTCTCATAAGTAAAATGTCGTCCTCGGTTGCTCAAACGCCCCAGGCACACCCGTTAGCCCTGGATACGCCCCTGCCCCTAACTCGTCATCCGGCGGCGGTTTATTTGCGTTCTTTAGGAGCAGGGTCTCGTCCCACCATGACCCATGCCCTCAACGCCATAGCTGCTCTCCTCAGCCAAAATCAATGCGATGCTCTTACCTTAAACTGGGCGGCTTTGCGCTATCATCACATCGCCGCCTTGCAAGCCACCCTCCTCGAAACCCGCGCCCCCACCACTGTCAAAAAG
>JAWQFT010000246.1:0-2927 GCA_035968055.1 Jaaginema sp. PMC 1080.18 | reverse complement strand
GTTAAAAAATAAAGGTAATTCTGTTAACGTCGTTTAAATGCTGAACAGCTTACTTAATGATAATTCGTCTATGATTGATTTTTTGGGTGATTCAGGATTAGATTTTAACTTGCCCTTGTTTAATTTTGACAACTTTACTCCTTTAATGTTGGCAAGCTTAGAGCGTAAATTACTCAGCGTTTCAACCTTAATTGAGTGGGGAGCTAATGTAAATTTACAAACATCTGAAGGAATCACAGCTTTAATGCTTACTGTCAAATTTCGTAACCTTATCGAAGCTCAAAGAATAATGAAAAGAGAATACCCAAAATATCAAGAAAAATTAGTCAATCTGCTTTACAAAGCAGGGGCAAACTTAAATGCTCAAGATACTCAAGGCAAAACTGCATTAATTTATGCCGTCGAGTACGGCCCTTATCAAATTGTCGATTTGCTCATCAAACTAGGAGCTAATTGCTACACTCAAGATGTTCAAGGCATGACAGCTATGGACTATGCCAGAAGCCGAAAAACACTACTCAATTTTGAGCAAAAACACGCCATGCGGATTATAGATATTCTTCAGTCTAGCAAAATTTAAATTTTCGTAGGGTGGGCATCGCCAGCCCTGTCAAGGTGGCCGACGAATCCATTGTATTTCAAGGGTTTGACTCATAGCTCAAAAGGAATTTGCCGGATGTCTACGGTCAAAAAAGCCCAATCGAGAACACCCAAATCGAGCTGTGAAATGGATTCTCTCAGCCCAAAATCCCTTGGGACAGGGAGCAGTGGTGCGAATGTGGCAAAATGATGGCCAAAGTTGCCCTCCAAGTCAGGTTTATGTTTGAGACAGCAATCGTCGAGCGTTTCGCCTACATTGTATCTGAATCGATGGCGATCGCAAAATGGGGCAGCAACCCTACTCGCTCCCGGTTCTATTGTGGCGGATAATTATCGAGAATTTCGCGATCGCATCTCCGGCAACTTCAAACTCACCTGGCAAACCGAAAAACCGATTCAAGACTTCGCCACCGAAACCGTCAGTGTCCGTCTAACCGAAAGTCACACCGTCGAGGCAGATTTCTCAGAAAATGCCTGGCTCAATGGCTCATGGAGTCAGCAAGAAGGTTACAGCGAATATATCGTCACCGATGCCTTTGTCAAAGACGAAGCCCTGCGCTTATTGCCCTCCAGCTTATCAGGAAATCAGAACAACCTCACCCTCGAAATTCTCGACGTTGCTGCCAAATCCGACGAACTCATCACCCAATTTCTCATCGCCTATCGCGTCAGTAATCGACTGCGTTACGAAGGCGCAATTCCCGCCGAATTAATCAGTCGTGAAGGCAACATTTTCCGCCTCGATATCGGCAAACTCCCCATCGACCCCGAATTTCTCGAAGTAGGAACTCGCGCCGAAGTCGAAATCACCGCCATTCGAGCCTTTAACAATTATCAAGCCCAACAAGTAATGACCCTGCGCCGCACTTTACGGGATTGATTGCATCTCTTAAAATCTCGTTCCTTGGTTCTACCAAGGGACGTAAAAACGAGGCTCTGCCTCAATTTAAAACCAAATCTGATGAACACACCCTACTTATTGATTGAGTCCGCAGAGGCGGACTTTGCACTCGTTAGCCCCGGATTTCAATCCGTGGGCGGGTTAACGGGATAAAGCGTCCCATTTTAATAATGAAGACAGAAGTATCCGCATAAACTTGACTATCGTTGGCAATCTCTAACTGTCCCACGACTCCCTTTCCTCAGTCAAAAATCGATCAATTTTTTCTACACTTCTGGGAGGGTGATGGCTGCGAATTGCTTCGATTGTTTCGAGAATCGAACTGCGACCAGAGGGGGTTTGCTGATGGGTAACAACAAAAACCTCGACAGTTTCACCAGGAGGGAAGTCTGCGTCGTGGATTTCGATTAGAAAAAATCAATCTTGACACCTTTGAGGTTCATAAATTTCGTCATATACTCTAACAGCGCATAGCTAAAAATAGCTACTCCGAGCATTTCAAATAGTTCTTCAACTCCAGTAACCATGGAATAAAGTAGTGTCTGCGAATCTACTAAAAATCCTATTTTTGAATTAATCATCTCAAGTCCGAGTGCGCCACCCACAAAAACCAATCCAGAGCAGAAAAATAATTTTTTAATAGAAGATGGCAAAGACATCAGAAGTTTGAAGTAGTAAAGTCCAACTAGGGCTACAAATATAAAGCCGAAAACCACCCAGTCATAATACAGAAAACCGTTTAGAGTCGGAACATCTATAAAGTGGGTGGTTTTTTCATGAATGGCAGCTACTTCGTCAACGGATAACAACATAAAAATGAGTGATAGTATTAACCATTGTTTGGAATATTTATCTTTGCTTTTCTGCTTTGCTTTACCAATTATAAGTAGTAAAAAGGTACAAAAAAATAGTGTAATTGACGAGTACCAAGTCGGAATACTGATATCACCACTCAAATCTAATGTCCAAGCAAATGTACTATTAGCAATTGGAATTTGGAAATAAATTCGAGCGATCGCCAGGAGTGAGTGGATAAAGAAAAATATAAATGATAAAAACGCCAGAAGAAAAAAAACTTGCTTAGAGCTTAATTTTATAGAGGGCATATCAAGATCGTCAAAACTTTTTCATTAATAGCAAACTGGGTAGATAAAGCCGCGATTATTAGACTGCCTCTCAGATATTCTCTTTGGCACTAGCAGAAGCCTCAGACTTGAACTTCCTGAGCAAGCGATCGCCAATCACGGACTTATCAAAATTTAACTATAAATTAACACAGGGTTAAATAAAAAAATAAGATTAATTTAATATCGGGTTGGCATCTCCAACCAAAGCAAGTTTTGAGCAACTACAATCATGGCTATCCCACAATAGTGCTGCGACACAGCCAAAATGAGGCTTTATCGTAGGGTGGGTTAGGCGGCTA
>JAWQFT010000245.1:0-2950 GCA_035968055.1 Jaaginema sp. PMC 1080.18 | reverse complement strand
AGCTTGCTGAATTCCAATATTATTTAAAATTACTTCGAGTAATGGATAATATTTTTCTTGGTTGCTAATTTCTAGAGCTTTTGATAAATACAACCACGATTTTTCGGGTTTATTTTGTAAAAATAAAGCACTGGAATAAGATTGCAAAATATGACAAACTTCATAATGTCCATTGTTTTGTTCAAAAAAAGTGAGTGCTGATTCTAAATAATCACTTCCGCTCTCAATTTTTCCATAGTATATTAAATATTCTCCAAGATGAATTGAAATTAAATTGAATAAATCCGAATCTTTTTGTTGTTTTGCTAAAGTTAGAGCTTGCTTCAGATAAAAAATACCTTTTTGGTAATTAAAGTTGTTTCCATAGCTAATACCTAAACCTCGTAAAGCTTGAGTTATTAAAATTGGGTTATTAAGGAAATTTGCGATTTCTAATTCTTCTTGGTGATAATCAATTGCTTGCTTTTCGCGACCTAGATATCCGCAAGTTATTCCCAAGCCATGTAAAGCTATGGCTTCAAAATAAGGACTTTGAATTTGTTGGGCAAGGTTGAGTTGTTGCTGATAGGTTTCTAAGGCTTTTTGGGCTTGACCCAGGCTAAAATAAGCATGACCGAGATAGTCGTATAAATTGCAGTCGATTTCGGGATTAATTTTGCCGAGAAGTGCGGGATAAATTTCGACTTGCTCGCGATAGTAGCCCCATTGTTTAAGAAGCATTTATTCTTCCTCCAGTCGAGGTAAATAATCAAGAGCGACACAACGAATTAAACTGTGAAGACGATAGTAAACTTGATTGCCTTTGACTTCGGGTTCGAGGAAAAAGCGACGGAGGAGGGTGTCGAAGGCTTTTTGTTGGTCTTCTGGGGGAGAGTCGAAGATGAGGGTGAGCCAACCTTGACGTTCGAGGGGATGACGGGATACCGCCCCCATGCACAAAAGGACGGCAGCGAGGGGATAAGCTTGGTATAAGCGCTCAAAGGTGGCTTCAATGCGTTTTCTGACCAAATCTCGTAATGTGGGGCTGTAACGGTCAATTTGAGGCTTGTCGTCTCGGCCATCGAGGTCTGGGGCTTGTTTCATTTTTTCGACGGCGGCAATTTCTGCGCCAAATTCCGACCAGTAGAGGGAAATGTTGCTATTGTAGGGGGAGGCGAGGATTTCACCTGCGATCGCCCTCAACGCTAGAGGATGCCCTTCGTAAACCGCGATCGCTCTCTCTAAGTATTGTGTTTCTATAGGACATTGGGGGGTAACGTCCCATTTGTGGAACAATTTGAGAGCGTTGGAGGGGTCAAGTCCCGATAAAATACATTGATGCGATCGCCCTAAATAGCGCCCTTCGGCTAAAACCGGAAGTTGATACTGAGACGTAACTATAATCCGACTGGGCATCAAACTCGACCGCAGAAAACCCGTTAAAAATTGCTCAAACGCCGACTCGCAGAAGCGATGACCTCCTTCTCCATCGGCTTCGAGGAGGACTTCTACCATATCCAACACCAGCAAACAGGGCTTTTCTCGCAAGCGCGTAATCGCAGAACCCACCAACAACGTTGTATCCCGTTGCAATTCCTCCGTTTCGGCGGTACTCTCAGAAAGTAGCGATCGCGCCACCATCGCAAAACTCGGCGATTCGCAATCAAAACTCACCGCAATTTGTTCGGGAAAAGCCGGAATTAACTGAGGTTCTGTCATTAGACGAGCAGCCAGGGCAGTCTTACCAATTCCCGAAATCCCCACCACAGACACCAAACGGCAATCCCCTTGTAATTTGCTCAAAAGGGTCGCGATCGCCTCCTCTCGACCCACCCAGCGCATTCCCTGACAATCCAATTGGGGGATAGTATCGAGAAATTCTGGGTCAATTTCGGGCAGTTCAGCGACGAGTTGCCAATCCACCCCCACCGCATCACAAATCGCTATAAAACACTCGCGACTAATCCCAGTGGGTTGCCAAAAACGACTTAACGTGGGTCTCGATACATTAGCTTTGCTCAACCACCGAGGATCGGTTTTATTCCACCCCAACTGACATCGAGCGCGATCGATCCTTTCTAACCCTTGAATAGATGCTTTGAGCGTATCCGCCATAATTCCGGTAACAATAGACAACATTTTTATTATTCCCCGGAAGTGAAACAAAACTGATACAAAAACTGAGACAAAAATAACTTCCAGACCGGGCATTCTAGATATAAGCCCAGATGTCGTGTTTTTCAGAACTTAAACCTCATGCTCGCTTATTCCCGTCCGTTTGCCACTGACGAAAGCCTGTATCTCAAGCAACTCGCGATCGCGGTCAAAAAAGCGCCACACCTTAGCTTAGAGTATCATTTAAGCCTGTCTAGACTGATTATCGCTCTGCAACAGGGCGATCGCTTAGCACATCCTCGTTCCAGCATTTACCCGTATCTACACGGCGAAATCTACGCCCTCGGCTTAAAAAAGCTATTCTCCAACCTCGGACACAACCTCCAAACCTACAACACCCATCAAAACTTTCTCGCTTGGCTACATCCCATTCAGCAGCAATATTACGCCCAAGCCACCCAAGAAATTCTCACCGACACCGAGTTAGTGCATTGTCAACCCCTCACTTTAGATGAGTTGTAATGGGGTTAATGAACTTCGCCGGACTCAAAAAACATAACAGTTGTTATGGCGAGCATAACAACTATTATGGAAACTGACCCAAAATAATGGGTCTCAAGCCTCGCCCTTGTAGGGCGACTTTATCTATCCGATCAACTTAATCCCAGCGGTGAGCCGTATCAAATGTTCGTCCTAGAGTACAAGGTTAACCCCAAACCCCACCAAATAGAAGCGATTGAAGAAGCTATCCGCACAACTCAGTTTGTACGGAATAAAACTCTGCGCTTCTGGATGGATAACCGGGGTGTCGGTAAAACGGAACTCTTTAGATACAATACTCAACTCAGAAGCGAGT
>JAWQFT010000244.1:0-2952 GCA_035968055.1 Jaaginema sp. PMC 1080.18 | reverse complement strand
AAAATACAAAGCCGTCCTTCAAGGACGGGGTTTCAGACCCAGAAGGTTTTGATGATTGGCCAGCAGTCCCCAGCACCGGAACTATCGGGTAGTGCTGCCCAGAACCGCTTCAACCTCCTTTTCCAAAAGTTTATTGCTGTTTTTACCACCCCAGAGCATCCCTTGGTGATGTTCCTCGATGACTTACAGTGGGCTGATTCGGCATCTTTGAACTTGCTGAAGCTATTACTAACCAACGCCAAGCAACAGCATTTGTTCATCATCGGAGCTTATCGCGATAACGAAGTCTTCCCGGCTCATCCCTTGATGCTGACTCTCGACGAAATTCAAACCAGCCACGCCACAATTGAGACTCTGACCCTTGCGCCACTCAGTCAAAGTGATGTCAATCAGTTGATTGCTGATACTTTCAGTTGTACAAATGACTTAGCCTTTCCGTTCGCAGAATTGGTGTATCAAAAAACTGGTGGCAATCCCTTTTTCACAACGAACTTGCGGCTAAGTTTTATCTCTCTTGGGACAAAGAACGCCTTGCCCAAGACTACACGATCGAAGCTTATTATGGTTATGCTCGCTGGGGGGCTAAAGCTAAACTTACTGACTTGGAAGAACGCTATCCACAATTGCTCGCACCGATTCTGCAACAGACTCATACTCCACTTTCGGTGAATGAAACCGTCTTTACTAGCGGAACGGTTACTTCTACCAGTAATATTGCTGATGCCCTCGATTTAGCGGCTGTGCTTAATGCTTCTCAAGCCATTTCCAGCGAAATTGAACGCGATCGCCTTATATCGACACTGCTAACCACGGTGATGCAAATGTCAGGGGCTAGTCAGTGCGTCTTAATGTTACAAAATGAGTCAGACCTCACCGTTCAGGCTCAGGCAAAACTAACTGAACTAGGAGAAATCGAGACGCAGGTACTCCTCCATTCTCCAGTACCATTATCAGATATTGTGCCGATTAGCCTTGTTAATACCGTCAAGCGCAATCTAGAGCCTGCCGTCATTACTGATGCTACTGAGCATCCCCAACTGGTCAATGATGCGTATATTCAGGCTCAACAGCCCAAAAGTTTGCTGTGCTGTCCCATTCTGCATCAGGGCAAACTACTCGGCATCGTATATTTGGAGAACAATTTAGTAATAGGGGCGTTTACTCGCGATCGCGTTGAATTGCTGAATCTCCTCTGCGCTCAAGCGGCGATTTCTTGGGAAAATGCTCGCCTTTATCGACAGTCTCAAGAGGCTTTTGTACAGCTTCGAGATCGGGAAAACCGCTTGCAAAATCTGGCGGCTAATATTCCTGGGATGGTTTATCGGTTTTGTCTTGCTCCTGATGGTTCGACCTCAACTCCTTATGTCAGTTCCGGTTGTCTGGATTTATATGAGTTAGAACCCACAGACGTAATGACAGGGAAATACAGTGTTGCTGCGATGCACCATCCTGACGATGATGCGGCTGTCCAGCAAGCCTTGATGACATCCCGGCAAAACCTTACTCCCTTTGTCGAAACATGGCGCATTATCACTCCGTCTGGGAAGGTTAAGTGGCTTCAGTCGGCGGCTCGTCCGGAAAAGCAGGCAGACGGTTCAGTTATCTGGGATGGTGTTGTACTCGATATCAGCGATCGCAAACAAGCTGAAGCGGCTGTTCTGAAGAAATCTCAGGAGTTAGAGCAGGCTTTGACAGAATTGCAGAATACTCAACTGCAAATGGTGCAGAACGAAAAGATGGCGACGTTGGGGAATTTAGTAGCGGGTGTAGCCCATGAAATTAATAACCCTATTGGTTTTCTGAACGGCAGCATTAATAACCTCAAAGACTATCTGCAAGACCTGTTTGAGCATTTAGCATTCTATCAAGAACAGCAGCCTCCTAATGAAGTCGTGCGGGATAATGCTGAAGATATGGATATTGAGTTTCTACTGGTGGATCTGCCCAAACTTACCAATTCGATGCAAGGAGCGACTAACCGCATCAAAGGTATTAGTAACAGTCTGCGGATATTTTCCCGCGCGGATACCGAATATAAAGTTCGTGCGAATCTGCATGAAGGGTTAGACAGCACTTTGTTAATTCTCAAATATCGCCTGAAAGCGAACGATCTGCGTCCAGCCATTGAGGTGGTGCAAAACTATGGCGACTTGCCTGAAGTCAAATGCTTCCCAGGTCAACTCAATCAGGTTTTTATGAACATTCTTGCTAACGCGATCGATATGTTTGACGAAATGGCACAGCAGACTACTTTTGCAGATTTGACAAATAATCCCCAGAAAATTACGATTCAGACAGCAATTGGGACTGAACCCAATGAAGTTGAGATTCGCATTACTGACAATGGCAAAGGGATGTCAGAAGGAGTGAAATCGAGGGTATTTGACCATTTGTTTACGACTAAAGGTGTTGGTAAAGGTACGGGATTAGGACTCGCGATCGCTCATCAAATCGTTACCCAGACCCACAGTGGGCAACTTATGGCTGAGTCAACACTGGGTCAAGGCAGCGAATTTATCATTCATCTGCCTATTGCCTGAAGGTCTTAATAATCTGCGAAGACAGACTCAAGGAAACACAATGATACCCAATCCGCTTTTAAGATACCATCTATCCCGATGAACCGCCCGCAGATTAAAATCTGGGGCTAACAAAGGCAAAGTCCGCTTTCACGGACTCGACAAATATAGCACTATGGCAAAGCCTCAGTACGCTTTACACCAAATCCGGTTCGATACACCGTCTATCCCATAAACCGCCCACGGATTGAAATCCTCCGGCTAATAGGGCAAAGTCCGACTTCGCGGACTCGACAAATAAGTGGGGTATCGTAACCGGATTTGGTATTATAGCAGTACGACAAAGCCTCGGTACACTTCGTTTCACTCCTAAAAAATAAGCCCATCTCCCGTGGGAGAGGGGTTTGGGGTGAGGGCTGATGACAAGCTGAAT
>JAWQFT010000243.1:0-2961 GCA_035968055.1 Jaaginema sp. PMC 1080.18 | reverse complement strand
AGAGGGGGAGGAGTGGGAAGTAATAACCAATAACCAACAACCAACAACCAATAACTAATAACTAATAACCAATAACAAAAACCAGTAAATTATCGGGTAAACATAACCCTGAAAAACCCATGAGTCCCATCAATCCCCACAAACTCAAACTTTCGCAACTGCGGGCTTTAGCCACAGTCGCAGAACAAGGTAATTTTGGCGCAGCAGCGTTGGTTTTAGGGATTTCGCAATCGGCAATTAGTCACGCGATCGCGAGCCTCGAAAACGAACTCGGTGTTATCCTATTATCCAGGGGCAGACATGGCGCAACCTTAACTCCTGTAGGCGATCGCATCCTTGCCAAAGTGTATCCCATTCTGCAATCCTTGGAGGAATTAGTCCAAGAAGCCGACCTCGCCAAAGGACTGCAAGGCGGTAAAGTGAGAATTGCCTCCTTCCGCAGCATCGCTACTCATGTCTTACCCGTCGCGATTTCTAAATTTCACGAAAAAGTCCCCAACGGGAGTGTCACCGTTAGCGAGTTAGACGAACTGTGCGACATCGAACAAGCCCTGCAACGCGGTCAAGCCGACATTGGCTTTACCCACCTCCCCACCAGCGAGGAATTCGACACCTGGGAAGTCCTCAAAGACGAGTATATCGTCGTTTTGCCCCCCAATGCGCCCCATCGCGGTCAACTGACCTGGCAACAACTTGCCCAATATCCCCTAATTATCTCCTCAGTGGGCAGTTGTTCGCGCCTAATTCATGACAATCTCGCTCAAGCCGATTGTCCGCAACAAGTCCGCTACGAAATGCGGGGAGATTCCACCATTTTGAGTATGGTGATGCAGGGCTTAGGCGCTTCGATTTTGCCCCATCTCGCCGCCGAACCCTTGCCCCCCGGCAGTAAAGTTTGTCGCCTGCCCGTCCCATTTTACCGGATTATTGGCGCGGCTATGCACAGCGAAGCCTTGCACCCCCCGGCAGTTTATGCCTTCTGGGACGTTCTCAAAGCCGTTAATTTGACTGCACTTTCCCCTGCCAACTCCTCCCTCACCGAAGTCGCCTAAAATTGTGAATTGGTGTTGGTATTGGGGTTAAAAGGGTTGCTGTAAGGGTTAGTATTGGGCGTGAAAGGCTGGTTATTTAGGGTATTGTTCAAATTATTCGGATTCGTGGTTTGCGGGGGCGTGTAGCCCGTCGTACCGCGATCGCGAGGATAAGAATACGTCCCTTGGGGTGTAACTGTGGTACTCGTTCCCCCTCGTTGCGGTAAGGGAACATAACTACCTTGAGGCGTAACCGTATAACCCGTTGTTCCCCGTTCGTGTAGGGGTTCATAAGTGCCTTGCGGACTGACCACATAACCGCCACTCCCCCTTGACCCAACATTAGCCGAAACCCCCGGTATAGGCGCAGTATAACCCGTTACGCCCGGTTGTGATGGGTAAGCGTAAGTTCCCGCTAAAGTAGGGGTAGGCAAGTTAACACTGCTGGGGTTTTGAGAGGCAAGAGAAGGGTTGGAATTGGCGGAATTAGCGTTTGCGATCGCGGAATTGTTGTTTTGAGCTTGTAGATTGCTGAGGGCTTGCTGTAACGGGTCGTTATTGTTAGAGTTATCAACCGCTACCGAGCCTAATAAGGGTGAAAATTGAGCCGTATTTTCGGGATTGCTGATGTTAATATTACGATTGAGAAACTCTTGAATCGCTTTGGCAAAAGGATTGCTGACTTCACCCTTATTCTCGGAAGAGGGGGGTTGTAACAGTTGATTGACAAAATCGGGGGCTTGATTTTCTTTGTCCTTGCCTTCTGAGTTCGGCGTATCCTGAGCCGCTTGGGCGAGTAAAGCCGCAAAACTGGGAGTTTCCGCGTTCGCTAAATCTGGGTCGAGGTCGAGGTCAGCCGTCGTAACGGGACTATTGGGATCGGTCGTCACCGCTTTCCCCGTGCGGGCTGAGAGGCTTTTCGTCGCTTCTAACCACTGGGGATTACTACTGTAAGCCCACAGCGCGATCGCGAACAAAGGAATCGTCACCGAAGGAATCCAAATCGACGGCTTCTTCGCAAATTGCCACAGGGCTTTAATTTCTTCGAGGAGAGGGGAGGAAGACGGGGCAGACATCTCTTTCCAGGTAATCTTTGTCTTTAATTGTAGTTGACAATTGTGGGTTGTGAGTTGTTTCTGGCCTCACTGCCCCAGAAACCCCCTCCTTTATTTATGGAAGCGCATCTTTAAGGGCTGACCGCGCTGCAAGATGATTGCGAGTCGAAGTTAAAATCTCCGATTCTCTTTGTAATCTGGCGATCGTATCCTGCATTTCCAGTAAGCCTTGTTGTTCGCTAGTCACACCGTAAAGGTTGCTGGCAATCCAGTAGGAAAGTTCCGTGGGAAGGGTCGGTAAATCGTCAGGCAGTTCAATGCGTTGGTCGGTCAGTTTAGCAGATAGACGAACCACATCTTCGAGGAGTTGTTTGACTTCGTTACCCAGAGGACGCAAATCTTCACTGGTGGGTTTGTCTTGAATCCACTCGACCAAGCCAACGCGATAGGGTTTTTCGCGTACCGAATCCAAAATGCGAAAACGCTGTTGACCCAGAGTTAAAATTTTCATCCGGTCGTCGGGAAGGCGTTGATAGTGGATAACTTCAGCACAGCAACCCACGGTAGCCATTTCTTTGCGTGCGGGATCGAACATCAAAACCCCAAAGCGGCGATCGCTTTCGAGGATGGTGTTCATCATGATGCGATAGCGAAATTCAAAAATGTGTAACGGTAAAGGACGGCCGGGAAATAATACAACATCCGGTAAGGGAAACAAAGGCAGTTCTCTGACAGCGAGGGAGGAAGAAGCCATTATGCTTGAGTCTCTTGGCAAAGTCTTTTTATGTATCGTAACGAATTCTTGCGAAAAGTAGTTAAGAGGGAGTTGGGTATTGGGCAGTGGGGAGTGGGAGGAGGGGGAAGAGTGGGAGGAG
>JAWQFT010000242.1:0-3000 GCA_035968055.1 Jaaginema sp. PMC 1080.18 | reverse complement strand
AACGGGATATTACTTCTCGTTGCACCTGGTGACACGAACCTTCGATCTACGCCGAGTAACGGCTCAGAGAAGCATTCAAAGCAGTTTCTTGAGTAGCCTGATAATCAATTACGATCACGATCATCAAAATGGTACTCACAGGGATTTTTTCAAGGTCAAATCCACTCGCTCTACATTCCTTGAAAAAGATGGCATTTACGCTAAAGTTTCCCAGGTAGCTGAGAAAGATGACTACACAGCAGAAGAAATTGCAGCCAATCCGATGCTAGGGGCAATTCCAGAAGTGATGGAAAACTTCCTTGAATATGTTTTTCCATCAACTCAGTTCTTTTGTTTGAACTCTCCTGATGTCAAAACGTATCAAGGCCATATTCTTTATCCAGAGACAGAAAACACGACTAAAACCTTTATCCTGTTCTATGCAAAGTTTAGCAATCCTGAATTAAAACCAATCATGCAGGATTCTTTGCTCAATGCAGCTTCGATTGTGGTTCAACAAGATGCGGATTGCCTTGAAAGTTTATATCCAAGGCAAAAAGCTAAGCTTCATTTACCCAATGAAGAGATCATGTTCTATGCAGAAGAACTCTATCAAAACTGGAATCGTCCACCGATAGAGAACAGAAACTTCGCAGCATCCAACAGCTAAAGAAACGTTTGTTGTGGCTTCAAATTTAGTTTAGCAAAAACAGAAAAATATCCTTTTTCTGTCACTTTTCGAAAAGTCCAACATTTTCCGAATTCCAGGACATAGATATAGTAGGCGATTGCACCCTTGTCTCAAGAGCAAGGTTTTCAGTCGCTTTTTATTGTGGTTGTATTTCCAGATTTAATGTTGCGGCATCCAACCGATCCAAAATCTCCAAACCTCGCGCCACATCCCCCTGCATTGCTAAGGCTTGAAATCGCGTCTGAGCCTCAAATTCAGCCAGCGCCAGCGTCGATAGTTCTTCCATCAGTTTATTGACACTAATGCCGCGAGATTGAGCCAATGCTTTTAAGCGAGAATGTTTGTCATCGGGTAAACGGATGGTTAAAGTTGCCATTGTAGTTACGACCTTATTAGGGCTTCGGGGGTTAGAATAGAAAAAAGAAATTCATTACTGTGCTGTCTACTGGATAGGAAACCTACGCTGTATGCAAAGCAGGATTCGCCTTTGTAGTTCACTAAATCAATCAACCCCATACTCGACGTAAACTCAAGACAAAACCCGGTACAATTTCTTCCCCGGATAACTCGGTCGGATTGGACAATGTTTTGATTTCTAAACCGACTCGATAAACGGCTACAGTTCGATTTTTTGGGTCGATTAACCATCCTAATCTAGCCCCATTTTCCATGTACTCTTGCATCTTCTCTTGTAGCGATTTGAGAGTATCTGATTCCGAACGCAATTCCACTACAAAATCCGGGCAAATCTGAGGAAATGTAGTTTTTTGTTCGTCAGTTAGTGCATCCCAACGCTCTTGACTAATCCAACAAGCATCGGGAGAACAAATAGCACTATTGGGTAAAGTGAATCCAGTTGAACAGTCAAATGCTTTCCCCAATCTGCCATTATCTTCATACCAACGATCGAGTTGTCCGATAATACTACGGTTACGTTCTCCTGTTTCCCAACCTGTCGGTGGATTCACAATCAACTCTCCTTTGGCGGTTCTTTCTAGTTGTAGTTCTCGATTGCAAGCGGCTAGGGAAGTAAACTGTTCTGGGGTAACGTGGAGTTTGACAGTTTTAGGTAGATTCAGTAATAGCGTTTGGGTTTCCGGTTTTGCAGGTGTTTGTACCATCTTGACCTTTGCAGAAATTGGCGAGTTGGGTTGTTTAAAAACTGGCTTACTGGTTATTTAATTATATTTTATGCGATCGCCTCGTTGCCTGCCACTTCGCGATCGCGCTCTTATCCATTCAATTAAGTCCAATTGCGCCGTTCGCGCAGCCCGAAGTGAAGTTTCACTTTGGCTTAATCATGACTCATTCAATTTCTAATACACTACAACAAATCGATACTCGTTTCACGACACTTCGCCAACAACTGGCACAACACCGCCATCAATACGATAACTTCACTATTCCCAAACCCCAAAAGATTGAACCCCGCCATCTCGAACCGGGATGGCTTTTAAGTTATTTGTTCATCATTGAATCTAGCTGTTATGGGCGTTGGATGTATTGGGAAAAATGTTGCTTTGAAGGCGGGAAATTACCGTCAGAACCACTGCCTCAAATTGACTTTTTGCATCATCCCCATGCAACCACTTTAAAAATGCTTTCTCAATGCTTAAATTGTATTCCGCAGTCAGGAAGCTGGCAAGGGTGGAGTAGTTGGAACTACTTTAATTATTTCCTAGATTGGCTTTTGTTTGGCTTTGGTCATCCTGGTTTTGACCAAGAACCTGACGAACCTCAAGGATGTGTTGGAGCATCAATGCGTCTTTATCAAACCTTTTGTTTGGATATGATGATTTTGTTTCCTTACGATTATTGGGGTAGACTTTTTGCTGAGAATAATTATGGCAAACGTCAAGGATTTTACCCAACTCCAATGCCCGTAGCGGCTATGATGAGTCAGATGTTATTTGTGAATGAAAATCAAGACAATCGTCTTGCTAGTTTTGGCGATCCTTGTACGGGAACAGGTCGATTTCCTTTATTAGCCAGTAACTACACTTTAAAACTGACTTGTCAGGATATTGATTCGACTTTACTTAAGGCAACTTTGGTTAATGGTTTTATGTACGCACCTTGGCTTTCTGTACCGATTCCTTGGTTTGATGAAGGTGCAGTGATTTGGGGAAATACGCTAACACTCGAAGAAAAGGAAACGTTGACTACTCCTTATCATGCGATCGCCTTTCTTCAAACTTTGCTGGGTCAAAAGCCACCCAAGCCTCCCACATTCAATCCTGGCGTTGCATAATAGAGATATGAATATAGCCCTTATCGGCGTTGCTGAATGAAGCTATGAACGATACGGAACTGGCACCTCCCCAAATCGT
>JAWQFT010000241.1:0-3044 GCA_035968055.1 Jaaginema sp. PMC 1080.18 | reverse complement strand
GAAGAAGAAGCCCGACAACGAGCCGAAGCCCTTTCTGTCGAGGCGCGATCGCCCCAATTCCGCCGTTTACTCCTCCAACTTCCCCTCGACGACGACCATCGCTCCTCCCTCCAGAATCGCGGTCTTACCGACGAGCAAATCAAAGCGGGTTTATTCCGTACCGTCATTTCCGGGCAGAAAGTTTCTGACATTTCTCCCCGACTTCCCGGTATTACCGCCGATAATCGCCTGGTCTTTGGCAAATTCGGCACAAGAGGCTTCCTTTGTCCCGCTTTCGACTCCTACGGACGCATTACTGGCTGTCAAGTTCGTCTTGATAATGCCACCGGGGGCAAGTATCGCTGGCTCAAATCTGAGTTTTCTTCCCATCTCCCCAACGGCGAACTCCCCCTTACCGTTGCTTATCCCGTCAACCGCGACCCCAAAACCATTGAGCGGGTTGTACCCATCGAAGGCATTGGTAAACCCTTTTTCGCCGCCCAAATCCACGGTGTTATTGCCATTGGTGCTTCCGGGGGTAATTTTACTAGCTCCAAAGAACAACTTAAAGCCACGCTTAAGCAATTATCAATTACCAATTACCAATTACCTTGTCAATTACCAATTACTAATGACCAATTACCAATTGAGGGAGGAGGATTATCAGAGAACTATGACAATTTAGGTGTTGAAGGGCAATTATCAAAAAGCTATGACAATTTAGTTATTTCTTTTGCGCCGGATGCAGGGGGAGTGAGCAATAAAAATGTCTTCAAAAGAGATCGCAAAACCATTAGACTCATCCAATCCTGGGGTTATCGCGTCCAAGTCGCCAACTGGGGACAGTGGTACGACAAATCAAGGCCCGACTTCGACGAACTTTCCCCCGATGCGGACATTCAGTGGGTGGACGCGGAGGAATATCTCAAACTTCCCCCTGGAAAACCCACCTCCCCCTTCCTCGATTGGTTCAAACACCAACTCCTCAGCACTTCCCGTCGCAAAGGCTTTGGTTGGTTGGTTCAGAACAAAACCCCCGTCCAACCCCCCAAAACCTACGACTGGAAACCGGGACAACCTTTACCCACTCCCCAAGACTACGCGGACAAAGCACCACCGATTATTACCTTCCCTGAAGGAACCCGCCTACAACTCATCCACCAACTGCAACAATTAGGGTGGACTCTAGCCCTAGACCGCTCTTGGATGGGCTTAGGCAAATCTCATTCCCTCGGTATGCTTCAACCTGACCCCGAAACCCATAACAAAATCTGGTATCTCGACTCCAATCACCGCAATCCCAGTACGGATATTGTGCGGGATAACTTTACCGATTTACCCCCTCGTCATAATGGCCTTTACAAAGACGCTCAAGGTCATCTCAAACGAGCCACTACCCCCGAACAACGGGACAATCTTGCGGTTGCTGCTAATTGCTTCCAAGCGGATTTGTTCCTTGACCTCAAAAATAAAGGCTATCAACCCGAAGGTCATAGTGGCGAACTTAATCCCATCTGCCAAAAATGCCCTCTATCCGGGCGTTGTGCTACAGAACGAGGGGATGGCTTTGGCTTCCGTTTTGAACGGGCTGTGGCTCTCAAAGAACGCCGTATCCGCGCTCATATTGATAGCCTTCCCCACCCGGATGATTACAACTACAACCAAGATGTGGCGATTGTTGAAGAAGCGGGGCGTTTACTCCAGGGAACTAAAACCTTTAAGGCGAAGTGGGCTGATTTACTGCAACAGTTCGATGAGGTCGAGGATGAATTACCCGATGTTTATCCCCTAATCTCGCCGTTGAAGAAGGCGTTGCGGGATATTCTGAATGGCAAAGTCGAACAGGGGAATTACGGCTTCAATGATGCTGAATTGCGTCCCCATCTGCCGACTCCCCCAGAGGCACTCAACGACCTTCTCGAAGCCATACTCGCTTTGCAACCTAATTTGGCTGATTTGATTGTCGAGCCGGATTCGGTGACGGGCTGTGGCGGTCAATGGCGGGAAACGGGAGAATTTGTCCGTCGCTACTTCCGCCAACAAGCTCGCACTCAAACTCAAGCCAGTTTCTCGGATTTGCCCCATAATGCCCTTTACCAATTGCTGGCAGTTTGGGGTGGTTTAGCTCAAGGGGCTTTACGAGTTAAGGGTAATCAGGTCACGGTTACGGTTCGAGATACCCGTCACCAGGATTATCTCAATGCTTTTGGTTTGGTGTTGCTACTCGATGCGACTCCCCATCGCGGTTATATGGCTCAAGTCCTGGGACGGGATGCTCATCAAATTATTGAAATCGAACAAGTCCAACCGAAGCTGGATAATCTCACCATCTACAACACCCACATTGAGGGTTTGGGGTCGATGGTTCGTTCGGAGAAGGGGTTGGCTCGTATTGCGGCTTATAAGCAGGCTTGGCGAGATATTGACCCCAACGTGCAGTTTATTGGCATTAAGGGAGAACCGGATATTGATGGGTATTGGTTTAACCATAACCGGGGTAGCAATCAGTTTGAGGGCTGCTCGAACTTAGCTATTTTTGGTTCTCCTTATGCCAATGTTGGCGGTTTACAAGATGATTATTTGGCTTTGTTTGGTTCTTTAGACGGCTTTGAGGATTGGTATCGAGCGCGGGTTGAGGCGGAAATCATGCAGATGGTGGGTCGTCCCCGCGCTCATCGTTATCCCGACCAGGAGTTTGTCATGGATTTTGTCGCGACAGGACAGGATTTGTCTTTCTTGTCGGAACGTTATGGCATTAAGGTGATTAATCGACAAGCTTTTGAGTTTTGCCCCGAAGCGGGGACTGATAAACAAATCTCGAAGTGGAAGATTGCCCAAACTGCCCGTCAGTTCGTGCGTTCGGGTCAGCGATTAGTTCAACGGGATATCGGTCAGGTAGTGGGTCTGAGCCAAAGTCATATTTCCTCGTTGGTGGGGGATTGGCTGAACTTCAAAAAGCTATTTGTGGACTTATATAGTCAATCTAATAAGAATGACGATGCTGAACCCGACCTTTTACACCATGAGGGTTTACGGGCTTGGTTGGAACTTGACCCGATTGAGGT
>JAWQFT010000240.1:2056-3047 GCA_035968055.1 Jaaginema sp. PMC 1080.18 | reverse complement strand
TTTCGCTGCTCGATATTGCCAATTTTACCCGAAAAATACAAAGCCGTCCTTAAAGCGCCGAGACCCCGCGCCGCCGTAAGGCGCAAGGGAATGCTCGGCAAGACAGGACGGGGTTTCAGACCCAGGAGGTTTTGATGATTGTAACTCATCTTTTCCGGGAAAAACCGGACTACTAGCCGCCGGAAACGAAACCGGGTTTCTAGCAGCATCGCGATTCCTTTACCAAGATTTAAGACAAAACCGCTTACTTCAGGGGGGCTTTGCGCTAAAACTGAGAGAATAGTCCGGACTGCAAAAGATTACATCGTAGGTTAGAAGGAATACCAGCTCGTCTCCTTCTCTCCATGAACGAACAACGCATCCAAGCTTATCTCAGTCTGATTCAAGAACTCCTCACCTGTCCGAGTGGCGAAGAAAACAACGTCCTCAACCGTAATCTGGAATTGGTCGATGAGGAATTTGTGCAAATGTGTCGGCAAGTGGCGGCGCAGATGCAGGCAGAAGGACAGGAGAATGAGGCGAGATTCGTGCAGAATTTGGCGCAGCAAATAGCGACATTTTTAAGGAGTCAAGGAACAGAAACCAACTCGCAACAGGCTTTAACTCAGTTTTGGGGACAACTCATCAAAGCGGAGATAGAAAGCGGGGGGAATGCAGTAGCAGTCCATGAGGTGATGCGGCAAAATATGACCCTGCTTGTCCCGGTTTTGGCAGAGAC
Source organism: Jaaginema sp. PMC 1080.18 (assembly GCA_035968055.1). Taxonomy (GTDB): domain Bacteria; phylum Cyanobacteriota; class Cyanobacteriia; order Cyanobacteriales; family Spirulinaceae; genus Jaaginema. The sequence continues at coordinate 2,329 of JAWQFT010000240.1, read as the reverse complement.
GATTAGCCAATGGGTGCAGGGTTTCCTGGCTGAAAACCCCGACGAAGCCGAAGCCATCGCGGGTTTAGTGGAAAATACCTGTACCAGTATTCGACAATTTCCCTATGGTCGCTATGGGGAGGTATTAGACATTGCTTTGGGGGGTTATGCGGTGGTGTTAGCCCTACGGGAAAATAACCCCGAAAAACGCGCCCGAACCCTGACTAACTTAGGGATAGCCCGCCGCACCCAAGCTGAGATGGGCATCAACCCGGCCGTCAATCTCGATGAGGC
>JAWQFT010000240.1:1750-1956 GCA_035968055.1 Jaaginema sp. PMC 1080.18 | reverse complement strand
GATCGCCGCTTACGACACCGCAGCAGAGATTCGGCGAGGGTTGGGATTGGAAAAAGACCTGTCTTCTACCCTGAATAACTTAGGGATAGCCCGCCTCACCCAAGCTGAAATGGGCATCAACCCGGCCGTCAATCTCGATGAGGCGATCGCCGCTTACGACACCGCAGCAGAGATTCGGCGAGGGTTGGGATTGGAAAAAAACCTGT
>JAWQFT010000240.1:0-1650 GCA_035968055.1 Jaaginema sp. PMC 1080.18 | reverse complement strand
AGATGGGCATCAACCCGGCCGTCAATCTCGATGAGGCGATCGCGGCTTACGACACCGCAGCAGAGATTCGGCGAGGGTTGGGATTGGAAAAAAACCTGTCACAAACCCTGACTAACTTAGGGAATGCCCGCCGCACCCAAGCCGAGATGGGCATCAACCCGGCCGTCAATCTCGATGAGGCGATCGCGGCTTACGACACGGCAGCAGAGATTCGGCGGCGGTTGGGATTGGAAAAAGACCTGTCACAAACCCTGACTAACTTAGGGGTAGCCCGCAAAACCCAAGCCGAGATGGGCATCAACCCGGCATTCAATCTCGATGAGGCGATCGCCGCTTACGACACCGCAGCAGAGATTCTGCGGCGGTTGGGGTTAGCCCGCGACTTAGCACGAACTCTCAATAACCAAGGCTTTGCGTACCAAGCTCAATCTCGCCTCCCAGACAACAGCCCCGCACAAACCCAAACCGCCCTAGAAAACGCCTACAGCAGCTTCCAAACTGCCCTAGAACGAGTGGAATATCTGCGGGGGGAAATTGGCGACGATAGCGAAGGCTACAAACGCAACTTTAACGAAGAATGGAATAAAGTTTATCGGGGCATGGTAGAGGTCTGTCTGGCTTTGGGCAGAAACCCGGCTGCCATTGAATATGCCGACCGCAGCAAAGCCCGCAACCTAGTCGAACTCATCGCCACCCGCAACGCCTATCCCGGCGGCATTATGCCCCCAGAAAACCGCCAAAAACTCCAAAACCTCAAAAACCAAATCGCCCAAGCCGAACAAAACCCCAACCCCAACCCCACCCATCTCAACCATCTCCGCCAAGCCAAGCAAAACCTCGAACCCTACCAACCCCTAGATTTCTCAGCCATGCAAGCTCTCCTCGATGACGAAACCGCCATCCTAGAGTGGTACATCCTACCGGATAAAATCCTCACCTTCACCCTGACTCAACACAGCCTCGACCTCTGGACATCTACCGAGGAAGACCGCCAAAACCTCATCAACTGGACAGCAAACTACCTCGGCAACTACATCACTAACACCGACGAATGGCGAGACAACCTTTCCCAAAGCCTCGCCACCCTCTCCCCCATCCTCCACCTCGACGAAATCCTAGACAAACTCCAAACCCAATTCCCCACCTGCCAAAAACTCATCCTCATCCCTCACCTGTTCCTGCATTTGTTCCCCCTCCACGCCCTTCCTATCTCTCTCCCCTCGCCCAGTGGGAGAGGGGTTGGGGGTGAGGACAACTTCCTCCAAGACCTATTCCCCCAAGGAGTCGCCTACGCCCCCAACTGCCAAGTCTTGCAACAAGCCCAAAACCGCATCGACCAACGCCCCGACTTTAATCGCCTCTTTGCCCTCCAGAATCCCACCCAAGACCTCAAATTCACCGATATGGAGGTCGAAGCCATCCAAACCCTATTCAAGCCCGCCCACATCCTCAAACACGACCAAGCCGAAAAACCCGGCATCGTCCAAGCCAACCCCAGCAACCCCGCCGATTTAGACACCACCGACTCGCTTAAAAACGCCCACTGCGCTCACTTCTCTTGTCACGGCTACTTCAACTTTGAAAATGCCCTCAAATCCGCCCTCATCCTCGCCAAAAGCGAATTTACACCCCCTCCCCCCAGCAATGACC
>JAWQFT010000239.1:0-3130 GCA_035968055.1 Jaaginema sp. PMC 1080.18 | reverse complement strand
ACTTCTTTTGGCTGGCATTGCTAATACTTTAGCACCGCAAGCTCGGTAGAGCCGTCAAGCCAACGATAAATTACAAGAAATCTTTGCTACTTCTTTAGGAGGGTATAAATTTCCCCTAAGAACTGACAAAATGGGTCGTTCAGAAGGAGATTCTAGCTATGTTGCTGTGATTCATGCTGATGGCAATAGCATGGGTAAACGCTTTCAAAAATTTGGTAAAGATAAATGCAATCGTGACTACATTATCGCTATGCGTAAACTGTCCCATAGCGTTAATCGGGCAGGTATCAATGCCCTCAAAAAGATGGTGGAGATACTGGTTAAATCTATTGAGGTAGATAACGATGGCAAGAAACAAGTCAAGGGTAAATTTGAAATTAAAGACAACTATTTACCTTTTCGCCCTCTAGTTTATGGTGGTGATGATGTCACTTTTGTTTGTGATGGAAGATTGGGATTAGAACTAGCAGCTATTTTTTTGCAAGAATTTGAGAAACAGCCAGTTGTAGGCAATGAAGATGGTAAAAATCCTCTCACAGCTTGTGCTGGAATATGTGTTGTTAAAACTCACTACCCTTTTGTACGAGCTTATGAACTGAGCGAAGACTTATGCCGAAAAGCGAAAAAGTTCGTCAAAGATGAAAATAAAGGAGATTTCTCAGCTTTAGATTGGCATTTAGCAGCAAGTGGCTTAAGCGGGTCAATTTCGGAAATTCGTCAGCGCGAGTATCAAGTACCAGCAGGTAGTTTAGCAATGCGACCTGTAAGTTTGAGAAAAGAACAAGATAGTGATTGGCGGACTTGGAAAGGTTTCACAAAAGTTGTCAAACACTTTAACGATGATGAGGAATGGAAAGGTCGAAAAAATAAGGTAATTACCTTACGAGAAGTGCTGCGTCAAGGGACTGATGCAACACAGAAGTTTCTCAAAAACTACAGAATAAAGGATGAGCAACTACCAACCTTCCCAGAATTTAGCGGTCAAAGTACAGATTTAGCTAAAAAAGCTTGGCTAAATGGAATTTGTGGTTATTTTGATGCTATTGAAGCAATGGAATTTTATATCTCATTAAGGGAATAACCAGATGTCAATTTATCAACTGAAAATCAAACTGCTGAGTGATACCACCTTCGGACGTGGGGATGGAGTAGCGGGTTTGATCGACCAAGAAGTAGAGCATGATATTTATGGGTTTCCCTACTTACGAGGACGTACTCTTAAGGGATTGCTAAGTGAAGAATGCGATAATTTAATCGCTGTACTTTCTCATCATAAACAGGATTGGGAAAAGGTTGCTTGCAATTTGTTCGGTACGCTTGGTAGCAACCTTGGAACAATGGCAGCAGTTCATGTAGGAGATGCTTGTTTACCTGATGACTTGCGTCAAGCCATTGCTTTCCAAATTCATGATGAAACGTTAACAAAAACGGAGGTGCTTGATTCCCTGACAACTATCCGTCGTCAAACTGCAATAAATGTACAATCGGGTACAGCAGATGAGGGAAGTTTGCGTTCATATCGTGTAGTTTTGCGCGACCTGTGTTTTTCTGCCGACTTAATTTTTGAGGAAGTTCCCAATGATGAAATGCTCTCGCTTTTAGCTGTTGGCGCTATGGCACTCCGACGCTTGGGTAGTGGACGTAATCGAGGTCGAGGTCACGTTCAATGTAGGTTACACGATTCAGAAGGGAATGACATTACTCATCAATATCTTAACTATTTTGGTAAAGAAATTAAGGATAAAGCTGCATGAAAGCAATTACTTTGACATTAGAAACTCAGCAACCCGTTCTTGCTACTTCATTTCAAGGCGACCCAAACAGTGATGTGTCATATCCTTATATTCCTGGCAGCATGATTCGTGGTGCAATTATTGGGCGTTATATGAAGCAACATCGATTATCAGAACTTGACTTAACCAATGATGAGGTGAAGCGACTTTTCTTTGATGCCAAAAGTACTCGCTACTTAAATGCTTATCTTTTGAGCCAGGAAAATAAACGTACTTTGCCTATACCTAAGTCTTGGTTCAAGGATAAGGATGCCGAACTTACTGATAAATCACCCACTGTATATGATTTCAGTATTCATAGAGGAGATAATCCAGAAACTCCTAAGTCTGTTGGTGAATACTTCTGGGCAAAAGAACGGGGAGTTATCAAACTATACAAAGAAAAGCGCCGAATTAATATTCATAATTTCCGCGATCGTAAAAAAGGACGTTCTACAGATAACCAAGGTGAATTGTTCCGCTACGATGCCTTAGATACAGGACAAACCTTTCAATCTATCATTCTTTGCGAAGATGACGATGTAGAAACCATTCAGAATTTATTAGCCGAACCCAATATTTGGTTAGGAGGTTCTCAAAGTGCTGGATATGGACATACTAAAATTATCGAAACAAAACTATCTACTGGTCACTGGAACGAAATAGGAATTTCAGCAGAAGACCGAGAAAATGATGAAGTTTTGAGCATCACTCTTCTCAGTGACACCCTGTTAAGAAACGACTGGGGTCAACCTGTAGCCGATCCAAGTTTGATTAAACAAGCGATCGAGGATGTTTTAAATATAGCCTTGCCTCAACCTAAACCAGGAGGTATTTTCACTAGCAGTACCCTCATCGGTGGTTTCAACCGCAAATGGGGATTGCCTTTACCTCAAGTTCCAGCCTTAGCAGCAGGCAGCGTGGTTGTTTTTGAAAGTGAAGATATTGAGATTATTTCAGAACAAATTCGGCGACTTGAAACTTACGGAATTGGAGAAAGAAGAGAAGACGGTTTCGGGCGAATTGCTGTCAATTGGCTCAACAATGAATATATTCAAGTAAAATTAGCAAAGCTATCTAGTCCTTCCAGCTTACCGCCGTTAAGAAGCGAAGGCTCGCAGCTTTTGGCTGAACAAATGGCACAAAGACTGTTGGAGCAAAAGCTAGAACAATATCTTCAAAAAAAAGTTGGATATTTAAGCTTGGATGAGGGTATTAGTAACAGCCAATTGTCAAGATTGCAATCGGTTGCCCGACAATCACTTCCCAATGGAGATTGTAATTTAGTTATTTCACTGCTAAACCAGAAGTGTTGAATGGTACTAATGAACTAACTAAAAATAGATACAAGAATCCTA
>JAWQFT010000238.1:0-3230 GCA_035968055.1 Jaaginema sp. PMC 1080.18 | reverse complement strand
TCCCTACCCCTACCACTCCAGAAATTACCGCCCCAACCCCCAACACCCCAGTTAGTTGGAGTGCGATGACTGCCAGTTACATCAATGACTTTCTTTGTGCTACGCCCTTATTCATTCCCTTCGACCCCGAAGCCCAGGCTAACTTGACGCGCTCGACTCCTTTGAGTTTAACTCGCCGTCATAATGCCCAAGAACGCCGTCAAGTCAAAACCGCGATCGCTTGTGCTGTGGCGGGTATCGCGATCGCTACGCAACTCGATTGGCTCACCGGACGTTGGCTCGATCGTCAATCTCAGCGTCCCAATAGCGCCACTGCCACCCTCGAAACTTCCTTTACCATTCCCGCTCAAGCCGCCCCTAACGAAGACATTACCCTACCCAACACTGTCCCCAACAACACCACCTTCAACACCGCAGAATTTACCAATCGCGAAATTGACAGTGCCACCACCGCCGCTATCTTAGCCGATGCCAGAGCCAACAATCCCACCTTTAACAATCGCTTGCTTGATGAAAAACTGGCGTTGTACCAAGAGCGACTTCGCACCCAAGGCGTACCCGATGTCTTGGTTGTCGGGAGTTCTAGAGCCATGCGGGGCATTGACCCCACAACCTTACAAATCGCTCTTGCCCAACAAGGGTACAAAGATGTTGAAATCTTTAACTTTGGCATCAATGGTGCAACCGCTCAGGTTGTAGACTTAATTCTGCGGCAAATCTTGACCCCCGAACAACTGCCGCATTTGATCGTCTGGGCTGATGGCGCGCGGGCGTTTAATAGCGGTCGGCCCGATCGCACTTACGAAGCCATTTTATCCTCGGTGGGCTACCAAAAATTACAAGCAGACCGCGAGGTTGTCACTTCTACCAACGCCCCCAATCTCAACAAATCTTGGTTGACTCAATTTGATAACCAAGTTGCTCAAACCTACAACAACATCGACCAAAGTCTCAACGCCAGTTTAGCCACTGTTTTAAGCACTTATAACCGTCGCACCCAAGTCAAAGCTTTACTACGGCAAACCTGGGGTGATTGGCTGCCCCAACCGCAAATCGACCCCGAACAAGCGGCAATGTTGGCAGAACTAACTTACACCGAAGAAATTGATATTGACGGTTTTCTACCTTTGGCAGTCCGCTTTGACCCAGAAACTTATTACGAACGTCATCCTAGGGTAAAAGGGGCTTATGATAGCGATTATGAGTCTTTCTCTTTACAAGGCTATCAAGCTCAATCCTTGCAAGCTGTGACGCAATTTTTGAGCGATCGCGATATTGACTTAGTTTTGCTCAATCTACCGCTCTCTGACGATTATCTCGACGAAGTACGCTTAACTTACGAACAAGAATTTGTCGCTTATCTGCAAAGCCAAGCTGCCGAAACATCATTGATTTTCTTAGATTGGGGGCAGCAATGGACAACACAGTACGATTTGTATTCCGATCCCAGCCATCTGAATCGTTATGGCGCTTATCAGGTTTCGACGGCTTTAGCCCAAAATAAATCTATTCCTTGGCCGCGTTAAATGACCTTTATTGAACTTCCCTACGGTTTGTTTTTGGCAGTGGTGCTGGGGTGTTATTGGTTGCTGCGACCCCGTCATCCCCCAAAAGAGGAAATCGCGACTCCACATTCCCCAACGACAACTCCCCATCTCCCACAACTTTGGGTTTTGACGATCGCGAGTGTAGGGTTTTATTTATTACTACAAATTCAAGGCGATCGCGCTAGTACGTCCTTGGTGGCGATCGCTTATCTTAATATTGTCTTACTCGGCGCGATCGCTTATCTCAACTTTTATCTCGGTCAGGCCATTGCTCGTCAAACTCAACAAAATAATCAGCCCCAACACGCCAAGTTATCTAATCAAGATTGGGAACAAATGCAGCAGGTGTGGAATCAACGAGCCACCCAACTGCTGATTCTCGGCATTACCCTGAATGTTTTACTCCTGGTTGGGTTTAAATATATTCCCTTTCTCCTCGAAACCCTCGCTGCCCTGCTAAACTGGCCCGAGGCCATGGCGGCGGCGACGGGGGTGCGATCGCATCTGATTCCCCCCTTGGGTATTTCCTTTTTTACCTTTGAATGTATTGCTTATCTCGTCGATGTTTATCGTGGCGCACCTATTACTCGCAGTTTCCTCGACTTTGCCAGTTACAAATTCTTCTTTCCTAAATTAATTGCCGGGCCGATTGTTCGCTATCACCCCTTTGCCGCTCAGTTTCAAAACCAACCATTACCTCGCCTCAATCAAATTACCCAAGGACTCTGGCTCATCGCCTCTGGTGCCGTCAAAAAAGCCTTAATTGCCGATCATTTGGGCATTTTTGTGGATTTATGTTTCGGCAACCTCGAACGCGCGGGCAGTGGCGATCTCTGGCTGGCTATCTTTGCCTATGGCTTGCAGTTGTATTTCGACTTTAGCGGCTATGTAGATTTGGCTCGCGGTAGCGCTTTACTTTTAGGGTTTAATTTACCGGAAAACTTTAATGCTCCCTACTTTGCCGTGAGTATTGCCGATTTTTGGCGGCGTTGGCATATTACATTGGGCAGTTGGCTGCGGAATTATCTCTATTTTCCCTTGGGAGGATCGCGCCAAGGTTTAGCCCGGACTTGTCTGAATTTGTTTTTAGTCATGGCAATTGCGGGAATTTGGCATGGAGCAGCTTGGGGCTATGTTATTTGGGGAATTCTCCACGGTATTGCTTTAGCAATTCATCGCCTCACAGAAGCCTTAAGTCAGGAAGTAGAGCCTCTCGCCAAATTTTGGCAAAGCGTCCCTGGTGTAGTTTTGGCTTGGGCTATGACTCAATTTATGGTGTTTGGGACTTGGATTTTCTTCCGTTTGCCCAGTGTCGATCGTTCGGGATTGTTGTTACAACATCTTTGGCATTATGAAGGGGATATTCAGTTTGTGCAAAAGGTTTATATCGAAGCTCTAGGTTTAGAGCGTTTTGCCCTCACTGCTATTGCGATCGCGATCGCCCTCTCGATGGCCTTTACTCATTTATGCCAAAACAGTTTGAAACTACAACTCAATTGGCCCGTTAAAATCATCCTAATTCCCTTGAGTTTATACATTGTTTGGCTTTATGCGCCCCAAGGTGGCTTACAGTACATTTATTTCGATTTTTAGCCCTTAGACCCAGAGATAATCGTAGTTATTAATAAAACTTATATTATGTATAAGAATAAATTTCGTTACATCCCTTTACAAAGCGAGAAA
>JAWQFT010000237.1:0-3287 GCA_035968055.1 Jaaginema sp. PMC 1080.18 | reverse complement strand
ACCGCAGGGCATTCGGGAACTTGGCTACAAGATAGCCTAAACGCTTTATCGAGAGAATACCTCTACTTTTTCAGGAGAAATCCTGTCTGAGCAAGTAGCCTCTGCGAACAAAGAATCCCCCGTTATAGCGACGAGAGGAGCTTAACGGGGGGAGTCGTCAATTTAAATCTTTTGTTACAACCAATACACCCATCAGTCCGCCAGCGATGGGATAGTGGATGGCGTGAGGAAAACCAACAGTTTGGGCTAACTTGACCTGCTCTGGCCCTTGGGGAAAGCGCTCCAAACTGGGCATAATATAGGCGTAATCTGACTTGAGACCCCAACGAGCAGCCGTGGGGACGACGATCGCGTCGAGATACCATTGCTGTAAGGCTTGTAGGACGGGATTTGTGGGGCGATGAAAATCGAGAATTGCCGCCGTTGCACCGGGTTTGAGGACGCGGTGTAACTCTTGCAAACAGCGCGGTATATCCACAACATTCCGCAGTCCGTAGCCCATCGTAGCGCAGTCAAAGGTAGCATTATCAAAGGGAAGCGCTAAGGCATCGCCTTCAAGCCAAGTGAGATTGAGATCGGGAGCGCGATCGCGTCCTCGTTGTGCCGCGATCGCCAACTGAGCCGTCGCAAAATCCACCCCCACAACCCTACCCGTTTTCCCCACAATCGCCGCGAGAAGCAGGGCTAAATCGCCGCTCCCGCAACAAATATCCAAGGCCGCATCCCCCGGTTTAGCGCGACTCCACTTCACCGCCATGCGCTTCCAAACTTGGTGCTGACCCCAACTGAGTTCTTGGTTGAGGTTGTCGTAAACTGGGGCAATGCGGTCAAAGAGCGCCTTGATATCTGAAGCCATTCCCAACTCTCAAAACTAATGAGCTTCTAACAGTTTAAGGGGCAGTGCGACTTGTTGCGCCGTCAGATGAATTAACTGCAACTCGTTTTCTGGGGGAGGACTGGGTTTTTGCCATTGGAGAGACAAAACTGCCTGGACGCGATCGCGATATAAAATTGGCGCGACTAAATGAAGTTGTACCCCGGCTTCCCCATAATGTTCAGCCCCTGGAGGTGCGGGAGTGCTAGTACCATTCACCCAAACTTGCATTTTCTGGGTCGCGATCGCCTCGGTCGCCAGGGGGTCGCCCTCTAGTGTTAGAGTTGTAAAACCCTCAGTTTGGTATTGTCCGCTCATCGGGGCGATCGCGTTTTCTTTGACCAACTGTACCACGCAACCCTCTGTTTTAAAACTTTTACCAATCGCCACAGCCAAACCGTCTAACCCGACAGCCACCGAGTCTGCTGTTTGAGCTATCATCACAATTTCAGCCATTAGCAGGGTTTGGAGATGCGATCGCTGTAACTCCTCAGTGCGTTGTTTGAGGAGATCGTAAGTTTCAGCCGCGTGTTCGACAACTCCTTTGAGTTCGTTGGGGTCCCAAGGTTTGGTAATGTACTTGTAAACTTGACCGGAGTTAATCGCTTCGACTAAATCTTCGACATCCGTAAATCCCGTTAAAATAATTCGTACCGTATCGGGAAACTGGGGAACAGTTTGACTCAAGAATTCTGTTCCCTTCATTTCTGGCATTCGTTGATCGGAAATAATCACCGCGACTTCCCCTTCTTTTTGTAAAATTTCCAGGGCATTAATACCACTATCAGCTTTATACACGCGGAAGTCTCGCCGAAAGGTACGATACAATAAGTCGAGATTATCGGGTTCGTCATCGACTACCAGCATTTTCGGCTTTTTTCTTCGTTCCATACTTTTTAACTGGCGCGCTACACTATCGAGGTCAGCAAAGGGATTTTTCATACTACAGTAAACATTTTGGGGATTCAGTCCAAGGATAAATTTAAAAGTCAGGGCAATTCTACCTTCAATTTATCTTTGATGTTACTTCACTTACAAGGTCAGCTTTTGGAGAATCCCCTCAGTCAACTCAACTCCTAACAACTTGGAGTCACCTTGTAGATTTATTATTCCCCGCGATCGCGCCGCAACCGTACAATCCGCTTTTTTGGCTCAAAGCTGTGGCGATCGCCCGCAGCGATATAGTTGGTAAGGTACACCCACTCGATAATAAGCCCCAGGATCGCGATCGCATTGTGCTTTCCCAGAAAGGAGCAAAGACGCAGGATAATCCTCCTCAATCAATCCCGGTCCAAATATCCACACACTCTGGGGAGTCAAGGGCAATTCTAAAGTCAAAAATTGCCAAATTGCTTCATATCCCCCTCGATTGTCCAAAAAAATAACGTAACGCTTCTCGTCAGGTAATTGTAGAGTATCTAACGCCAGGGCATAACTCAATCCTAAAGAAATATCCAAAGGGTAATGATAACCCATCACCATCAGCATTGGGAGTGGAGTTGTTTGTAACTGCGTTGCCACAGGTAAAGGATGATAAGGCTTGAGAAAAGCCAAATTATAAATCGTCAAAATACTGCTAACCCAGCCCCCCGCTAACGCCAGTAAACCTCGGTAATTCAGCTTTTGCTTGGGGGTTAGCTGCTGCAAACAAGCCCCAAAAAGCACGCACAGCGCCGCAAAATAAACAAAATTGTAGCGCGGAGCGACGCTAACATCTTTACCCAAACCGTAAATAATGACGAAAAACTGCCCCCACACCGCCAAAACAAAAACGCTCAAAATCGCTGTAGTTTCGGGATATTGTCGCCGCAGCAACGGCCAACCTCTCAATAGCTGCCTTAATAGCCAGATCGCGAACACCAACGCGATCGCGACTCCCCCAATCATAATTGCCCAAGGTTGCCTTTCCACCGGGGGAGCAACAATCATCAACACCACACTCAACAACATTTGTAAAATCGGCGTAATATGGTTCGGTTCGGGTAGCCAACTTGCCTTCGGATTGTTGAAATGAAACAGTAAAACCGACCACCAAGGCCAATATAGTAATAGCGGTATCCCGAACGCGATCGCACTCAGAATCCAGATTTTGAGCTTAAACGCCCGATTTAGCCATAAAATAAACAATAACGTCAAACCCTGTGCCGCCAAGGCAATAAAGTGGAAATAATGCACATACAGCCCCAAACTATTGAGCAATACCAACCCCAACCAAGGCCCCAGCCTAACTTTCTGGCGGTGTAAATCCCGGTGAAGCAGCAACAAACACAGTAAGCCCAACGTAATTAGTAAAATCGGTAGAGTATAGTGTCGGGCTTCTTGGGATTGGTACACCCCAAACGGCGATACCGCTATAAACGCCGCCCCCCACAACCCAGCTTGACGGTTAAAAGCCACTCGTCCCACCCCATAC
>JAWQFT010000236.1:0-3306 GCA_035968055.1 Jaaginema sp. PMC 1080.18 | reverse complement strand
TACACCCCTGCTTTTTGAGATTTTGTTCAATCACTTTTTCAGCAAGCCCTAACTAGACTTTGGCTCGACAGACACCTAAATATCCTCCCCTTAGTCCCCGCCAGACCGACTCAACGAGCGTTTTATTTCTGGGTTTCTGCTCCAAGATACGCCCTGCCCGGACGCAAAAGTTGGTTTTCACAACTACACCCCTAAAGTTTTACATCAACAAGGATTGTGCTGAAAACCCCTGACTTTAACTATTGAGTTGGTTAGGTTTATTGTAGTGCGGCCCACATTACTGGTCACTCGCACACCGATATTATAATACAAAGCCGTCCTATAAGGACGGGGCTTTAAACCCAGAATTTTTGGTAAATTAAGCCCATCTCCCGTGGGAGAGGGGTTTGGGGTGAGGGCTTACGATAAACTCAATATCCCAACTAGAAAACGTACTATTGTAGTGACACGGTTAAAATGAGGCTTTCATGTAGGGTGGGTTAGGCGGCTAAAACTTCCGCTATGACTGCAATCTAGCTATCCGCCGTAACCCACCATTTAAAGTGTGTCACGGCACTACAGCCCTTCTCCTACGAAAGATAGGTGTAAAGGACAACTATGCCAATAAATCTAGAGCATAATATTTTTTAGCGCATTTTTGTACATCTACTAACTCCCGCCATTCGTTAGACCCTACTTGTGATACTGCTTTCTTAAATTCTAAACTTGCCCGTTCCGACTGTCTAGTATGAATAAAATACATCACTTTAGCCGCCATAATATTAGCTTGCATTCGTTTGGGAGTAATTTCCAGAGAATAACTAAACGCGGCTTCCACTTCATCTGGGGAAAAGTTTTTGAGAGACCAATTAGTGATTAAAAGATGTTCAGGTATTTTTTTTACATAACGAAAGCCTCTCGAAGAATACATAAAATAATGATCCATAGGAACTAAATAATCTCGCAAACGATACATCATTAAATGAATCCAAGAAGTATAAAAATGAGCAAAATCTTGATGAACAATGATAGAAACATTAGGAATTAATGCCGAAAAAAAATTTTGCTTAATGCTATTGGCTAATTCAAAAGATTTCATAGCATCGATAAATAAAAATTCTATTGGATTTTGATTCCAACCCAGTTGAGTTAAATCTCCAGGATGAACTTGGATTAAGTGTTGCCAAAGTTTAATACAGCTTAAATATTCCTCTAAAAAACTTTCTCCTTCCCTATACTTTCCTTCTACAGAAGTACCTATTACACTTTGATTCATATTAGCGGATTCACACCAAATAAATAGATCGTAAGCATGAATACGCTTGTTTTTATTGCTGACTTTATCACTTTTTTCTAACCCTTTCGCTAGAGAAATAGTTGACGACCCTAACCAGCATCCTAACTCAACAATTTCCCCTTGACCGAAATAATGATTTCGAGCATAGTCTTCGAGAAAAAGCTGTTCTTCCATTGAAGTCATACCCAATATCCATTCTCTGGCTTGACTTGAGTTTGGTTGAGTCGCAGGTGATATTTCTAGTGAGTAGAAAGTCTGCTTCATGTACTCCCATCTTTGATTCAGCAAGCGTTTATTAACATCATGCAAAAACTCTGGTTTTGGCGTATCTATAACTTCTGGAGGTCTGGAAATAGCCTGGGTTATTGCTTTAGCTAAAGCGTTGGCATCTTCAGGGGTAAACCAATATAAACCCCATTGACGTTGAATCAAATTTAACGTTTCTTGGAATCCTCCTGTATCCGCAACAACCAAACGAATCGGGAGTTGTCCCATTTCTAAGGCTGTATTAGGGAAATTTTCTTGATGGCTGGTTAAACAAACAATCGGAGAGTTTAAATAACGAATGAAATTAATCGCATCTCGACTAAATAAGTTATCAATCGTGCTATATTTCCAGTTTTTGCCGATTGTGTTTTCTATATATTGATGACTGTCTATATGTCTCGATTCTTGTCCTTGTAAGGTGACATTTTTACCTAAAAAGATAACCTGAACTTTATTAGTAATATTAGGAGCGAGTAATTGCAGTGCTTTTATAAAAGTCAAAAAGCCTTTCCTTTCTTCCAAGCGACCGAAAAACACTAAAGGAATTCTGTCTGGGGGAACAATTTGTTGTAACTCTTTTTGAGGTGTTGGTATTTCTGGAGTAGATTCAAGCACTGAAAAGCAGAAGGGAAGATGTAAACTATGTGTGGTTTTCCAACCATACTGCTCTACTTTTTTCTTGAGAAAATGCGATAAAAAGAACGCAAGGTCGGCATTTTCAAAGCAGTATTGCTCGTAATGACGGGTTGACCAAAACCAATGAGGGACAGCAGAAACATACTGATTATGGGCTTCAGACATCCATTCTTGGCCGCTATGCAATGTTACTGCTGTGATGCAATTTTTCGGTAAAATTCCCGCTTGTTTGGCTTGGATAGTGCGATATCCTAAACCCAGCATTTCGGGAAATTCGATATAAATATAAGCATTACCAAAAAGTTGTGTAAATGCTTGAACAAAAAATAAAGTACAGTAGTTTTGATACTCGATTTGTGATGTTTGCTGAAGCTGTAATAGCAGGCTTTCTTGTTGTGGAGATAAATCGAGAAAATCCGGGCATTCACCTAAAGAAAAAGTATGCTCGATTGCTGTGTCAGTCGATTTGCCGCCAAATTTCTGATGGGTTTGAGCTAGAAGTAAAATCGTATAAAATCCTGCTGCTGTTAGCTTTTCGCTGAGGGTGCGATAGTATGTGCCAATCCCCCCATTACGGGTAATGCCTTCATATTCTGGGGTAACTAATAAGGCGACTTGCTGCGGTTGGGGTGATGGGTTAATTGTTTGTGGTACTCGAAACTTTAGCTCTGATTGATTGAGGGAAGAAATAAAGGGTTGAGTTTGATTCATAATTCTGGTTCTCTCTACCACTACGCTACACCATAGTAGGGTGGGCATCGCCCACCATTTCTACTTTGAGTCATAGTATGATGTCTCAAGCCACAAACGCAGTACTATAGAATTGAATTACGCGACTTGAGAGTTACGATTTTGCGGGATAGGGATGGTTCGATTTTGCGCTCGATATTCGTCTTTGCACATCTCCCATGCCGTCTGCAATTCTTCGAGGGCTTCTTGGGGGGTATCTCCAAAGGCGGAAATACTGGGAATTTCTTGAAAATAGGCTAACCAGTCTCCTTGTTCTTGACGCTCCTCCACCTAAAGGCAGGAGGATTCTTCATTCATCGAGGCTTCATTAACTAGCAGGATGTCTCCAACTAGCCAAGAGGAAATCTCTCCTGAAGCGTGAGTTCGGGTGCGCCCCA
>JAWQFT010000235.1:0-3330 GCA_035968055.1 Jaaginema sp. PMC 1080.18 | reverse complement strand
CAGCGTCGGATGTGTATAAGGGGCAGGGGTTGGGGGTGGCGAAAGGTTCGGGTTCGGGTTCGAGATCGGGGTCTTCAGGGAGTTGGGGGGGCTGCATGGCTTTGCTGAAAATACTCAGCATGATGATGAGGCCGACACTACCTAAGACAAAGGTGGCTACTGCGCCACCAATGAGTAAGAAGCGGTTGCTTTTGCGAGGAGGCTTTTGGGTTTCTTCGGGATTGTCGTCGGTTTCTGTGGTGGCTTCTGAAGCGGTTTCTGACGCTGCGATCGCGTCGTCAATTTTAGCGAGGGTCGTTTCTCCGGCTATACCGTCAGCAACTAAGTTTTTACTGTCTTGAAAAGCTGCTACAGCCGTTTGGGTTTTCGTGCCGTAATCTCCATCGGATTCCCCGCTAAAAAACCCTAGTTTTTTTAACTTTTCTTGGAGAGCAATCACTGCTGCCCCTTGGTCGCCAGGTCGCAAGGGTTGAATAGGGGAAGGTGTTGCGACTGGCGATTCGGCTTGGGCGATGGGTGACGAAACAGCCAAACTAGGACAAGCCGCTATTCCCCAACAAGCGAGGGAGAGGGCAAGTAGGGCGGGAGAAAAACTAGAAGGACGAAACAATGAGCGCATCGTTAAACGGCAAAGGAAAGATGGAATTTTAGGGTTGAGTTTCCCTCGATCTTATCTGCGATTTCGCTGAGTGTCAGGGCGATCGCGTTGAGGTTTTGGTGCAAAACTCCCAAGGTAGAAGGTTTATCCTAACAAATCCGTCTTATTTAACTGTTCGGTAATTCTTTGGGCTTTTCTAGCGATAAGGTCGAAGAACCCATCTCTCCAGTTTGGCAGCCAAGTCTCCAGGCGAGATCGTTGGTTGATGGCGAAAATACTAATTAAGGTCAAACCAACTCCCCACCACTGTAAGGGAGACAGCACTTCAGAAAGCCATAAATGGCTAAATAACAAGGCAAAAACTGGCGTTAAAAAGGTTAAAGCTGTAAAACTGGTGAGATTTTCCTGGTTAGCGATATAAAAGAAAATACCATAGGCGATCGCCGTCCCGAAAATGGTGGCATAAGCCAAAGCTAACCAATCATTCCCGGTCAGATTTTGCCATTGCTGCGATTCTCCGACTAAAGAAAAGCCCAACAAGGGTAAACCCCCCAAAATCATGTGCCAGCCCGTCGCTACAATCGGATCGGCATGACGGGCAACATAGCGAATACTCACCGTTCCCGTTGCCATAGATAAAGCCGCCAGCAACATCAATCCCTGGCCATTGTTCAATAACTGCTGTCCGATAGCGCTAATTTCGCCCCCATTGCCTTGAACCAAGTTGAGCAGCCAAGCATCCGGCAAGCCAATTAAACTAATCCCCGCAATGCCAATCAGTAAGCCCAACCAGCCCCAGAATCCGATCGCCTCTCCAAACAAAAAACTCGATAAAAGGGCGATCGCGATCGGTTGCGAATCAATCATCACCGAACCCAAACCCGCCCCCGTGCGTTCTAATCCCAACGCCAAAAAGCTCTGAAACATTAAGCCGTCGAGCAAGGCAAACAAACCAATCCACAACCAAGCTTTCTTCGTTTTGGGTTGCGGCAACTTCATCACCCAAGCCGCCAAAAGCACCAAAATTCCGGCGGGGAGTAGGCGCACGCTGGCTAAAAAGAAAGGACTGGTATGGGCGATCGCGCCTTTCATCGCCACCATTGCCGTCCCCCACAGGAAAAATGGTGCAATCAAAAAAAGCGGGGTTAAGAGTAGACCGGGTTTGGCCGTTTTGAACTGCATAAACCTTCTTAAAGACGTTACGAGACTTAAAAATATATGTACTTTTATTAAGTCTCATTGTAAACGTCTCTGGGATTCGCCGCTATTGATAGCGACCCACCAATCCCGCCAAACTGCCCGGATAACCTTCACCCACTGCCGTCATCGACCATCCGCCATTTCCTTCTCGACTAAAACGAGCCATCACCACCGCCGTCTCACTCGAAAACTGAGCATCGAGATCGTAGCGCAATAATTCCTCGCGATTGGAAATATTGACCATCCGCACATAAGCATTACTCACCATCCCGAAGTTTTGGCCGCGAGCATCAGCTTCGTGAATTGTAATTGCTACTAAAAGCTTTTGGACTGCCGAGTCAACTTTGCGTAAATCCATAATAATCGCTTCGTCGTCCCCATCTCCTTCCCCAGTACGATTATCGCCCGTGAGTTCTAAAGCTGGCTCGCTTTCGGGGGATTTTTGTTGGTTATAAAAAATCAGGTGATTATTCGACACTAATTTATCGTTATCACCCAACATAAACACGCACACATCGAGGTCAAAGGGATTATTACTGCCGCCAACATCCCACCCCAAACCGACAAAAACGGCTTCGAGGCTGGGCATTACTTTTTCCAGACTAAGAGTTGTGCCTTTGCTAAGATTAATTGTCATTTTTTGTTATTGGTTGTTTATTTTCTCTACACCAGGGAAAGACGTTTTCCCAAGAATTTACTGATTTGTTATTGGTTGTTGGTTGTTGGTCTCGCTTCAGCGCCAAAACTCAATTAGTCATTGGTAATTGGTAATTGCGGCAACAACTGAGCAAACGCCCGTCCTCGATGACTAATTTGGTGTTTCGTCTCAGGAGACATTTGAGCAAAAGTTTGTTGTTGTGAACGAACGTAAAAAATTGGGTCGTAGCCAAAGCCTCCTGTTCCCTGGGGTTGGGTGAGAATTTCCCCCGGACATATTCCTACCGCTTCGTAAATAATCTCGCCGTCAGGATTAGCGATCGCGAGGGCGCAGACAAACTGGGCAGTACGTTCAGAGGTGTTTCCTAGCTCGTTGAGCAGCCGTTGGATGCGTTCGGCATCGGTTTTGCCATAACGAGCGGAATAAATGCCTGGAGCGCCATTGAGGGCATCAACAGCTAAACCAGAATCATCGGCGATCGCCCACTCTTTTGTCATTTTAGCGACTTGAGAGGCTTTGAGCGTCGCATTTTCGGCAAAAGTTGTACCCGTTTCCGCAATGTCAATTTCCGGGGGCTTCAAGGCCAGTTCTATGTCATATTCCCCTAAATAGGCTTGCATTTCTGCGAGTTTACCGGGATTTCCGGTGGCTACAATCAGTTTGTTCATTGTGATTTGACTTGACGCTTCTTCAGTTAACAGCGACTAAGGGGCAGCTTTTTCAGTCATCAGTTATCAGTTTTTTGGGAAGTCGTTTTGGGCAGTCGGCAATCGGCAGTCGGCAATCGGCAGTCGGCAATCGGGGAGGAGTGGGGAGAGGGGGAGGAGTGGGGAGAGGGGGAAGTAATTAGAATTGTGATGAACAACCAACAACC
>JAWQFT010000234.1:0-3507 GCA_035968055.1 Jaaginema sp. PMC 1080.18 | reverse complement strand
GTTGTTGGTTGTTGGTTGTTGGTTGTTGGTTGTTGGTTGTTGGTTGTTGGTTACTGGTAACTGAAAATCCCCCGACTGCCGATTGCCGATTGCCGACTGCCCAAAAACCAATGCCTACTGCCCCTTCTGTTGACTGTAAAACGCTGACTTACCAAGTATCGTGACGGCGGGGAGGGGCATTCCAGTCGTCTGCTTCTGGGGGAAAAGGGGCGAATTCTCCTTGCAGAATTTGGGGTTCTTCTGACTCCAATTCCTCGGCTTCTGTAAGGGATTCTTTGAGGGGTTCGACAACCCGCGCGATCGCGTCTTTGACAAAAGCTGTCATAAACTCCTCTTTCTGTACCAAACGGAATTGTCGCTGCACTACTTCCGTCATTCCTCCGTCTCCCCAATCTTGATCTTGGCGGAAATATTCCACAAAGCTTTTCCCCGCAATCCGGGTTAAATAAGCGGCTGTAACTCCTTGTACAGCTTTCCCGATGAGATAAGTCGCGACGGCAAATTGGAGGGCAGTTGCGAGGAGTTGAATTGCCCCTTTGACAATGCCCAAACTCACCAGGGTACGTCCAAGAGAAAGGGCTAACTCGCGTCCGCTCTCCATATCTAAATCTATGCCGTAGATTTTGCCCAGTTCTACCACCATTTGGGCATTAACCGCCGCCGTCGCCAAAATATCCACCACGGGAACGGGAGTCACAGCAATCACCCCTGCCCCAATCCACTGATAGCGATCGATAATCTTATCGGCTTGACGGCGGCGCTGCTTGTCTATGAGTCGCCGGGCTTCGTCCCCTAAACGCTGAGATTGCAGCAAAATGTTATCTGCAACCAAATCCTCGCCTTCCGCCCGCAGAACCGCCGCTAAACGCTTGATCAGAGGTAATATATCCGGTTCGGGTTGGACGATCTCCCCGGTGTTGAGGGTGGCGGGTTGGGGGTTGGCACTAATGGCGATAATATCAGCCGTGGCGATAAAGTTGCGGACGACTTCGCGCAAACGAGCCAGGATGATTTCGCGATCGCGCTCTGTGTAAAGATCGCATTTATTGAGGACGAGGAGCGATCGCTTCCCCATTTCAGCCAATCTAAGCAAAGGTTCGTATTCCGACTGCCTCAAGTCATTATCCACCACAAACAGCAACAAATCGGCACTGGTTGCCAATTCTCTCGCCATTTCTTCCCGTTGCGTCCCCGCAACTCCCGCTTCTAAAATGCCAGGGGTATCGGTAATCAGGATTTGGCGATTTAAACCCGGTAACTGCAAACTGTAGGTTTCCCCCACTTGGGTAGTTCCCATACTGGGGTTCACTTCCCCCACCATTTCCCCCAGGATACTATTCACCACCGAGGTTTTACCCGCCGATCCCGTTCCGAAGATGACCACTCGCAACTCCCCGCGATTGAGGGTAGATTCAATGATACGCGATCGCGCCAACAACGCCTCTTGAGACACTCGATCCTGGATTTGCGTCACCTGCTGACGTACTGCTTGCAAATTCACCTGGGCAGCTTCGGCTTTTTGTTCCGGGAGTCGGGTGGTTATCCGTCGCTGTTTGCGAGCATTACGCGGGGATTTCCGCAAAGAAAATAGATTGAAATAATAAATAAACGCCGCAATTAACAAACCCAACAACACAATCAACAACAGCAGCAGAATATTGGCTAAAAACGGCGTAGTAAACGAAACCTGAATATAAAGCCGATACAGCGAATCGATCAACCACAACATCAGTCCCAAAATGAAACTGATGCCCACAATTAAGGTAACAAGTCGAGCAAAACGCATATTTTTCAGTCAACAGTCATCAGTCAACAGTTATCAGGGATTAAGGGGCAGTAGGCTTTTTCAGTTATCAGTCATCAGTAAACAGTCATCAGATTGTGACCAATAACTAACAACCAATAACCAATAACTAATAACAAAAAACCAGTAAATCATCGGATAAACATTACCCCTAACTACACTAATTTTGCTGGAAAATATTGAGGAAATTCAATGGCGAATTCAGCAAAGTAAAGAAACTGGTCACCGGACCGAGTAAGAGATTAAGAAAATCGCTACTTTCGGCAATAAACGAACGATTCACCACAATGACATCGTTATTCAGCAACAACGGGTTTTGGTCATCATTAATCCCAGCCGCAAAATCAACAGGAATCGTTTGACGAGTCACGGTACTGTCATTATTCAGGCGAATTAACTCTACCGTAGCGCGACGAGCGCGGGGATTAAAACCGCCTGCCGAGAGAATTGCTTGGTTGAGGGTGGTACTGGCAGGTAGTTCGTAAACCCCCGCATCCCCCACTTCTCCGGCAATACTAACGCGGATGCTATTGGGGGCGAAACTGGCGGCGGTGAGGGAGGGCAGTTCTTCGGGTAAAACGGCGGTCGCTTCGGGGATGATAATGGTGTCGCCGGGTTGTAAAATGGCATCCTGGCTGAGGTCGCCTTCTTTGAGGAGTTGCCACAAATCAATGTCGATCAGTTGTTCTTCGCCTCTACGGGTTTGACGGCGGAGGGTAACGTTGCGAATATCAGCTTTGGGGGTAATACCGCCTGCGAGTTGTACCGCAGCAGTCAGGGTAGGTAGGTTGTTATTCCCAGAGGTGTTGGTGTCGCCACCTCCCTGGTTGACGGCATAAGTTCCAGGGCGCAATACTTCCCCCACTACTGCCACATCAAAGGGTTCGATGACTTCGGGGGCAAGACTGCTGTCGGCAAGTTGGCGGATATTGTCGAGGTCTACAACGGTGAGGGTGGGAATGTTAACGATATCACCGTCGCGCAGGGTCAGGTCTTGAACGAAAGATTGACCTCGCAAAACGTCCCAGAGGTTAACTTTGTAGACTTGTTCGCGGTCTTGGTAAACGCGGCGGACTTCGACTTCTTCGACATCGGCAGACCGGGTAATACCTTGGGCGAGTTCGATGGCTTCGGTGATGGTGGGGTATTCTGAACCGCCGTCAATTTCTACGTTATAAGCGCCAGGACGATTGACTTCTCCTGAGACAACGAGGTCGATGGGACGGGCGGTAACTAAGCTGACGGTAATAATGGGGTCTACGATATAACGAGCATATTGCTGTTCGAGGCGATCGCTCACGGCATTGAGGTCTAAGCCTTCAACTAATACCCGACCGATAATCGGGAGATTCACAGTACCGTCAATCAAAACTTTGTATTCGCCAGTATATTCGGGAACTTCAAAGATATCAACTTGAATGCTGTCACCAACTCCCAGGGTGTAAGGGGCATTGGGACTCAGGGGGCTGATGGGGGGCGGACTATTGGGAAATTGAGCTATTGGTTGTTGGTTGTTGGTTGTTGGTTGTTGGTTGTTGGTTGTTGGTTGTTGGTTATTGGTTGTTGGTTGTTGGTTGTTGGTTGTTGGTTGTTGGTAACTGGTAACTGGTAACTGGTAACTGGTAACTGGTAACTGGTAACTGGTAACTGGTAATTGGTAATTGGTAACTGGTAACTGGTAACTGGTAACTGGTAACTGGTAA
>JAWQFT010000233.1:0-3551 GCA_035968055.1 Jaaginema sp. PMC 1080.18 | reverse complement strand
AACCAACAACCAATAACCAACAACCAACAACCAACAACCAACAACCAATAACCAATAAAAAAGAATGAATGACCAGCCTCAACAGACGACAACTTCATCTCCTCAAGAGTCGGATAGTGAATCAAGTACAGGTTTAGGGACGTTTGGAGGTGTATATACCCCATCGATTCTGACCATTTTGGGCGTGATTATGTATTTGCGCTTTGGTTGGGTGGTGGGCAACGTGGGGCTGCTGGGGACGCTGGCGATTGTTACCTTGTCTACCAGTATTACTTGGTTGACTTCGCTTTCGGTGAGCGCGATCGCGACGGATCGGGTGGTTCGCGTGGGGGGAGCGTATTATATGATTAGTCGCTCTTTGGGCTTAGAATCCGGCGGGGCGGTGGGGATTCCGTTATATTTCGCTCAGGCGCTTTCGATTGCGCTCTATACCATTGGTTTTGCTGAAAGTGTGGTGCAGACTTTTGGCCATCTCAACCAAATGTATGTGGCGTTGATTACGACGGTGTTGGTGGCGGTGTTGGGGATTACTTCGGCGAGTTTAGCGATTCGGGCGCAGTATATCATTATGGCCGCGATCGTCCTTTCTTTGGTTTCCTTTGCCCTAGGAAAGCCTATAGAACCGACGGTTATTGAATTATGGGTGGGGAGTCGCGAGCCGTTTTGGGCGGTGTTTGCGGTGTTTTTTCCGGCGGTTACGGGCATTATGGCTGGGGTGAATATGTCGGGGGATTTGAAGAATCCGACGAAGGCGATTCCTACAGGCACGTTAGCGGCGGTAGGAACGGGTTATGTTATCTACATGATTTTGCCGATTGTTATGGCGATGCGAGCCGATGCTAGTACGTTAGCGGCGATTCCCGTTCCCGGAGAACCTTTGGTAATTCAACAAATGTCTTTTTGGGGGCCGGCGGTTTTATTGGGGGTTTGGGGGGCGACTCTTAGCAGCGCTTTGGGGAGTTTGCTGGGGGCACCGAGGGTGTTACAAGCTTTGGCTAGGGATGGGGTTTTGCCCCGATGGATGAGTTTTCTCGGTCAAGGTAGCGGTGCGGCTGACGAACCTCGCATTGGGACGGCGGTAACGCTGGTGGTAGCGGTGGCTGCGGTGGCTGTGGGGGATTTGAATTTAATTGCCCCAGTGTTGACGATGTTTTTCTTAACCACTTATTTTGTCTTGAATATTTCGGCGGGTATTGAGGGGTTTTTACAAAGTCCTTCGTTTCGACCGACTTTCCGGGTTCATTGGTCTTTGTCTCTTCTGGGAGCGGTAGGCTGTTTGGTGGTGATGTTCCTCATTAATCCTGTTGCGACTGTTGTTGCGGCTGCAATTGTTTTGGGGATTTATATATGGTTGCAGCAACGAGAGTTGGCTTCGGCTTGGGGAGATGTGCGTCGTGGGATTTGGTTGGCTTTGTTGCGCTATAGTTTGTTCCAAATACGCGGCCCCGAAGACCCGAAAAACTGGCGGCCTCATATTTTGGTTTTATCGGGAACGCCGACAAAACGCTGGCCGTTGATTGAGTTAGCCGATGCGTTTACTCACAATCGCGGTCTGATTACGGTGTCGAGCGTGTTACCGAGTGGGTCGCGGAATGTGGCGCAACAAGCCAAGATTGAAAGGACGCTGCGAGATTATTTGGAACGTCGTAATGTGCAGGCGTTGGTGCGTTTGGTGACTGCTCCTGACCCGTTTGCGGGGGCTGAACGCTTAATCGAAACTTACGGTTTGGGTCACTTAGTTCCCAATACGGTGTTGTTGGGGGATAGCGAGTCTCCCGAACGGCGATCGCGCTATTGTGAGATGATCGGGACGCTACACCGAGCGAAGCGCAGTATTGTGATTTTACACGATAATCAGGATTTGGGTTTTGGCGATCGCCAGCGCATTGATGTCTGGTGGGGCGGTCGTCATGCGAATGGTAGTCTGATGTTATTGTTGGCGTATTTGTTGCGGACGCAAATTGGTTGGCGCGAGGCGACAATTTATATCAAATTAGTGGTTCCCGACCAAGCTGCGGCTCAAGCTGCCCAAATCAATTTGGAAGATTTAATTCGAGAGTTACGGATGCAAGCTGTTCCGAAAGTTTTGATTGCTGATGGTCGTTCTTTTGATGAAATTTTACACAGTTCTTCGCAACAAGCGGATTTGATTTTGTTGGGTATGGCTGTTCCCCAAGAAGGGATGAATTACACGCAATATTACGAGCGGTTACAAGAGAAAGCGGTTCAAATTCCGACGACTTTGTTTGTTTTGGCGGCTCCCGATTTTGCGTTTGAGGAAGTGTTGAGTGAGGGGAATTGATTTTTTGGTTGTTGGTTGTTGGTTGTTGGTTGTTGGTTGTTGGTTATTCGTCACAATTCTAATTTCTTCCCGATTGCCGATTGCCGGCTGCCCAAACCCCTCTCCCACGGGAGCTACTGCTTATACATAAATCGATCTCAAGTTCCCAAACCCTCGTCAATCCTATTTTTGAGTCCGCGAAGTCGGACTTTGTATTTACTAGCCGGTGGATTTTAATCCGTGGGCGGGTGGGATAGACGGTGTATCGCGCCGGATTTGGTATTAGGCAAAAATTTCCAACTTGTGTATAAGCAGTAGCCCACGGAAGATGGGCTGCTGGTTCTTATTTGTAACTACTATATTTCTTGTTTCAAAAAAGTCACCCCAAATACTTCAGCAAAAGCCACTACAATATCTTGGCGGACTTGTGCGATGGTTATTTCGGGGATAAATTGGGCTAAACTACCGACGGGTTTATCGGCAATTCCACAGGGGATAATTTGCTGAAATCCGCTTAAATTGGGGTTGACATTTAGGGCAAAGCCGTGCATGGTAATCCACCGACTAACTTTGATACCAATTGCGGCTATTTTACGATTTTCTAGCCAAACTCCGGTGAATCCTTTTAAGCGATAAGCAGGTAAGTTGTATTGTTTTAAAACTTGAATTAAAACTTCTTCGAGTTGACGTAAATACCAGTGTAAGTCTTGTTGATAAAAGCGTAAATTGAGGATAGGATAACCGACGATTTGACCGGGACAATGATAGGTGACTTCTCCTCCCCTTTCGATGCGGTGCAGTTCGGCGGTGGTGTTGTGGGGGTCGAATTTGAGGTAATCTAGGGTTGCTCCTGTGCCGAGGGTGTACACTGGGGGATGTTCGAGGAGGATTAAGAGGTCGTTGAGGTGCGGATTCTCGATGCGTTTTTGAAGTTGCGATCGCTGATAATCCCAGGCTTTTTGATAGGGTACAATGCCCCAATTGTGCAGTTCGCAAATCCGCATCGTTGACGTTAGAGTTTGGGTGTATTTTAACACAGGGGTTGGAACAGCCCTAATGTACAGATTAGTCGAAATTGCTTGCGATCGCGCTTGTACCCATATCGCTTGGACGGCAGACCGACGCAATTTATCTGGGATGCAATTTTACCAGAAACTCGGCGCTACGGTGGTGCAGACTCAGGGAAATTGCTGTTTTTGGCAATGGCATCTATAGGGCGTAGATCGAAGGTTCGTGTCACCCGGTGCAACCATCAGCTATAACCCTTATC
>JAWQFT010000232.1:0-3578 GCA_035968055.1 Jaaginema sp. PMC 1080.18 | reverse complement strand
AAACTTTGACAATGACCAATTACCAATTACTAATTACCAATGAATGGTGGCGTGTGGCGTATCCTGTTGTCAATATCCCCATTTATTATTCTCAATTGGTCATTGGTAACTGGTCATTGGTCATTGATTGACCCAACAATCACAGTGGCATTAGTTCACCCCATTAATTCATCAGAACATTCCCAAAGCACGAGCTTGGGTTTCCACTTCCAGTTGCTTTAATTCCAACAATTTGCGGTTTTTCTCCCGTTCAATTCGGTTCAGTTGCTCTCGCTTCTCCTTCTCCTTCTGCTCGTTAGCAATGGACTTCAACAATTGAATGCGATGACCTTGACCTAATAAAGCATCTTTCATCACCATTGAAGCAACTGCATCCGGTTTTAATCCCATAGCAATACTTGCTTGTTGGATAATGGTTTGAGCTTCGTCCGGTAAAGTTAACTCAGCAGGCATTGTTTCGGTCACAACTGCTTCGGTTTCTGGGTCGGGGTCGGCATCGAGAACTTCACTGATATCGACGGGATTGTTTTTGGCAAGTTTGCCGTTATCTTCAGCGTTTTTGTTGTTTCTGGGCATGACTTTTTCTCCTTGGTTAATATCGATCGACGGTAACAATTAGGGTGTACTAATGCCGACCGTTGGTGTTGGGTTGTCGGGTGGCCTTCCCACTGCTCTTATTTCTAGGGATTGCTAAAGTTAGCGAGTAGAAATAATCGCGGTTAGATGGCTACCCAATACTGTCTAAACTGTCGTCGGGTTCTATGCCAACTTCGTGCAACAGTTTGATAAATTCTGGGGCATACTTTTGAATCCTTTGCTTATCAGTTTCTTGGCACAGAAAAACATGAAGTAATATCGCTTTGTGAGTCGCTTCAGTTTGGGCTAATAACTCTCGCACCCAACCGGGGGCGTACTTCACCAGGACTGAATCGAGATAGGCCGCTTTTTTCTGGTAGCCTTTACCCCCTGTAACGCCCCAAATTTCCTTGATGACGGCATTACGGCTTAGTCCTTCCCCGATTACTTCACCCCGGAGTTCCTTCACTCTGAGGAAGGTTTCGGCGGCGATTTTGTCGGTTTCTGACGAGACGGATGGGGGTGAAGGAGTGAAGGTGAAGGACTCTGATTCGGGTTGAGGTGATTCTGGGGATGAGGGATTATCTTCTGATGAATTGTTAGAGGAATTGCCCTCTTGATTAGGTAATTGATCCTGGGGTTGATTGTCCGTTTTAGCTGTGTCTAAATCTGCCGAATTACTGCTTTCTATTATTGGTTTAACTCCCCATTTCTGTGTTACTAAAGGCAGTAAAGTTTTCGCGCCATCGGGGACTTGCAATCGTATGGGTTCGTTGCCATTCTCAGCGAATAAACAATCCCCTTTCCCGGCTAACTTTTCACATCCAGTTTCGTTGATAATCAACAGGCTTTCGACATGGGTTTTCGTTTTTAAGCCCAAGCCACTCGGCAAATTACCTTTGACCATTGAGGGGACAATACTACTCACAGGTTTCTGGGTGAAGATAATGAGAACGATACCCGCAGCCCTGACATAAGCGGCAGTCTTTTCGAGTTGATAAGCTAAGTCCGATTGCAGTTCTTCCCCATCTTTGAATTTGGAGAGTTCGTCGATGAAAATAAAGATGATGGGCAGTTTACTTGGATGCTTTTGGTTGTATTCGTAAACGTTCTCACAGCCAGTAGTTTCTAATAGGTGATAGCGTTCCTCTGCGACTTCATACAGACTTTCTAGGGTCGGTAGAACGTCTTTCTCTTTCGTAATGACCCGATGCTCGTATCCTTCGCAGACGGGTGCGAGATGGGGAATAACGTCCCAGATTTTACCGGGGAAGGTGACTTTCTTGGGGTCGATAATGACCAAGCGCACGATATCGGGAGAATAAGTATAAGCCAAACTGAAAGCCAGGCTTTGGGCTGTTCCTGACTTACCACTTCCGGTTGTTCCACCCCCCAGGAGGTGAACCAAATCGACAACAGAGGAACGCACTAACCGTCCGTATGAATCTACGCCAATGGCAAGTTGTACGGGTTCGTCGGGGGTCAGTTGGTTGAGAAAGTCTCGGTAGTGGGGAAAATAACGCTCTTGACGGGGAACTTCAATGACGAGGTATTCGCCCTCGGAGACAATGCGGGGGTCTTGCTTGACTCCACAAAGGCGTTTGAGGGGCAGTCGGGCAATGCGTTGGTCGTCGTCGGGACTGCTGGGAGACAGGAATAAACGAATGGCGGTGGGAGTTTCTTGTGCGCCGTTGTAATAGGGCAGGATGTCTTTTTGGTAACAGGCTTTGAGCAGTTTACGGGCAAGGATATCGCTTTCGCTGTTGCCTCCTGGAAGGGCAGGAAGTTCGACGATTTCTCCTTCGAGGTAAGGTGTCACTTGATGGGCGGTGGCGGCACTAAAGGCATCTAGGGCAGCTTCACGACTTTTTAAAAATTACCAATTACCAATTACCAATTACCAATTTTTTGAATTACTAATTATTAATTCGGTGTTCAAAGTTTTAATTATCAATTGCTGATTGAAAGTCAACAATATTATGGTAAAATTAGCTTAATTAATACATTAGTTTTCTCTAGATATTCAATCTTTGTCACGCTATTTCAAAACTTGTAAACCATTATTGTAAATATCTATTATTTATCTGGGATTTGATTATTTCAAAATTGGTCATTAGTAATTGGTAATTGGCAAAATGACTTATTCTCAACCCGATATCTGTCAAAGAACTTATCAGTTTGCTGTTCGCATAGTTAAACTGTGTCAGTTCCTCGATCAAAATCCTGGTGTTTCGCGAACTCTGGCACAGCAGCTTTTGCGGTCGGGAACTTCTATCGGGGCTAATCTCCGAGAGGCTCAATCGGCTGAATCGAAACGAGACTTTTTTCATAAGCTAAAGATTGCTTTAAAAGAAGCAAGAGAAACGGAATATTGGCTGGATTTATTGATTGATTCTGAACTTGTACCTCCTAATCGAATTAAGCCATTACGTCTTGAATGTCGCGAACTTTGTCGCATTTTGATTGCCAGCACCAAAAAGTTAAATAACACTAAATAATTGGTAATTGGTCATTGGTAATTGGTCATTGCCTAGGTGCATCTTTGGTTTCTAAACGGGCAATTTCGCTAATCTGCGTATCAATGGCTCTGGCTCTGGCTTGGGCGACGGGTAGCATCTTAAATGCACCACGGGCTAAGGCTTCGTCTTCCAGGGATTGACCTTTGAGGGTGACGTATTTGAACGCTTGTTCTTTTTGCTTTTTCCAGTAATCGGCTTCTTGTTTGGCCATTGCTAAGTCCTCGTCTTTGAGTTCCCGCCATTGGGTTGATTCCCCTTGCCATAGCCAATTCCAAAAGTTCATCATGGCTAATTTCGATTACTCATCAAGACATCAATTAATCGTTGCTGGGTTTGATTCAGTTCGGTTTCTAGGTCGCTCACTTGCTGTTTGAGGGCTTTGTTTTCTTCTTTGAGTGGCACGATTCCCAAACTCACCAAACCCATCACCAAGGCGGCGATTAAGATAAAACCCCCTACGTCTTTCATGGCTTTTTCCTCGCT
>JAWQFT010000231.1:0-3598 GCA_035968055.1 Jaaginema sp. PMC 1080.18 | reverse complement strand
GGAGGAGATGGCGCAAGAGAGGGTTCGGGGGAGGGTTCGGGTTTGGGTTGGGCTGCGGCTTTGCGTTCTCTGGCGCGATCGCCCAATTCTTTAAACTTGGTACGCCAGTAGTTATTATCGGGAAGGTTACTATTACCAAAAGCAATGACATCATCCCATTTTCCGGCTTCAAAGGCGGCTTGGGCTTCCTTAAATTGCTTGTCGGCTTCTGACCAGCTATTGCGCCAGCCTGAGATTAAATCCTGGGCTTCTTTATAGTTTTGGCTACTGGGGTTGATGCCGCGTAGTTGCGCGATCGCCCCCGTTAAATCCCCATTATTATATTTCTGGCGAGCGGCGGCAATAATTTCAGCCGCATTCTTTTGGGGTTGACTCGGTGGAGGTTTCGGCGAACTCACAGAGGGAGTTGGTTCGGGTTCGAGGGCAATATCGGTGGGACAGTTGATATAGCGCGAGGCGTTGTACACCCAACCGGATTGCGGTTGTTGGATTTCGACCCAACCCTCGGCTTGTTTGCCTGTGAGAATGAGGGAGGTATCGCGAGTGACGACTCCCACCACATCCTCTCCAGGCCCCGAACGCACATTTAAGGCTTCAATGGCTACGGTACAGATTCCCGCTCCTTTATCCGTGATTTTGGGGTTACCTCCTCCGGGATTGTCGCTAAATTTGAACTGACGCATGGCGTAAGAAGTCCCAAACGCGATCGCGAAAATCGTCAGCAATGCCCCTCCAAAGAAAATTAGGGGTAAACGATCCTTTTTTGGGGTTGAGATACTTTTAGCGGCTGGTGTTGGCGTGTTGGCTAAGGGTTGGGTTCGCTGGGTTGCGGGGGGTTGATGTTGGCCGCCAACGACAAAAGTTGCTTGTTGAGAAAGGGGAATAGAAGCCGGAGGAGGAGTAGACGGTGATGCAATAGAAGGAGGAACAGTGGGGGCTTGGGTGAGTGAAGGCGCGATCGCGGCAGCATCAAGATCGGCTAGAATCTGGTTTGCCCCTTGATAACGTTCGCGAAAATGATATTTGACCATTTTTGCCAAAATCGCGGCTAACTCCCCGTCTAGGGCAGTACGATGCTGCCAGAGAATCTCTCCGGTATGGGGGTCGTATTGAAATTGCGTTGGATTAATCCCCGTCGCTGCTTGAATGGCAATAACACCCAAACTGTATAAATCGCTACCGGGACGGGGTTGACCTTTGGCTTGTTCGCTGGCCATATAGCCCGGAGTTCCGATCGCGACCGTATGAATAGCGCTACTATTGGGAGAAAGGATCATTTGGGTGCTGACTTGCTTCACCGCCCCAAAATCCACCAATACTAATTGATTATCGGCTTTGCGTCGTAAAATATTATCCGGCTTGATGTCCCGGTGAATTGCCCCTTGAGAGTGAACAAAGTCCAGAATCGGTAAAACCTGGCGCAACATCTTGATAATTTGACTGTTTGACCAAGGGGAATTGGGGACGAGTTCTTGAGTCAGATTGTGACCTTCGACGTAATCTTGGATCAG
This sequence comes from Jaaginema sp. PMC 1080.18, assembly GCA_035968055.1. Classification (GTDB taxonomy): domain Bacteria; phylum Cyanobacteriota; class Cyanobacteriia; order Cyanobacteriales; family Spirulinaceae; genus Jaaginema. The sequence continues at coordinate 2,087 of JAWQFT010000231.1, read as the reverse complement.
GTAAAACTGGCGATCTTCTTCAAAATAAGCCAAAAGCCGAGGAATTTGCGGGTGATCTCCTAGGGCTTCGAGGATTTCGGCTTCTGAATTAAACAGGCGTTGCGCGGTGGGGAGAAACTCCGGGTTAGGATTCACCAATTTGAGTTGTTTGACCACACACAAGGGATTCCCCGGACGGCGCGTATCTTGAGCCAGATAAGTCTGACCAAAGCCTCCTGCACTCAGAGTTTGCACAATTTTGTAACGCCCGTCAAGGAGTTTGCCGATCATGAGAAGATGCGAGTTAAAAAGATTTCATCCATCAATCTTGACATATTCGGCTCGGAATTGGTTTCCTGACAACGGTAGGAAAACCGCTAGATCGGCCGGGTCAAAGAGTAAAATAGGGATACTCGGCTAAAGTCAGTTCCGACTCGCGACCTCTCCGTCGTTTTAGCTGTCAGCGCTAACCCCCATTCACCATGAAGCCTAAGTTTAAGGATATTGCCGCTTGGGAACAAGCCCAGCAATTAATGCAACCAATTTTTATTCGTTTGGTTGATAATATTCGTAAAAAACTCGAAGATTCTACTTGGAAAGGAACGTATGAGGAACGACAAAATCCCGTTCCCGGCTACGAACTGACTTTGACGCGATCGCAAGAATCTTATACCTTCAACTTATGGGAAATGTGTTACAGTATTTGCTTTCAAAATTATCAAATTACCCACGCCCCCCACACCCCAGTTGAAGTCGAAATTGATACCGATCTTTTTCAAGTAGAAACAGGAGACATAGACTGGAATAAAATCGAAGCCAAAACCAAGCAAGTTGTTGAAGAAGTTTTCGCCACTTTGCCTTCCTTGTAAAATCGTTATGTTTTTTTTGACAAACAAAGACAACGCCGTAACGCTGTCTTTGCAAGAGAAAATATTTAATTCAATGGGCTATTTACTGCGATAAAATTAAGCTTTCTACTTGAGTTTCAACGGCTGAGATAAAACCTTCATCTTGCAACGCCATCGGTTCAATTTCGCCCGTTTTTACCCCAGCAGCCACAATATCTTCAGCATCAACTTCACCACTACGATAAGACGAAATAAAGTTGAGATAACCCGGAATACCGTAATTTTCGTAGCGACCGCGATACGCTAAACTAACTAAAGTGAATGCACCGGGATCGTTATTGGGGTTGGCGTAGAAACTGTCTTGGCTGGTTTGGGAATCGTTGCGGAAATAATAAACACCGCTACTAGAGTTTTCAGGGTTAGAATTGTCATAATTTCGTTGATTGTTATTTAAGTCTTCAATGCGACTACCAGAATAAGAATCTTCAGAGTTATAAAACTCCTCATACTCAAATTCATCGTATTCCTGTCCTCTCATTTCCGCATCGAAAAACCGAGCTTGCTTGGTTCTGTTTTCAGTTTCTTTAATTTCAGCATTAGCGGTATTCATGCCTGCGGTTGCCGATAACAGTAAAACCGATAAAGTTCCTAAAGCAATTTTATTGATATTCATAAAATAATTGAGCGGGTTTTGTGTCTACATTAACCAACTTAATAAAATTATGAATATTTTTACATCCAACGATAGTTATAAATTTACTTTTAATTTTCCTGACTTTAGTTAGATACTTCTTCTAAAAAAGACGCGATCGCGTTTCTCAAATTTTCACATATTTTTGCTCGCTCTTAACCGAAAATAGAGCCATCAATTTGAGCTTCCCAGGGCAGCGAATTGACTTATACCAAATCCACTTGTAAATTTAGTCCGCGAAGGCGGACTTTGTTATATTAGCCCCGGATTTCCAATCCGTGGGCGGATTAGCGGATGCCGTATCAATCCATCGCAGCCCACTCCCCCGACGGAATAAACGAAGCCCAGAAAAAAGGATGTTGATACTCAGCACTGTTCAACATTTCCAACTGTACTTGGCGCAACGCATCACTACGCCCCTCCCCATCAATTAAACGCTGGTAATAATCCACCATCAACTCCTGTGTCCCCGCATCCGACACCTTCCACAAGCTAATCAACTGACTTTCTGCCCCCGCAATCGCCAAAGCCCGACGCAAACCATACACCCCCTCCCCATTCGCTACATC
>JAWQFT010000230.1:0-3606 GCA_035968055.1 Jaaginema sp. PMC 1080.18 | reverse complement strand
TTTACACCCCTGCTTTTTGAGATTTTGTTCAATCACTTTTTCAGCAAGCCCTAATTAGGTTTGCTCATATACCATAATTTTGACGCATAACAGCAATTCTAAAGTAAGGCATTAGATAGCAGCAACATAGGGTTTGTATCATCAGCCCTACTGACAGGGCTGGGCTACAAGTCTTTTATAAGTCAGGTAGAGCTGGCTTTTCATCGCCCCATTGGCCTACCAAGGCTCTGTTTGATCTTTATAGGCAATAACCTTGAAGATGCCATTATTCCAAAGTACAATAGCGTGCCAATTTCTGAATATCCTTTTCTTACCTGCAATAAGGTTGAGTGGGTAAGCTGGTTCACGGTTTAACCAGATTCCCCACCCGATACTTAGATTCTGTTTTGCTAGGGCTTCAAGAATTGCGGCACGGTGAACTAGCAGAACTTGACAAGAAGAGGTACGCCAACGTTCTCCTGGATTATCAAAGGTAAACGCTAGAACTTGCCCGCTTGCAGTTAGAAATTTACCTCCTCGAAAGTCAACGATTTCAAGCAGTTCTCGAAGAGTTTTAGCTGGCACCCATTCTTCCTGTTCTCCATCTAGGGCTTTCCAATGAAACTGACAAGTTGTTGCCTGAAGTTCAATCTCTAAAGGATTACCGAGTTCATCTAAAGTTTTGTAGCTGACCACTCCCTCAATTTCTCCAATCCAAGGTGCCCAGATAACTTCACAGGGATCGCGATAAACCTCTACCGAAGCAACACCCGAAGAAAACTTGTATGGATCGTGTAAATTAGGCAGTACTCCAAATCGAACATCTTCCTCCACTAAGGGCAAAGCATTTGATGGAAGCAGAAAACTTGATGCTCGTAATACCGATTCTGCTTGGCTATCAGAATTACGTCTAATGACAAAAGAGCGCAGAACTAGCCATTCGTCATTTCTTGCCCAGTCAGGAAGTTGATCTGAATGTTGGAGCAGTAAGGATGAAATATCTGGTAGAGGTGCTTTTTGAACCCACTCATTCGCTCGCTCAACCTGATCGAATTTAGATAATTTAGCATCGGGGACAAGTTCTGGAAAGTCCAATACTTGATTGAGTGTTAGTTGACCATAACCAATATCTGGCGCTGGATTGGTTGGTTCAGCTAATAGACTTAAATCGACAGGAGGTTCAAAATATCTATTCCAATCATGTACTGGAACTCGATCTGCCAGAAAACCAGATAGTTCGTGAGTGGCTGCCCAGACATATTTTTCAGCAAACGTTGCGATCGCACTACGAGAGCCATGAGTTGCTTGAGAATATTGGCGACGAATAGCGATATCTGCACCAATAATTTCATCAAGTTCTCCGCCTTTAGGCTCTTTGATGAAAATTTCTCTACACCAACCAAGCTTTGTTGCATATGCAGTAACAAATCCAACTACAAACTGATTTGGCTTCAAGTTGGAAAGATGATTTGCTGTTGCGTGCCGTAACAAAATCTCTTGGGCTGGCCTTGAATATTCTTGCTCTTGTTGAGCTTCAGGAGGTACTTCCTGTTCGACCTCTTTCTCTACTTCTTTATTTGTCTCCCGATCAAGAAGTCCCCACTCAATGAATAGCTTTTTTCTTTCTTCTTCTGTAGCAGAACGAAAAGTTTCAATCATCGCTTGTAATTCTGCCCTTTCATGGAGAATTTCACCTACATTATTCCGAACATCATGGGCCGCTGATTTTCGTAAAGAACCTTCAGCAAATTGTCTAAGTAAGTTTTCATCAATATCCTCAAACTCATCTCTGTCTTCATCTTCATCTAACCGATTGATACGTTGTTGTCTTCTTTCCAATCGATACTTATCAAAAAAAGGTCTGATTGCACCTGAGAGAACGTAGTGCTCTAAATCCCGACTAAGAAGTCCGAGACTCCAATACTTGCTTGTATAAATAGCTGCTTGCCTATCAATAAGAAGTAGTTCCTCAGCATTTAGAACAGGATTACGAACATACGCTAAACGATTCTCATCAATTACGACATCACAAGCAAAACACCGTTCAACAAAGCTTTGAACACTATGTCTAATAACTATATTGTGGCTGTACAGTGATCGATGGGATATACAAAAATTATCAGCTATCCAGTTGCAGAGTGGAAGCCATCTCTCATCAGGACGAATTAAGCATGAAGCTCCATAAACAGCAGAGAGAATATCTTCTTTCATTTGGGGGTCATTGGTCTGACAGGCTTCTTTAAGAAGAGCAAATAGCCCATCAGGATTTTGACTACCCCATGCTGCAATCTTCCCTCGAATCTTTCTACGGCTGTCGTTTTTTACAGTTGTCGTTCCCCAAGCTAGCAGCAATGGAGCTGTATGCCAAGTATCATCATTAGCTATTTCCAACTCGTCTAGCACGGGTTCGCCAATACCTTCCCAAGGTGCGCCATGATTTAATAGGATGTAATCGGGGCCAGACCAGAACAAATCACGTTCTGCTACTTGCATTGGTAGTAGAACACTATGAACAAACTGAGCATTATACAGATAGCCAGGTATCCTAAGTCCAGGAACTACTAATCTATCCAAAACTTTGCGGCAACTGGGCATATCTTTCTTGAAAATTTCAATTACCCAAGCTCGGTAATCCTCTCCTTTTTCGGGAGGCATCATCGCAATTGTTGTTAGGCGTAGTTCTTCTCGTTTTTCAAGACTTAGGCTGTCTGACCATAACCCTGTAGTCAAAAAGTCATAACCTTTCATGCCTAGAAGATAGGCAGCAAGTGTAATTGCGTTGTCTCGATGCCGTAGATATGCTGGCATCTCTGGATTGCTGAGGTTCGTTGTAGCCTCATTACAGGCTTCCCAAGCAAGCAGAAAGTCTGTGACGGTTTCGTAAGCAGGTTCCCAGAAGAGGAGATCGCCCTCGAACGGATCATCTGAAGGTTGTCTTCTAAGCCGCAAAAGCCCATAATTCAGACATTTGTCAAGAATGTTTGATAACTGTTTACGAGACAAAATATCAGGTGTTCTTTGAGCATTGTCAACGATTTGCAAAGCTTCTGCCTGTAACAATTCTCCTTCAAATAGACACGCTTTGACAATCGCACGCAATGTGTCACGAACTGGAGTAATGTTTTCACTCCAACCCTTTGGGTCGTTTTCTCGAATAGCACGCTCGGCATAATCAATCTTCTGATTAATCAGGTTTACCAGTGAGAACTCTTGAAGGGTAACAGTGTGAATATGCTGCCCTTGGTATAAGTCAGCAAAGAGTCGAATTGCAAGTGGAGTTTGCAATGCCCAACGCAAAATAGGAGGACATTCAATTTGATTGACTTTGCAATAAGATTCAAAAATTTCACCGAGAGTTGCATCTGACCCACTCAAGTAAACTGAATTAATTCCAACTGGAAGAGTTATTCGGCGGAAAAGGTTAGTACGCAGCGAACAAACAAAAAGAACTTTAGGGTACTGTTTTGCAAGAGGAATCAGTTCTCCAATCTTTTCTGCCCAGCGCGATGCTCTAGAAGTTTCATCAAGACCATCAATTGCAATCAGAACACGAATGAATTGAAGTTGTGAATCAGGGTAAACGCATCAAAACTGGTGTAAATTGTACTGGACAAAAGAGCCGAAGTT
>JAWQFT010000229.1:0-3780 GCA_035968055.1 Jaaginema sp. PMC 1080.18 | reverse complement strand
CGCATTTCAGGGCGTTTTCGGGGATGAGGAGGTTGAATTCTGTGGCTAGGATTTGCCGATAGCGGGGGTTGTTTTTGAGGAGTCCGGGGTGGACGGCGGTCCCTATTTTAAAGTTGGGGGGAATAGAGTCTTTGAGGGGCATAATTAGTGGATTGGGGTAAACATTAGTTCATATTAATTAAGCTTACTTAGTAGGCAACCAAATATATTCTCCTTTGCGATCGATATAGCCCCGTTTATCTCCTATATTGACGGATGCCACTCCTCTGGAAAACGTAGATGCTCTATCAAACTGTACTTCAATTACAATTTGCCCAGAACGATCGATATAGCCCCATTGATCGCCAATTTTTACGGGTGCAAGACCTTCAGAAAAACTATAAGCTTTATCAAACTTAGGTTCAATTACAATTTGACCTTTTTTGTCAATATATCCATGTTTTTTGTTGACTTCAATTGTAGCTAATCCTTCAGAAAAATACCAAATTGAATCAAAAACTGGCTCTACAACTTCTTGTCCTTCAATATTTATTAATCCTATCTTTGAAGGATCGTCGTTTTGATCGGACGGTCTTACACTTGCTAAACAGTCCGAAAATGGCAAAGCAACATCATATTTAAACGGAATCACTGTTTCGCCATTTCGATCGATAAAACCCCATTTTCTATCAGGGCGATTTTCTATCTGTTCTATTGGACTTAAAAGTGAATAAGAGAGAAGATCGTAACGAAAAACTAAAGCTCGCCCATTCTTAAAGCTATTAATATTATATACAAAGTCAAAATGAACATCATTTTCAAGTTCGATTGCCCAATCTCCGTTTCGATCGATAAAACCCTGTTTACTTCCATTTTTTTCCTGTATTACAACAGCAGCCAGACCCTCAGAAAAGCTTTCTGCGTTCACAAACTTTTCCTCTGTGATGAAATTTCCATTGAGATCGATAAAGCGATATCGATCGTTTTCTTTCACCAAAGCTCTTCCTTCAGAAAATTTTTCAGCTTTTGAAAACTTGGGTTCGATGATGAGTTCTCCATCGCGATCAATATATCCCCATTTTCCACCTCGAGCAGCAGCATATCGTCCTTCAGAAAAAGGCTTAATTTCATCGAATTTTGGCTCAACAACAATATTTCCCTCTCCGTCAATCAATCCCCACGTCTTTTTGTCTATTTCTATAAATCTGGCTCGCCCTTCAAAAAAATTTGAAACATCATCAAATTGAGGTTGAATAATAATTTTTCCTGTGGCATCAATAAATCCTGTTTTGCCGTTTTGAACAATGTCTAACAAAAATGGATATCGCGTTTCTTGCCACTGATTGGATGTTGCTGATGAACAAGATTCTTCTACTACTTGAGTGGGTAAATATGTACACCCCCCTAGAAAATACAGTAAGACTAAACTGAAACATGGAATCCTGAAGAAAGTAAGCTTCATAACAAGAGTTTTGGAATTTAAAAACGAAATCAAGAAATGCAATGGGCACAACTATTTCCAAATGTCGTACTCTAGGTCTTGATACTGTTCTGGGATTTCTAAAGGGGTGAATTGTATTGAGCGAACTCCATACTCTGGACTATATTCCACCTTATCAACGTTGCCAGCAGTACGAGGATGATAACGACTATAATTGTATGGTTGAACACCATAACCTTGCAAAAGGCGACGAATCCACCACCGATAGTGGCTAACCCAAGCTGGCATTGCCTCACTCTCTGACGGTGGAAGTCCTGGAGTCCGGTTCGGCTCTGCCAAAAATTCTTGGGTGATGAAACGTGATTTGTCAGCGTTAATACCACCCTGATAAAGATTAGCAAGAATACCGGCTTGATCTCTAATTGTGAGCGGTTTGAGATCTATGAGATTAATGTTTCTTGTCGAATCGTCAACTGCACTTTGTCTCGCGTTGTCTGCTAGTCTTATGTACTCTTTTGCCTCATAGTCCATAATCGCTCCAATAAACTCAATAGCAATAGCTGGATTAGTCAACATTGATACCTCTCTAATTTCTTGTCTATTTAAGTCCTCAGCATAAAAAGTCACAAACTCATCAGGTTCACCAGAATTACTGACCCTAATAGCAAAAGGTCCATTAAACGTAAGCTGGTTTTCACCTTCGACTAAGTCGTGTACTCGATCGGATGTAGTATCTTTTCCTGGATTAACTTTTCCAGGGATTCCAAAATCAAAAAGTCTCCATGTCCTACGTTGCAAACGATTGAACAGGAAATTATTGCCTTTTATACGATTATTATAAGGATTCTCTAGGGCTTCCCATAGAATAGCTCCAGCGATTGCATCAGGGGTAATATTCCTCTTTCTTGCGGTCTCAAAAATAGTCTGAGCATTGTCTTTAAGGATATTGAATGCCCATTGTCGTTGTTCCTCATGAAACTCATTAGCTCTAGTCTGCCAAGGATGTAAACCAGATGTTCTAGCTGGATTCGCAATGAGCTGTGGCTCTCTCAAATCCTTTAACCTTTGTTTTAAATCTGTCAACCAATTACCTTGAACAACTAAATCTCCAATCTGAGCTTCAGGATGAACACCATCTCTAATATTCACCTTCACAATATCTGTTCCGTCAGGAGAAGGAATCACACCTGCTGAAGCTACCAACCACTCAGCAGTACCCTCACCCTGAAAACTACCTCCATAATTGATATCGGGGTTAGTGCCTTCAAAAGTAGTACTGACAGAAGTTGGTAGGTGCAATTTTATCTGCTTTGTTTTCACCTCTTTCTTAACCGTAATATTGCCTACACTATCCTCATCTTCCTTCTCATGAAATGCTGCGGTTTTACCTGTTGAAAGAAGCGTATCATTAGCCGCCACCACCTCCAACCAACGATAGAGATAAATATCCTGCTCTCTGGTTTCCGTTGACCCATCCGAATAAGAATAAACCCCTTTCAACTTCACTTTTGAGCCATACAGCCTATCCTTATCCAACTCCTCAAAAGAACGTCCTTCCTCAAAACTCATCTCATCGAAAGTTTTGAGCCGTCCTGCCAAAGACAATGTTTCCCCATTGCTCGCACGATAACTTCCACTCGTCAACGAAAGCGAATCCGTCAATGCCTGCATATAATCACTGAGAGGTCCGTCTACCTCTACTGTCAAATCCAACGAACCGCAATGGGGTGCTGTAAACGGTATCTGAAACCCCTCTCCGGGATTTTCCCCTCCAAATAATCGAGTCGCTGCTGGAAAAGCGATGCTTGTGTTCTCTGGAGTCGTATTCCCAGAAGGCGGCATCTCGCCACTACCCTCATCGTAAGTATCTTCCTGGGAACAGGGGTCTGTTTCTTCTTCGGGTTCTGGAGATGAAGATTCGGAGATTATGTTTGAGTATAACGCCAAGCCTCCCCACAGATAATCCCCAGGGTCGTAGAAATCGGCATCTCCCCAACCAAAACTGCCACTGCCACTACCTCCTCCTAAATTGTTGGGGTAGAATCTTCTGTATTCGATTTGGTACGATTCTCCCTCTTGGAGATAGATAGTTTTTTGTCGTTCTCCATTCCAACCATCAATCAGCAAAACCCCATTAATCCAGATTTGCGTGTTGGGTGGGGCGCTCAGAGTATAATCTCCTGAAGCGGCAGGAATCATCACTTCAGTGACTACTGCACTATCTGTTTCGGGGTCAGCAGCGTAAAGTGCTGTAGTAGGAACAACTTCTTTGGTTTGAGTGGGACTCGACCACAACAACTTGGTGTGAGCTGCACCGCCGTATTCGGCGTACTCGAATTTGATGTCGTACTTTTGTCCCC
>JAWQFT010000228.1:0-4020 GCA_035968055.1 Jaaginema sp. PMC 1080.18 | reverse complement strand
GGCGTAGATCGAAGGTTCGTGTCACCCGGTGCAACCATCAGCTATAACCCTTATCCTATAGGCTTTTCAGAGATTCAGTTTGTCTTGGGCTAATTTTCAATTTCTTCGCTAACAGATAAGAAACCCAAATATATCTTGATGAAGACGTTTGACAAGTTGTCACCAATCTGATTAAGAAAGATTTTGACGAAGAATACGACATCTTCTCCTATGCTGACTCAAGGAACGGTAGTCAACGACGATGGAGAAGAAGATGAATGGTCAAACCACATTGGGATACAGAAGAACTGATTGAAAACTGGACACTGCTTCCCACTGAATTAGAACTGGTTCAGAATAAAATGGGTGGGAATCAGATTGGCTTTGCACTTTTGTTAAAGCACTTTCAGCTTTTTACTCGTTTCCCACACTCAGAATCATCTATCCCGGCGGTCGTAATTTCCTATCTAGCAAGTCAGCTCAATCTTCCGGAAAACCTTTACTCAGACTACGATTGGCAAGGACGTTCAGCCAAAGGTTATCGAGTTGAGATTCGTCATCTGTTTCATTTCCGAGTCGCCACAGTCCAAGACTCAGAAGAAATGAGTGACTGGCTCATCCAAGAAATCTTACCCAACGAACAAAAAGTTGAATCCCTCCAAGAAATTGTTTATCAAAAATTTCGGGACTGGCAAATTGAACCGCCGACACCCCTGAGAGTTGAGCGTTTGATTCGCCATGCCATCACCCAATACGAAACCCGTGTTTGTCATCACACACTCTCTAAGCTCACCCCAGACATTATTGAACAAATCGACCGACTTTTAGCCACTGCCGAGTCAACTCAGACCGATGAGCCACCGCCCACAGAAAAATTGAAAACTTCGGACTTTGCTTTCCTCAAAACCGACCCTGGACCCGTTGGGTTAGGAAGCTTCCTCACCGAAATCGAAAAGCTCAAACGCATCCAGGCGGTGGGACTCCCTTCCAACTTATTGGCTGGAATCTCTACCAAAATAATTCAGACCTACCGTCAACGAGCAGCCACAGAAACTCCTTACCATTTACGAGAACATCCTCCCAGCATTCGCTACACTCTCATGTCCGCTTTCTGCATCCAACGCAGCCAAGAGATTACCGATAACTTGATTGACCTACTCATTCAAATTATTCAACGCATTGGTACAAGAGCGGAAAGACGCATTAATCAAGAATTAATTTCTGACTTCAAAGAAGTCACCGGAAAAACCAATCTTCTATTCCGTATCGCTGAAGCCGCTATTGCTGAACCTTCAGGAGTGATTGAACAAGTCATATATCCCATCGTTTCGCCAAAAACTCTTCAAGACTTGGTAGCGGAATATAAAGCCACAGGGACAGCTTATCGTCAAAGAGTTCATACCGTCATGCGTTCATCATTTGGTAGTCATTATCGACGCATGATTCCCCAACTTTTGTCTGTACTGGAGTTCCGCTCCAACAATGACATTCATCGCCCTGTGATTCAAGCCTTAGACCTCCTCAAGAAATATGCTGGCTCAAAAGCCCGATATTATGACAAAGGTGAAGACATTCCGATTGAGGGAGTCATCAAAAGTGGCTGGAAAGAAATTCTTCTAGAAACCGATAGTGATGGGAATGAACGCATTAACCGCATCAACTACGAAATTAGCGTCCTACAAGCTCTGCGAGAAAGATTGGCTTGTAAAGAAATCTGGGTTGTTGGAGCCAATCGTTATCGTAACCCAGATGAAGATTTACCCACAGACTTTGAACAACATCGTCATATCTACTATCAAGCTTTGACCCTGCCCGAGAATGTAGAAACATTCATCAATGACCTACAGCAAAAGATGGCTTCAGGGTTAGAAAAACTAGACCAGGGAATGCCCACAAATCCTGATGTCAGGATTATTGGTCAAGGTCGAGGTTTGATTCGACTGCGCCCGTTTGACCCGGCTCCCGAACCGATTAATCTTCAACAATTAAAGGGAGAAATTAACCAAATCTGGCCTCAGACGAGCTTGTTAGACATTCTTAAGGAAACGGATTTACGAGTGAATTTCACTTCCTACTTCAAGAGTATGGGGACGAGAGAAATCATTAACCGAGAAACCCTACAAAAGCGGTTATTGCTTTGTCTGTATGGCATGGGAACCAATACAGGGCTAAAACGGATTCATACGGGCATCGATGGTGAAAATTATCAAGATTTAATTTATGTCCGCCGTCGTTACATTCAAAAAGACCAGCTTCGCAGTGCGATTGCGGCGGTAATTAATGCTATCTTCGAGGCTCGCTTACCGCACATTTGGGGAGAAGGAACAACGACCTGTGCCAGTGATAGCAAGCATTTTGGAGCTTGGGAGCAGAATTTGATGACCCAGTATCATCGACGCTACGGGGGGCGAGGAGTGATGATTTATTGGCACGTTGAGAAGAAATCCACCTGTATCTATTCTCAGCTTAAAACCTGTTCTTCATCGGAAGTAGCAGCCATGATTGAAGGGGTTTTACGTCACTGCACCAATATGGATGTGCAGAAAAACTATGTGGATAGTCATGGACAAAGTGAAGTAGCGTTTGCTTTTACTCACCTCCTAGGATTCCAGTTAATGCCGCGACTCAAGCGGATTAAAGTCCAGAAGCTCTATCGTCCTCAGACAGGACAAGCGGATGCTTACCCGAATCTACAACCGATTCTTACTCGTCCCATTAATTGGGATTTAATTCGCCAGCAGTATGACCAAATGGTGAAGTATGCCACCGCATTGAGGTTGGGTACAGCAGAAACAGAAGCGATTCTCAAGCGTTTTAGCAAGAATCCTTTCAAACATCCTACTTATCTAGCTTTGATGGAATTAGGAAGGGCAATTAAGACCATTTTTTTGTGTGAATATTTGGATTCTGTTGCGGTACGTCGAGAAGTGAATGAGGGGTTGAATGTGGTGGAACGATGGAATGGAGTGAATGATTTTATTTTTTATGGGAAGGGGGGAGAGTTTGCTTCTAATCGTTTAGAGAGTCAGGAGTTATCGGTGTTATCGTTGCACTTATTGCAAATCTGTTTGGTGTACGTCAATACGTTAATGATTCAGAGTGTTTTATCCCAGAAGCATTGGCAGGAAAAGTTGATAGCTACGGATTTACGGGCTATTACGCCTCTGATTTTCAGTCATGTTAATCCTTATGGGACTTTCAGGCTAGATATGAAGGAACGAATTTCTGGGTTAACGCAGATATCGGTAGCTTAATCCCTCCAAAAGTTCTCGAACCGTTGCGGTGACATTTGGGTATAGCGAACGGTATGGTGAATGTTCTTGTGTCCTAAGTAGTCTTGAATGGCACGGGTATCCTGTCCTTGGGATGCTAAGTAGTAGCCACAAGCATGACGGAGTTGATGGGGATGAACGTCCCAGGGAAGTCCCGCTCGTTCTCCGGCTCTAGCGATGATGTGGCGAATTGAACGAGTGGATAAGGGGGCTTTGCGTTCGGAGACGAACACATATTGGGTATCGGGGTAGTCTCTTTGGATTTGACGTAAGGCTCGCAGTTCGGGGGAACGTAGGGGATGGATGCTGTCATGACCGTGTTTTACTCTTCGGACTTCGATATAACCTTCAACTAAATCTATCTGCGACCATTTGAGCGCCACTAATTCGGCGGTTCTGAGTCCATGACGATACATTAAGAGGATGATAGCGGCATCTCTAACTCCATGACGACCGACTTTTTTGGCGGCGTGCATCAAAGATTGGATTTCTGAAGGGCGTAAGTATTCTCGCTCTCGCGTCGATGGTTTTTTCGGTGGGGGAGTGGAGGCAGAATTCAACTTTGCCGAAAAGGGAAGTTGGCCAAGAAGCAGCAGCATGGGTCAAGTCCTCATGCGAGTGTATTTATCTTTAGGATACTTTGCCTAAAATGAGACGAACTCGGCAATGTTATGATTTGTATTACTTATCAAAAAAGCCCCAAAATGGGGTTGACAAACGGGATATTACTTCTCGTTGCACCTGGTGACACGAACCTTCGATCTACGCC
>JAWQFT010000227.1:0-4151 GCA_035968055.1 Jaaginema sp. PMC 1080.18 | reverse complement strand
TTACTTGATTAGGGGCTTTTATTGTCAATTTTCTCCTAACATTCAACACTTCTGGTTAACTATCAAAACACTTTTTACGCGACCAAACGATTAATCGGACGCAAATTTTGGGAGGTTAGTCACACATCAGCTTCTTATTTTTTAGAAGAAGATAAGTGGGGCTGGATTCAAGTTTATTCTCCTCAACTTAATACACATTTGAAACCCGAAGATATTGCGGCTCAAATCCTGCGTAAATTAGTTAAAGATGCGAGTGAATATATTGGCGAACCTATTCATGAAGCTGTCATAACTGTACCCGCTTATTTTACCCCTTTTCAACGTCAAGCTATTGTTGAAGCCGCGAAAACAGTAGGTCTGAAAGTCGTGCGAATTATCAATGAGCCTACAGCAGCATCTTTGGCTTATGGATTGAACCTAAAAGAGGAAATTCAAACTGTTTTAGTTTTTGATATGGGGGGTAGCAGCTTAGATGTTTCTATTTTAGAAATCGGTGATGGTGTATTCGAGGTTTTAGCAACTTCAGGATATCCCCAACTCGGCGGCAATGATTTCGATCGAGAAGTTCTTAACTATATTGTAAATCAAGTGGTAATGTCTACTGGATTTAATGTTCGCCAAAACAAGCAAGCCTTAAGATATCTTATGGCAGTTGTAGAACGCTCAAAAGTCGAGTTATCTGGTAATTTGCAAACTGAAATTGACCTTTCTTTACTTCCTAGAATAATCAACGGCTTGCAGAATTTAGAGAACATAATCTTAACAAGAAATCAATTTGAAGAACTTTGCTCGGATTTAATTTCACGTTGTAAAATTCCTGTCGAGAAAGCTATCCGCGATGCTGAAATTGAAAAATCAGCGATTGATGAAGTCATTTTAGTAGGGGGTTCTACTCGCATCCCCGCAATACAAAAACTACTTGAGCAAATTTTGAAGAAAAAACTCCGACAAACTGTTAATCCAGAGCGAGTTGTTGCGTTAGGAGCAGCTATTCAAGCTGGAGTTTGTTCAGGTGATGTGAAAGATATTTTACTTCTTGATATTACATCCATATCGTTAGGGATAGAAATTTCGGGAGGTTTTATGTATAAAATGTTTTTTCGGAATAATACTATTCCAGGGAAAATAGCTAAAGTCTTTTCAACATCTAAAGATAATCAAACTACGATGCTGATTCATATTCTTCAAGGGGAAAAGGAAATGGTAAGAGATAATTTTAGCTTGGGATATTTAGTATTTGATGGTATTCCACCTGCTCCCAGAGGTGTGCCGGAAATTATAATTACTTTCGATATTGATGCTAATAAAATTTTTGAGGTTACAGTGAAAGACACAGGAACAGGTAAAGAACAATTATTGTCTATTTCTAACAACTATACAAACATTCGACAGCAACAAGTAGTTCCCAAAAAACATCCACTCCCCGATCATCCAGAATATTTTGACTATAGAAAACAAAAGTTTTAAAAATATGTGACAGAGTTTTGAAGTAAGTTTAAAACTCGCTAAAATTCAATTAATTGGTTTTGGTTAATTCAAATGACTCAAACACCACAGCAATCTCTCTCATTAAGTAAATTTCTTTCCCTCCCAGAAACCAAACCCGCCTCAGAATATATGGACGGGAAAATATATCAAAAACCAATGCCTCAAGGAGATCATAGTCGTATACAATACAAAATTTGCAATGTCATTAATGACATTGCAGAGCCAGCCAAAATCGCTTGTGCATTTCCAGAATTACGCTGTACCTTTGGGGGGCGTTCTATTGTACCTGATGTTGCCGTTTTTCGGTGGTCACGACTTCCTCTAACAGAAACAGGTGATATTGTGACTCGCTTTGAAATTGCTCCTGATTGGGCAATAGAAATTGCTTCTCCTGGTCAAAGTATTGCACTACTACTGGATAAATTAATATATTGTTCGCAACAGGGAACGAGCCTCGGTTGGTTAATTAATGTCAAGGAAAAAATAGTTTTTGTCATAGGAGAAGAACAACGGATAAATACATTTCGTGGAGAAGACAGATTACCTGTATTAGAAGGATTGGATTTAGAATTAACGGTACAAGAAATTTTGAGTTGGTTGGCTTTTCGGTAGATTAGAACCCCGGTTTTTTCAAAAAACCGGGGTTCTGGAAACCCTCGCTTTGGTTGCCAAGAACCGCTAAGATCGAGAATGCTCAAATTCTGACCTAGGAAAATGCCCCCTGTTGTTACCCTGCGAACCGTCGATAAAACAGCCGAATTGATAATCCGTCCCCACGCTGACCTCTCACTACAAGGGCGTTTGCGGGTTCCGGGGGATAAGTCGATTTCCCATCGGGCTTTGATGTTGGGGGCGATCGCGTCCGGGGAAACAACCATCGAAGGGTTATTATTAGGGGAAGACCCCCGCAGTACCGCCGCTTGTTTTCGGGCGATGGGGGCAGAAATTTCGGAACTGAATACCGAGAAAGTAACGGTAAAAGGGATTGGTTTGGGACAGCTACAAGAACCCCCAGACATACTCAATGCAGGGAACTCCGGGACAACGCTACGGTTAATGTTGGGCTTACTTGCGTCTCATCCAGGGCGATTTTTTAGTGTTACGGGGGACAATTCCTTGCGATCGCGTCCCATGTCTCGCGTTATCATTCCTTTAACCCAAATGGGGGCAAAAATTTGGGGACGGAAGGAAAACACCCTCGCACCTCTAGCCATTGCTGGACAACAACTCCAAGGCATTCATTACCGTTCCCCCATTGCTTCAGCCCAGGTAAAATCCTGTATATTACTCGCAGGACTTTCTGCGGTTGGGAAAACCACCGTCACCGAACCCGCCCTTTCTCGCGACCACAGCGAACGAATGTTGCGGGCGTTTGGCGCGAAAATCCAGGTAGACCCCGCCACCCATAGCGTCACAGTTTCGGGTCAGGAAGCCCCCTTAAAAGGACAGTCGGTGATTGTTCCGGGGGATATTAGTTCGGCGGCTTTTTGGTTGGTGGCTGCGGCCATTGTTCCGGGGTCGGATTTAGTTATCGAAAATGTGGGGGTGAACCCGACGCGAACCGGGGTACTCGAAGCCCTGGAGATGATGGGGGCAGATATTACCCTAGAAAATCAACGAGAAGTCACCGGAGAACCCGTGGCTGATTTGCACGTTCGTCACAGCCCCCTGCAAGCCTGTACGATTGGGGGAGATGTGATTCCCCGACTGATTGACGAAATCCCAATTTTAGCGGTTGCTGCGGTATTTGCCCAGGGAACGACTATTATTAAAGATGCGGCGGAGTTGCGGGTGAAAGAAAGCGATCGCCTGACTGCAATGGCCGCAGAACTGAACCGGATGGGGGCAAGAATCACCGAACTCCCCGACGGCCTCGAAATTGTCGGTGGTACACCCCTACAAGGTACAGCCGTCAGTAGTTATACCGATCATCGTATCGCAATGAGCCTCGCGATCGCCGCCTTGAATGCCCCCGGTATGACGGCGATTGGTGGGGCAGAAGCCGCAGCAATTTCTTATCCTAATTTTGTCGAGAGTTTGCAATCTCTTTGTGACAATTAGACATACTTAAAAAATTAGCTTATCTCTCGTGAGAAAGGGTTTTGGGGTGAGGGCAAGCGACATATTTTATTCCACTGCATAGTCGCTCATTTCCCGCATAATAGGAGGATGAAAACCCAGTACGATATCGTGTTTTGGTACACCCAAATCAACTAAATCTCGTGCGATATCATGCTCCGTGGCATTCTCAAAAATCCAGATTTTCTCGTTACGAATATCAAGATGAATCGAGCAATGATGTATCCAGCGTCGATCTTCCCAACCAATATGAACAATTAGGTAATGATTGCGTTGGGTATCAAAAATAGTCTCAACTTCAATTTCGCCATACGCTGGCTTATTTTTGGCGTATTCTCTCAATAATTGCTGTACAATCTGCTGATAGTGAGTTAATTTGTTTTCTATTCTTTCCATAGCAAAATTTGCTCCGATTCAACATTATAAGCAATAATTTTTACAGAATTTTCTTGTAGCATTGAAGCTGGAAAATCAAGTTGAAAAAATTGAGTAATGTCCCACCCGTCTTTAACGAGAGCCGTCTTGACAACTTGATGAAAACGATCTTTAGCCACAATAGATGATTTCGCTTTAATATAACAGTC
>JAWQFT010000226.1:0-4275 GCA_035968055.1 Jaaginema sp. PMC 1080.18 | reverse complement strand
ATCATTTCTAGCAGGTTTAAATATTAAATAAAAGTACGAATATTTGACTGGTGGGCGATGCCCACCCTACGCAATTGTTGTTTATATTGATTCGCAGAGTCTGTAAATTTACAAAACAAACTGCCGCCCTGTGTATACTTCGCAAAACGAACAAAACACCTCATCAATACAGATAATATCCCCCGGAAAATCATCTGTGAGAGGACGAGTAAAGCAAATATAAACTACAGAAACTGAAGGCTTATTACAACTACCGCAACCCCAAATAGGTAGACGTAGCATCGCAAACTGGCGCTGAAGGGGATGTCGATCGGGAGAAATTCCTGTTCCTTCGTAAATACTCGTAATTGCATTATCAGAATAGGTCAAACGACAGGGAAAAGTAAAGCGGGTTAAGTAATCAGCCTTCGCATAAGTGGGTTGGGGCGTTACAACTTCTTCTTGAGGAGAAAATGAAAAGTTAGACATGATATAAAATCCGATTTTCTAGAACTTTATAGAACCCCTGTTTATTGTTTATTTATGCAGCGAAGTTAAAGTTTTCAACTAGAAACTGGGGTTGTTAATCCTCTGCAAATAAAAAGACAAAACTAACCATGCTTCTGATAGCGCATCCCTGGTAAACTAACAATTAAATCTTGCATTTCCAACTGAAGAATTGCTGCTGAAACATCCCCTGCGGCTAATCCTGTCGATTGGATAATAAAATCAAGAGAAGTTGGTTCTGTCGCGATCGCGTCCCAAACTGGCGCTAAAGTAGGGGGTAATTGAGGTTCTGGTAAAGGTTGTGTTACCGTATCCAACTGGGGAATTTCGCCCAACATCTCCAATAACTGCGCTTCCCCTAAAATCAAATGAGCGCCGCGACTGGCTAACTCCAAACAACCCAGCGCCATCGGATTATCCAGAGAACCCGGTAAAGCGTACACATCTCGGTTAAACTCGTTCGCATATCGTGCCGTAATCAGCGCCCCCGATCGCGTTGCTGCCTCTATAATCAAGACAGCCCTGGACAATCCCGCAATAATACGGTTACGCGGCGGAAAATTGCGGCCTTCCGGCTTTATACCGGGGGGATAATCGCTGAGAATCAAGCCTTGGGTTTGAATGCGATCGCACAACTTCAAATTACTACGAGGATACACCACATCAATCCCTGTCCCCAACACTGCCAACGTCCGTCCCTCCGCGTCTAAGCAACTGCGGTGGGCTTCGGTGTCCACCCCCAACGCCATTCCCGAAACCACCGTAAAACCGTGATAAGCCAACGCCTGAGAGAGTTTGCGCGTCCACCGCTTACCATATTCCGTCACATTGCGCGTCCCCACAATCCCCACCATTGCCTTTGTGCCGTGATTTTCTCTAAGATCGACTATTCCTCGGTAATACAAAACTGGAGGTGGGCTAGGAATTTCTAGCAATAACCGGGGGTAATCCGGGTCGTTCATCGTCCAGAACTTAAAATCTTTAGCAATTGTCTCGTCCCAGATTTTCTGCGGATTGCCATCTTTGCGTCCCGCTTGAATCGCCTCCAGCATCTTCGGTCCGACTTTCTCAATCTCAGAAAATGCAGTTAGCGGGGCGTTCCAAGCCGTTTGTAGCGAGCCAAAATGCTGCCATATCCGTTTAATCAAAACCGGCCCAATGCCGCTCATTCGCGACCAAGCCAGCCAATAAGCTGGTTCGTCTGACATGATATTTCCCCAATGATACGAGAGAGTCAGGTTTTTCCCCGAGCGTCAACCTCAACTGTAAACGCAAACCGTGAAGTTCACATAAATTTTTTTGCAAACTGTTGGGAATTTCTCGCAGTAACGTTACAATATTTCTCGCAGTGACTTATTGAGATTATCTAGCAAGTATGAAATTGAGCAGACGCAGCCTTATTCATTTTGGCGCAGGACTCGCGATCGCGATCGCCGCAGGCTGTAGTACCCAAACCACTGATGTGAGCAGCAACTCAGAAAGTAGCGGTGAAGTTAACATCTATTCCTCGCGACACTACGACAGCGACGAAATCCTCTATGAAAATTTTGAGTCCGAAACAGGCATCAAAGTCAACATCATCGAAGGCCAAGCCCCCGAACTCATCGAACGCATCAAAAGCGAAGGGGAAAACAGCCCGGCTGATGTCTTTATCACCGTCGATGTGGGCAATCTCTGGAAAGCCGAAGAAGAAGGTTTACTCCAATCTGTGTCCTCCGATAAGCTCGAAGCCGCCATTCCCTCCTATTTGCGCGACCAAGACAGCCAATGGTTTGCCCTCACCAAACGAGCGCGAATCATTGTCTACAATAAAGAAAAAGTCAAGGCGACGGAACTCTCTACCTACGAAGACTTAGCCAATTCCCAATGGCGAGGCCGTGTTTGTATTCGCAGTTCCAGCAATATCTACAATCAATCCCTCGTTGCTGCCAAAATTCAAGAACTTGGAGAAGAAAAGGCCCAAGCTTGGGTCGAAGGCTTAGTCGCCAACTTTGCCCGCGAACCCGAAGGCAACGATACCGCCCAAATCCAAGCCGTAGCTTCGGGAGAATGCGATGTTGCCATTGTCAACAGTTATTATGTCGCGCGTCTCAATCGTTCTAACGATCCTGCCGACCAAGAAGTTGCAGCTAGAGTTGGCGTATTCTTCCCCAATCAAAACGCCGGAGGAGCGCATATCAATATTAGCGGTGCAGGCGTGGTAGCCAATGCCCCCAACCAAGACAACGCCGTCAAATTGATTGAATATCTCGTCACTCCCGAAGCCCAAAAAGTCTTTGCGGACGGTAACAACGAATATCCCGTCATTAACGAGGTGGAAGCCAACGAAGTTGTCAAAAGTCTGGGGGACTTCAAACCCTCTGAGTTAGCTGTCGAAACTTATGGCGAGAATAACCCTAATGCTGTCAAAGTGATGGATCGTGCGGGTTGGAAGTAACCCAAATAGCGAGTCCTACAATCATACTCGCGATGGAAGAACCAAAAATGAGTCCTTCCATCTGAGTTTTAGTAATGTAACTTCTTTCTGTCAATCAAAATTAAATCCGACCTCGTAGCATTTGTGCCATTTCGTTCGGCGTGGGCGATTTTTCTAGAGCCGTTTCTTCGGTGATGCGGCCTTCTTGATACAAATTGAATAAGGCCATATTCATCGTAATCATGCCGTCAAATTCACTGGTTTTCATCAATTCATCCATGTTTTCATACTCACCTTTGGCGATGTATTCTTTCATCGTTTCGGTGTTGATCAGGATGTCGTGATAAGCAGCGCGTTTGCCGTCGGTGGTACGACATAACCCTTGGGCAATAATCGATACAACCGATTCAGCCAATGCTATTCGCATTGAGTGTTGTTCGTCGGCGTTGTACAGATTCAAAATCCGTTCGATGGTTTTGATGGCGCTGTTGGTGTGCAGCGTACCCATAACCAAGTGACCCGTTTGGGCGGCTTTGAGGGCAGTATTGACCGTACCGCGATCGCGCATTTCCCCCACCAGAATCAAATCTGGGTCTTCCCGCAAAGCTGCTTTCAGGGCATTATCAAACAATAAGGTATGTTGACCCACTTCCCTTTGTTTAATTAGGGATTTGCGGCTTTTATGCACAAATTCAATGGGGTCTTCGATGGTGATGATGTGTTTGGCGTGTTCTTTATTGATGTAGTCGATCATCGCCGCCATTGTGGTCGATTTCCCCGAACCCGTGGGCCCTGTGACCAAAATTAAGCCTTTGTGAGCGTCGCTAATATCGCGGAAGACACTAGGCAAACGCAACTGCTCCATTGTCAGGATTTTCAGGGGAATCAAACGCATGACAATAGCCGGGCCGTTGAGGGTATCGAAGACGTTAATCCGTACCCGCGCAAAGTCATACTGAGTTGCGCCGTCAAATTCTTTGGTGTCTTTGAATTTTTGGATTTCTTGGTCGGTGAGAACTTCGTCTAACCAACTCCAGAAGGTGGGTTCGTCGGTGAGGGGGTATTCGGTAGGGACGATTTCACCGCGATCGCGCATCCGGGGAACTTCCCCCACTCCCAAGTGAATATCGGAATAACCGTCTTCGTTGGCTTGGCGAATCATCTCATCTAAGCTAGGTTGCCCTGGCGATCGTTGGGGTTTTTCGCTGGCGGAGGCTTTGGGCCGGGCCGGAGTCGCTGTCATTACAGTCGCACCGGGACGCGGTGGCATCGTCGGGCGCGTTTTGGCGCTAATGGGCATTTGCTGCGTTGCGTCGGTAGCAGCCGGACGAACTCTGCCGGGGGGCGGCGGGGCTGGAGGGCGACGACCGGGG
>JAWQFT010000225.1:0-4292 GCA_035968055.1 Jaaginema sp. PMC 1080.18 | reverse complement strand
CTTTAGTTAATAAGTATATTGAAATTGTATATCCTTGCTATATTCCATCTAAATTATCAATTTCAGACAAAGAGATTATTAGATTACCTCTTTCATACTTTGATGATTCGGCAAAAATACAAAAAACTATTTTGCTATGCGAAAACTTGAATGATGTAGCATTATATGAAGTAATTGCTAAAGCTTTTCTAATATGGAAGGAAAGATCGCATACGCAACTTGCTTATGATTCTAGAGGAGGAGGAGGAACCTCAATTGCTGGTGAGTACGAAAGCATTCAGAACAAACATGAGAGAATGTGTTTATGTATAGTAGATAGTGATAAAAAATCTCCGAATAGTAAGTTGGGTTCAACTGCATCAAATATTCAATCTTTAGACAATACAAACAATGTAATTACGCAACTTCATATCTTAGAAGTACGAGAGGCAGAAAACTTAATACCTTATCAGCTTTTGTCAGAAATAACGGAAGGTAATAGGGATCGCGAAAAATTCGTCTTCATGTTAGAGACAATTTGTGCTAGTCCTTCGGTGGAAATTGCCAAGTTTATAGATATCAAAAAAGGGACTAACTTAAAAGAAATAGTTAAGAGTAACAACTCAAATATTGAAGATTTTTGGCGAGATAAGATTACTGGAAATAGAGATTTTTCATCCATTCTTAATTCTTGGTGTTGGGATAACTGGGAATGTGAAAAGCTTAATTCACGTCCCTGTACTTGTATAGTTGTTCCTCATTTTGGTGAAAGCACTTTGGAAAATATAACAAATTTATGCAGGAATGAGTTACCTAGACACGTAGCTTGTAAAGTTGATCAATATTTGCGTTCTGAATGGGAAACAATTGGGCAAATTATTGTAGATTGGTGTTTAGCAGAAAGACCAATGCGTGCATAATGCCTCCCACAGTTTGAAGGAAGTCGAAACTCTGAATTACAGTTTTCTAAAATGGTTGCGGACTTCTGCCAAATAATGATGGCAAAACGTTGCGCGGATTTTGGAGCGTTTCTTTGGTTTCGAGGGCGATCGCGTAAAATCTCGTTGTAAGTTATTATGGCAAGCAGCAGAAACAGTTGCTCCCGATGTTAATACAGATCGGTGGAATCTGACGTTACTCGATTTTGGGGCGATCGCTTGTACCGCCAGAAAGCCCCGTTGTACGGATTGTCCGCTTCGAGAACAATGCCATTTTTATGCCTGCAAACTGCGCTGAAACGTCCGTATCGCCTCAACATGGTTCTCCAGATTGACGCAAGCTAAAAAGACATCTATATCCAATCCCTGCAACAATTGACTCACCGAAACGCGATCGTATACTGCCTCTCCGTCTTCAGAGCGAAGACAGTACAAGTCTAATCGACCATCCTCCCAAAACCAAACTTCAGAAATGCCGAGTCGTCGATATGCTTCTAGTTTATTTATACCGCCACTGGTGACGACAATTTCAATGACCAGATCGGGCTGAGAGCGATTTGGGGCTAACTTGTATGACTTATCTGCCTCTCGCTTCACCAAACCCGATTCGCTTTCTAGGGTCATTGAACCCGTTGGCGTATAGTCTATGCCAATCTGAAGCAAATATAACTCCAGCAATGCCCCAACTCGTTCCTTAATCCGTTCGTGTTGTTCTCCAGGCATTCGCCGAATTTCTAATATCCCATTTAAAAATGATAACCGCATCCCTGGGCGCTCTAGCAGTTGTGCGACTGCTTTAAATTCGCGCCAAGTCATGGCATCAACTAAAATTGGTGTATCAAGCTGATTGAGAGCAACAGTCATGTTCGTCCTTGGGCTTGAATCAAGCTTTTACATTTTAGAGGAATTAGGCTTTATACCAAATCCGGTTTTAATATACCGTCTATCCCGTTAGATCGCCCACGGATTGGAAATCCGGGGCTAATAAGGCTAAGTCCGCCTTCGCGGACTAAATGTATAAGTGAGGTTTGGTAATCGGATTTGGTATTATTTTGGTTTCGAGGGCGATCGCGTAAAATCTCGCTGTCGGTTATTATGGCAAGCAGCAGAAACAGTTGCTCCCGATGTTAATACAGATCGGTGGAATCTGACATTACTGGACTTGGGGGCGATCGCTTGTACCGCCAGAAAGCCACGCTGTACGGATTGTCCGCTTCGAGAGCAATGCCATTTTTACGCCGAACCATTATGACCGTATTTTCTCCCCCAACCCACTCTACTGTCCTGTCTAATGTTCGCTGGCAAACCTATCAAGCCCTGGCGTTAGACCTCGCGCAAACTGCCGGAAAACGCTTAACTTACGATCGCGGCCAACTGGAAATCATGACTCCTTTACCCGAACATGAAGTTACTAAACGCTTGCTGGGGCGCTTTGTCGAAGCAACTACCGAGGTTTTAGGGATAGAAATTTACAGTTTGGGGTCTACAACTTGGAGTCGAGAAGATTTACAACGAGGACTCGAACCGGATGAATGTTACTACATTACCCAAGAAGCTGTGGTGCGCGGTCAGTTGAACTTTGACCTCAGCGTTGATCCTCCACCTGATTTAGCGATCGAAATTGAGATTACCAGCAGTTCCCTCGACCGTTTGAGTATTTATGCTGCCCTGGGTATTGCTGAAGTCTGGCGGTTTGATAGCCAGGATTTAACCATTTATGTGCTGCGGGAGGGCGTTTACGAGGTGCAGGAGCGATCGCAAGTATTATCTGTATTAACCCGGTCAGATTTACGCCAGTTTTGGCAGCGTCGCGGCACAATGGGAGAGAATGCGTTACTGCGGGAGTTTAGAAATTGGTTGACAAACCGCGATCGCGATCGTCAAAGTTGAAATAGCTTCAATACACCTCATCGTGAGTTCCAATATCGATTAATAAAATTTCTTCTTCTCCCGTATCTTCATCAGTAACAAAAGCGAAAACAATCCGACAATCGTAATCTACAATCTTAAGATTTTAATTGGGGATTCTTTTTAACTGTTGCTTTTAAAGCTCGCTTGAAAGATAACGCAGTTCTTAATTTCATGCTTCCAAGTCTGCCATTAACTCCTCAACTGTTACTGTTTCAGTCTGTCCAAGTTCATATTCTCGGTGAGCCACTGCAATGTTAGCAGCAATTTCTTGGCGACGCTTTTGAGCTAATCTTTTTTGGAGAATTTCTACTAAATCGTTTTGCTCAGTTTCTGATAAAGATTCTGCAATTTCTAGGACTTCATGAAACTTCATTTTTGCCATAATGATTTATCTTGTTTCTAAATTAAAGTGAAATGAGCAAAGTTAGTCTCTACTCAAGGGGCTTAATCCCTGCCATATCGAGGATTTGAGGGATTAAATCTTCCTTTTTCACCGCCATCATGTGAACTCCCTGGCAAATATCCTTGGCCATCTGGACTTGTTCGGCGGCGATTTTCATGCCTTCGTGGAGGGGATCGTCGGCAGAAGCAAGACGGTCGATGATATGCTGCGGAATATCGACTCCGGGGACGCAGCGATTAATAAATTCGGCGTTTTTGGCGGATTTGAGCAGGAAAATCCCGGCGAGTATCGGCTTGTCAGTTTCGGCAGCGATTTGGTGCATAAACTTGTCTAAACGCTCAAAATCGGTGATTAACTGACTTTGGAAAAATTGCGCCCCGGCTTCTATTTTGCGCTCAAATCGCTTTTGTAAACTCGACCAGCTTTTGAGTTGGGGATCGACGGCAGCACCAGCAAAGAGGTTTGTGGGGTCGTCAGGGAGAGCTTTATCGTTGAAATCAAAGCCTGAGTTGAGTTTAGTAATGAGTTTGAGCAAGCGGACGGATTCTAGCTCGAAAACGCTTCTGGATTTGGGGTGATCCCCTGCTTTGACGGGATCGCCAGTGAGAGCTAAGATATTGTGGATTCCTAATGCCGAAGCCCCCATGAGGTCTGCTTGTAAGCCGATGGCATTGCGATCGCGACAAGCCATTTGACAAATCGGTTCGATGTCATGCTGCTGTAAAATAACCGCCATAGCCAAGGAAGACATCCGCAAGACAGCCCGACTCCCATCGGTAATATTCACGGCATGAACGCGATTTTTGAGGCTTTGGGCCATGGCGATCGCGTGAGTGGGATTGCTACCCTTGGGAGGGGCAACTTCCGCCGTAATCAGAAAGTCTTTGGCTCGGACAGCAGTACGAAAGCGGTTAGTCATCGGTGGCTTTTTGATTTCTATTATCACATGAGTTCGGGATAACAAATTCGAGTTCGTTTTTGGAAATCATCTGGTCTTTATTTTTGTTTTTTCAGGGGGACTAGCCCCCCTGAACCCCCCACTGGGTGCGGCATTCCGCCCC
>JAWQFT010000224.1:0-4310 GCA_035968055.1 Jaaginema sp. PMC 1080.18 | reverse complement strand
TATTGAACCTATTAAAAGGAAAATTTTTTATTATTGACAATCTAAAGACTGAAAAAGCTTTAAAAGTAAAATGCATTTCAATTGCTCAAACAATAACTTCACTGTTGAATAAAAAGGTTATTAAATGTATAGAAGAAAGGTTTGATTTTAAAAATACAAAAATTAGTAGTGGTCTAAATGGGGTAAATAGAGTGTTTATGCCCACTTCAGATGTTTTTCCTACTCTAGTGGCAAGTGACACAAACGACTATGTATCGTTGGAAAGCCTTGAGCCAACCGATCGTGATAATTATAAAAGACAGTTTTTGGAAAAAGTATATTTACCCCAAAAATACAGAAAGATAACAAAAGAAGAAGCTTGTCTCATTCAAGGTTTTCCAAGAAACTTTAAGCTTCCTCAATCCAGAGCAAGATGGATGAAGTTGATAGGAAATAGTGTTTCAGTTCCCGTAATTGATGTACTTATTAAATCAATTATTTCAACAGGTATTTTTGATATTAAGATTAAACAGAATGAATTCCAAAAGTGCAAAAATTCATCTTTGTATGACAAGGTGCTGCACACAGACAGCAATTCTGCTGCGCTTCATTGCCGCCAGTGAGCTTGGTCGTTGGGCTGATAAATCTCACCTAACAAATGATTGCGCGGGCTAGATGAATGTGAAACTGTCCTTCCGAATCGCGATCGCATTCGAGGGGTTTCCAGCCTGCACGAACTAGCACTTCTCGCATTTCTGCCTCGCTGGGCTTGAGAGAATTAGCCAACACATAGGTTTCCCCTTCAGCAACATTAATGACGGCTTTGCGATTGGTAAAACAATCAGTTATCTCAAACTCCTGAGACTCTAAGGCAGTAAAGGTATGCTCAACCGCACTACTCTGCTCATTCCAGCAAGGCTCGTAAGTAAAAGCTTCCGGGTTGAATGCAGCCCCTTGGAGGTCTCTTTGCAGTTTGAACAAAATGCTTTGAAAACATCCCCTCGCTGCGGGGGATGTATAAAGATTCACCATCGCTTCAGCATCATCCTTGCGGCTATCCATCAGCAATACCAGATAATGTGGAGAGGCTTGACTTTCTGAAGACGAACCTTGGGAATAGCGCAATAATTTGAGATGCTCTGCTACAAATTGATTGTCTGTAAAGGTTTGTTGGGGGCCTGATGGTAGATTTCCCAATGTCGATCCCGGATACCAGACAACAGACACGCCGGATTCTGGGTAGGGGAGCGCTTCTCGGTGAAAATCAGTGGCAATTCCTTCCACGGTCATAGCTGGGAATTCCCGCGCTACGGTTTTGCAAGCTTCTTGGGTAAATTCAACTTCGATATCTACGGCAAAATAGCTTGTGGGGTTCAGCAGTTTTAGAGAGGGGATGGTGTTGCGGGTAACAGACCATTCTGGCCCCGGTCCGATATCGAAGAAAGAGGCTTCCGAGCCAATGTGTTTTTTGATAATGTGTGCGAATTGTTTTAATAAATCGGGTTGCTTTTGGGGAATAAGGGAAGTGGGAAGCTTCACATATTTTGCATAGTGAATACCGCCATCAACGGGGTCTCCAGGGTATTGAGGAATGTCGTAGATGTAGCTACTTAACGCACCTTTAACCCTTTTTTCTGGAGCTTCGGCAAATGAACTGACCGCAGCATCAAAGTCCATACAAAGGGAACGTCCTAATACTGCTGGGTCGAAGTCTGATGCACTTTTAAATTTGAAATGAGTCACAATCTTTGGCTCTCAGGAGCATAACAATACGAGCGGCGTGATTCTTTTATACCACAGAGAGTTTTTATGCCGTTTTTTTGAGCTAGGGGCGAAGATTGTCAGTAAGATTAAGAAAAAGTGAAGTTTTGGTTAATGATTGACAATTGATGACTTTGGTCAGTTATATTCTCGGTTTTCCCCAACGCGCGATCGCGGCTCCCCATGTTAAACCTGCCCCAAAACCGGACATGGCAATAATATCCCCCGGTTGAATCTGTTGGGAGCGGATGGCTTCGTCAAGAGCAATGGGAATCGAAGCGGCGGAGGTGTTGCCGTATTTGGCAAGGTTGCTAATGGTTTTTTCTGAAGGGATTTTTAATCTTTGCGCGACGGCGTTAATAATGCGTTGGTTGGCTTGGTGCAGTAATAACCAGTCAATTTCCTCAACGGTTAAATTCGCCCGGAATAAGGCTTTAGAAATGACTTCGGGGACTTTAGCTGCGGCAAAACGGTACACTTCCCGACCATTCATGGTAATGGGTTGGTAAGTACCGAGATGCACCTGGGCTTCCCCAATTAAGGGCTGGGCTTCCCCTTGAAAAGCTAAGTTCAGACAGCGATTGAGCGTACCGTCGCTGCACAACTCAAAGCCCAGAAGATTGTCTTGAGTGGAGTCGGCTTGCATCACGATCGCCCCTGCACCATCCCCGAATAATACACAAGTAGCGCGATCGCGCCAATCTACCCAGCGAGACAGGATATCTGCACCGATGAGAACGACATTGCGATACACTCCGGTACGGATGTACTGAGCCGCCGTCACCAAACCAAAGACAAATCCCGAACAAGCCGCCGTCAGATCGAAAGCCACTGCTTGGGTTGCACCGATTTGGGTTTGAATTTTCGCTGCCGTACCAAAAAGGTCATCAGGGGTGGAAGTTGCCAGGATAATCAGATCGATTTGGTCGGGGGTGAGTTGGGCCATGGCGATCGCGTTTTGGGCTGCCTCCGACGCGATCGCGCACAACGACTCTTGTTCCCCCGCAATCCGCCGTTCGGTAATCCCAGTACGAGTTTGAATCCACTCATCGGAAGTTTCCACCACTTGACTGAGATCGTCATTGCTCACCACTCCTTGAGGAAGCGCCGAACCACTTCCTGTAATGACAATTCCTGCCCCTTGATAATTCAAAATATTACTCCATCCCTGTCATTTCAGTTATCAGTTATCAGTACCGTTGCTTTAAGCCAGAGAAACCTGAAATATTGAGTTCAGTATTGTTTATTCCCTGCAAGGGGTAGGATTGAGCCGTGATTTTGGCATCAAACTCCTATCCCAATTTACCCCTTAGTTTTCTTTCGACGACTCAGAACGACGAGTAGTATTAGCGCGATCGGGAAGATAGGCCGACTGAATGCGATCGGAAACCCGATGGTCAATGGCTTCTTTCGCCAAACGAATCGCATTAAAAATCGAAGGCGCTTGGGAGCTACCATGACTGATAATACAAATCCCATTAACCCCCAACAATAAACCGCCCCCGTGTTCGGCATGGTCGATGCGCTGCTTCAGGCGTTTGAGATTGGGCTTGAGTAATCCCGTTCCCAACTGACCCCGCCAACCTTGGGGTAATTCTTCGCGCATCGTTTGTAATAATACCCCACCAATCGCCTCGGCAAATTTCAGCAGAATATTGCCCGTAAAGCCATCGCAGACAACCACATCAAATTGACCGGATAAGACATCTCGACCTTCAGCATTCCCAACAAAAGAAATCATCGGATTAGCCGCCAATAACTCGTGGGTGCGTAACGCCAATTCGTTACCTTTACAAGGTTCTTCCCCAATATTCAGCAAGCCAACCTTGGGGTTTTCAATGCCCAACACATACTTACTGTAAACCTGTCCCATCAAAGCAAATTGTTCGAGATATTTAGGGCGACAATCCACATTCGCCCCTACATCTAACACGATCGCGGATTTATTGGCGATTAGCGTCGGAAATACTGCCCCAATTGCGGGTCGGTCAATGCCTTTAAGTCGTCCTAAGCGCAGTAACCCCGCGGCCATAGCAGCCCCTGAATGTCCTGCCGATACCACTGCATTCGCTCGTTTATCTTTGACTAAATCCATTGCCACATTAATTGAGGCTTTGGGTTTGCGTCGGATTCCCACAAGCGGTTCTTCGTGCATCGCAATTACATCTTCTGCCGGAACAATTTCGATTTTGTCCGGTAACGTGGCTGAGTGCTGCTGTAAGCAAGTTTCGATTTGTTGGGGGTCTCCCACCAACAATATCTCCACATCCAGTTCTTCAGCAGCCCGGATAGCACCAGCTACAATCTCAGCCGGGGCGTGATCGCCCCCCATAGCGTCCACTGCAATTTTTTCGCGAGTCGATCCCATCGATCAAAGTTATAGAAGCCTTTGCAATTTTACCAAAAAAACTTGGCTTTAAAGCCCCGTCCTTGAAGGACGGCTTTGGTATAATGTCGGTGTGCGAGTATCCCGTAATGCGGGCAGCCTATTCTAAACCCAGTCAACTCAATAGTCGCAGTATAGGGTTTTCAGCCACAAATCCTTATTTCCTCCCCCTCTCCCCACTCTT
>JAWQFT010000223.1:0-4613 GCA_035968055.1 Jaaginema sp. PMC 1080.18 | reverse complement strand
TGCGATTGGGCAATCCGCCGTAACCCACCGCTTAAGCTGTGTCACGGCACTACAACTACATTAATCTCAAGAACCCCGGTTTCTTATTAACCCAGTCTATAAATTGCGATCTTATCCCAGAAACCGGGGTTCTGAATCCTTTCTATAGATATTGAATCATGACTCATCGTATTTTTGCTCCTAATGTTTATTTATATGCGTACCATCTCAAAGAAAAAAGCCAACTTGAAGACCAAAACCCCTTTTGGCAAAACTGCGAAACACTCCTCCATCAATTCACCTCTGAGGAATTAACCACTCAACTGGATTTCTCTCAG
This sequence comes from Jaaginema sp. PMC 1080.18, assembly GCA_035968055.1. Lineage (GTDB taxonomy): Bacteria > Cyanobacteriota > Cyanobacteriia > Cyanobacteriales > Spirulinaceae > Jaaginema. The sequence continues at coordinate 4,296 of JAWQFT010000223.1, read as the reverse complement.
CCTCGCTTTCTCCTCACATCACAAAATAAAGATATTGCCTTCAAGCTAGAAAACTATCCCGAAATAGAAGGATATATACAACCCCTGCAATTTGATGACAGTTATGGGGTGTTTTTTAATGTAGGTTATGACGAAAAAGACGAAGAAGACGAGACGATAGGAAATGTCGAAGTTGATATCCTGCAAGAGTTTAACCCCAGTAATAAGTTACAATTTCCCTTCACAGAATCTTTCCTGGGAGAAACGATACTTTTAACCCTTTGGCTAACTCGCACAACCAAACAACGCCAAATGGATGATCTCAAGGAACTGGCAAATTCCTGTTATCAAAAGTTGTTCAAGACTTCTACAATTCCTTTAGCGCATTCGCAAGAATTATTTGGGAGTTCTATTTTTGAATATGGCAATCCGCGCAAACCCGATGAGTCTCCTCATGTTCTGATTTGGTTATTTCGAGATGAACTCGCAGACGAAACATTACAGCGTTGTTCTAATTCTCTCATTGATTTGTTTTTCTTCCGCCATAAAGTCGTCAGAGCGTTTTACGATAGCCGGGAAATTTATCAAAAACTAAAACAGGATTATAGCAACCTCGATCCGACTTTAGACGCAATTCAAACCCAACTCGATAATGCTTTCCCTAATCCCCTCGATGATACCAATCTCCGCAGTTTCAAGACTCAATTAAAACAACTTTCTAGCGATTTTTTAGCTTACGATCGCCTGTTGCGGAAAATGAAGGCTTTTTACACAACAATTTTAATAAATAGTAACAATTATAACGATAAAATTGACGAGATTTGTGCTATACTAGAACTTGATAAGGAAGAACTATCATTTTGGCGGCATTTCGGCGAACAAACTGCACCTCAATTTCAGTCCCAAATTGCCGCCGATTTAAGTTATTTTGAGCAGGGAACGGAATTAATTCAAGCCTGCATCGATTCGATTCGCGGCATCGTTGAAATCGATCAAGCCGAATACGATCGCGACTCAGAACGACGGGAAAAAGAGCGCGATCGCAAACTCGAAACCCTAATTTATACTATCAGTGCGGGCTTAGGGGGTGCGGGGATTGCTGCGTCGAGTTCTGGGTATCTCACCGCAGGAAGTAAAAATGGTGAAATCACGATTCGCTGGATACCGGATATTCACAGCAATCCTCATCCCTTTACAGTTGTTATTTTTACTAGCCTCTCGATTGGTTTACTTTTTGCTCTCGTTGCTTGGCTAATTCGCAGAGTCTTTTCTCCTAACAAATCCCAAGAGGGCGATCGCGAATAGCAGATTCAGAACCCCGGTTGTTAGTAGAAACCGGGGTTCTAGGAAATTACTCGAAAATATCCAATTGTTCGGAAAAAGGGAGGTCATCCTCCTTAATTTGACTGGGAGATGACTTTTTCACCCCCTTTCGTAAACCGATCGCGATTTTGCTGTGTTTTTCGATTTGTCCCATCACCTGTTTGGCGCGGGTGATAACGGAGGGAGGTAAACCCGCTAACCGTCCGGCTTCGATACCATAAGAGCGATCTGCGCCGCCGGGACGAACTTGATGCAGGAAAACAATCTTATCTGCGAGTTCTTTGACGGTTACTTGGTAATTTGCCACATTTTCCAGGATTGAGGCGAGTTCGTTGAGTTCGTGGTAGTGGGTAGCGAAGATGGTACGAGATTGTAAATCGACTGCGAGGTATTCTGCGACAGCCCAAGCAATGGAAAGCCCGTCAAAGGTGGCTGTACCGCGGCCAATTTCGTCGAGGAGGACGAGGGATTTAGGGGTTGCGTGGTTGAGAATATTGGCGGTTTCGTTCATTTCTACCATAAAGGTGGATTGTCCCGTTGCGAGGTCATCTACTGCACCCACGCGGGTAAAAATGCGATCGCATATCCCCAATGCGGCTTTTTCGGCGGGGACAAAACTACCAATTTGCGCCAGAAGTTGGATTAAGCCGATTTGTCGCAGATAGCAGCTTTTACCACTAGCATTTGGCCCGGTGAGGACGATAAGATCGGGATATTCCGGGGTTGCGTCGCCCATTGAGGTAGAATTGGGGACAAAGTAGCCGGAAAATAGAGTTTGCTCGACGACGGGATGACGACCGTTGATTATCTCAATTTTACGCCCTTCTATCATTGCGGGGCGACAATAGCCTTGTTTAATCGCGACATCTGCGAGTCCTGCGAGAACGTCAATCGCAGCAACGGCTTTGGCAATTTCGCGGATTTCCACGGCTTTTTCTGCCATTTCCGAGCGAATCTCGGCGAAGATTTCGTATTCTAGGGTACTGAGGGAGTCTTTCGCGGTGAGGATACGGGTTTCGCGTTCTTTCAGTTCCGAGGTGATGTAGCGTTCCTCGTTGGTGAGGGTTTGTTTGCGGGTGTAGTTGTCGGGGGCGGCGGCGGCTTTGGAACGGGGTAAGCTGATATAGTAGCCGAAAGTCTTGTTATAGCCGACTTTGAGGTTAGTTACTCCGGTTCTCTCCCGTTCGCTAACTTCGAGATTGGCTATCCATTGGCGATCGCCTTCGAGTTCCATGCGACGCTCATCTAGGGTAGGATGAACACCATCGCGCAGTATCCCTCCTTCTTTGAGGTGTTGGGGAGGGGATTCTACGAGAGAGTCTACAACTTTGTGGGCGGTTTGCTCCAGGTCTGGGGAAATTTTCTGGAGGGCTTTGAGATACAGAGATGTACCACTGATGGTAATTTCAGCAATTTCGCTGGTTCTGAGCAGAGATTCGGCAAGATGCAGTAAATCTCTGGCATTGGCTCGTCTTGCGCCCACTCTCCCAGTAAGGCGTTCTAAATCGTAGATTTGCCGCAGTCTTTGTTGCAGTTCTTCTCGTAGGGGAGCATTTTCAATCAGTTCTTGGATGGTATCCTGACGAGCGCGAATCCCTCTAAAATCGAGTAACGGTTGCAGTAGCCAACGGCGCAACGCTCTGCCCCCCATCGCCGTACAAGTGCGGTCTACACCCCACAGTAATGAGCCGTTAAAGGTGTTATCTCGCACCGTTTGGGTAATTTCGAGGTTACGGCGACTTTGGGGGTCGAGAATCAGAAAATCCGCGATCGCGTAGGTTTTCAGAGGTTGTAGGGGAACGGGATTTTTCTGTTGGGTTTCTTCGAGATATTCCAACAAGCCCCCCGCCGCTCGAATGCACAGAGGGAGGTGTTCGCAGCCCATTCCTTCGAGCGATCGCACGCCGAATTTCTGCAACAAGCGATCTTTGGCCGCCGCTAGGGTAAAATGCTTTTGCGGACGTAGGGCATAGCAAAACTGGCTGGGGAGATAGGCGGGTAATTCTGAGGATTGTTCCCCTGGACGCAGTAAACCGCCGACATCGGGAGCATTCACCGGGTAAAGGATTTCGGCGGGGTGTAAACGGGCGAGTTCTAGCTCTAAAGCTTCGATATCCTTAGAAGATGTGGTGTAAAATTCCCCGGTAGAGATGTCTGCGTAAGCGATTCCCCAATGGTTGCGTGCAATAACCACCGACGCGAGAAAGTTGTTGCGTCTGGCTGCTAACATCCCGTCATCCGTCAGCGTTCCGGGGGTAAGTAAACGGACGATTTGACGCTCTACCATGCGCTTTTCGGCGGCTGCTTGGGCTGCGTCCTCTACCTGGTCGCAAATCGCCACAGCATAGCCTTTTTCCACTAATAAGGCACTATAGCGTTCTAAGGCGTGATGAGGAACACCCGTCATGGGGACGCGGCCAATTTCCTTTCCCCCTTCCTTTGAGGTTAAAATTAATTCTAATTCCTGGGATACCGCGATCGCATCTTGGAAGAAACATTCAAAAAAATCTCCCACCCGATACAACAACAACGCTTGGGGATACGCATCTTTGGTTTCAGTATAATGCTGCATCATCGGAGACAGTTTATCTCGGTCTAATTTCCGATAATCGGCGTTTTTGACTTGCAGTTTCGGGGCGTTTTGGGGGGTAGATGCGTCTGGCATACGATCTTAAGATGAGTTAGGCATTATGAATTATGGTACTGCGTTTTTTCCGCGTTCACCTCATCAGCCTCTAAGAATAGCGCGTAGGGTGGGAAATGCCCACCATTCGTAGTTTATCGGTTACAATCGCTCAAATTGCCGCCATATCAAAATTCTGCTTTCTCAATCACAGTTAGAGAAGCTAATTCAAGAGATTACGTCAATTAACTCTATTGAATTATAAGCCCCTCTCCCCACGGGCTACTGCTTATACACAAATCGATCTTACGTTCCAAAACTCTTGTCTATCCTATTTTTGAGTCCGCGAAGGCGGACTTTGTTATATTAGC
>JAWQFT010000222.1:0-4733 GCA_035968055.1 Jaaginema sp. PMC 1080.18 | reverse complement strand
CCCCAAACCCCCCACTGGGGGCCTTACGCCGCCCCCAGACCCCTCGCGTAAGGGTGCTAAGAGTAGGCTATTTAGCTGTCTAGTGAAGGCATCTTCTATGGACAGCAAATTGTTATTTTCCGCTAAATTTAGCCATGATGTCAGACTCTTAGCGTATTTTGAACTGATGATCTTTTACGCAAGTTATCTCGTTAATTAATGATTATAATTCTGTAATTTATTTATTTTTGCCATGATTGTAGTAATGAAAGTCGGCGCACCCGAAGCTGAAGTTAAGCGTCTTTGCCAAGAATTTACCGCTTGGGGTTTGTCTCCCGAACCCATTATCGGTAAGCATAAAGTGGTGATTGGTTTAGTCGGAGATACGGCTAACCTCGACGAAGAACAAATCCCAGAAAATAGCGATTGGATTGAGACGGTGTTGCGGGTTGAGCGTCCTTATAAGCGGGCAAGTCGCGAGTTTCGTCACGGGGAAGCGGGGGAAGTTTGGGTGACGACTCCAGAGGGGGAAGTGCCGTTTGGGGAACAGCATCCGATTGTGGTGGTGGCGGGCCCTTGTTCGGTGGAAAATGAAGGGATGATTATTGAAACGGCGCAACGGGTGAAGGCTGCGGGGGCGAAGTTTTTGCGGGGTGGGGCGTATAAGCCTCGGACTTCGCCTTATGCGTTTCAGGGACACGGCGAAAGTGCTTTGGATTTACTGGCGGCAGCGAGGGCAGCGTCGGGTTTGGGTATTATTACGGAGGTGATGGATACCGCCGATGTGGAGAAGGTGGCAGAAGTGGCGGATGTGCTGCAAGTGGGGGCGAGAAATATGCACAATTTCGCGTTGCTGAAGAAAGTGGGCGCACAACCGAAGCCGGTTTTGTTGAAGCGGGGAATGTCGGCAACGATTGATGAGTGGTTGATGGCGGCGGAATATGTGTTAGCGGCGGGAAATCCGAATGTGATTTTGTGCGAGCGGGGGATTCGCACGTTTGACCGTTCTCATGCTCGCAATACGCTGGATTTGGCGGTTTTGCCTGTATTGCGATCGCTGACTCATTTACCGATTATGATCGATCCTAGTCACGGGACGGGACGCTGGGAGTTTGTGCCAGCAATGGCGAAAGCGGCGATCGCGGGGGGGACGGATGCGTTGATGATTGAGGTGCATCCCAATCCGGCGAAGGCGCTATCAGACGGGCCGCAATCCCTGAATCCCGAACGGTTTGAGGGTTTGATGGACGAGTTGGCGGTTATTGGCAATGCGGTCAATCGCTGGCCGCAAGGGGTGAAGGCGATCGCTTAAATAAAAAAGTAAATTTGACCCAAGTTTGTCATAATTGTCCTCTATAATGCGGATGCTTCTCGTTCAAAAAACAGGAGATAAGAATTATGAACCTTTGGGGTGCAGTTACTAATCCATTGTCAAATCTAGACATTTTAGAAAGCGAAAATGACCTAGAGTTATTGTTTACTCAACAAACTCAACCGCTTTTGAAAGATAAAGTGGGGGCGTTGTATTTGCTCAAACTCGGTAAAGTCAAAAACTGCTTAGAGTTAGCCAGAGTTATTGGTTGGGATACTACTACCTTAGAAACCTGGTTGCACATTTACCAAACTCAGGGTTTGAGTGCTTTACTGCAAAGTCAGGATGAAATTGCTTTGTCTTGAATGTACTTTCGTCGGCTTCCTAACTGAAAATCGAAAAACTTGGTCTCGATCGCTCTCTCTCTGGGCAAAATTGCATATTATAGAAGTAGTCCCGTTGTAGTATAAAGATTGATTCCTTGATTCAAGCCGAAACCCTCGAACTCCTCGAATGGCCGCGATTGTGCCAGCATTTGTCCACCTTTGCTGCGACAAAGTTAGGTGCGATCGCGTCTCAAAATCTCCAATTTCCGGGCGATCGCGCGGCAAGTCGGCATTTACTCACTCAGACCCAAGAGGTCTATAATTTAGAGTTACGCCTCGATAATGGTTTGACGTTTACAGGAATTCAGGACATTGGCGACTCCTTAGAACGGGTGAAACGTCAAGGCATTCTGTCTGGGGAGGAGTTACTGGCGATCGCGACGACTTTGGCGGGAATGCGACGGTTGCGGCGAGTTATCGACGAACAAGAAGAAATCCCGACTTTACAAGAGATTGTTGAGCCAGTACGGACTTATCCCGAACTGGAACAGGAAATTCATCGCTGTATTGACGATCGCGCTCAAGTGGCCGATCGCGCCAGTCAGAAGTTAGGCGATCTCCGGATTGAGAGTAAACAACTGCGATCGCAAATCCAACAAAAGCTGCAACGCCTGATGCAGCAACATGGGAATGCGATTCAGCAGCAAGTGATTTCCCAGAGGGGCGATCGCTATGTGATTCCGGTGAAAGCGCCGCAAAAAGACGTAATTTCGGGCATTGTTCACGATACTTCGAGTACGGGGGCGACTCTCTACATTGAACCGAACTCAATTGTCAACTGGGGCAACCAATTACGTCAAATTCTACGTCAGGAAAAGCGGGAAGAAGAAGCGATTTTGACGCAACTCAGCGCACAAGTGGCGGAAGTGGGGGAGGATTTAGAAGAACTCCTCGCGATCGCCACTCAGCTTGACCTCGCGACGGCTAAAGCCCGTTACAGCCTGTGGTTAGAAGCCAATCCGCCTCGCTTCACCGCAACGGAAGAAGATGTGGTGTTGCGGCAATTGCGTCATCCCCTTTTGGTGTGGCAAGAAAAGCACGAACAAGGTCAAAGCGTTGTCCCGATTGACGTTGTGGTGCGTCCTCCCGTGCGGGTGGTGGCGATTACCGGACCGAATACCGGGGGCAAAACCGTCACCCTGAAAACCCTGGGAATTGCGGCATTAATGGCGAAAGTCGGTTTGTTTATCCCGGCGAGAGAACCTGTAGAAATGCCTTGGTTTGAGCAAGTTCTGGCGGATATTGGCGATGAGCAATCCTTGGAGCAGAGTTTATCGACGTTTTCCGGGCATATTCGCCGCATTAGCTTGATTATCGAAGCCCTGAAGCAAAACGACACACCACAATCTTTGGTATTACTGGATGAAGTGGGGGCAGGAACAGACCCCGCCGAAGGTAGCGCCCTCGCGATCGCCTTATTATACGAACTAGCCGACACTGCCCAACTCGCGATCGCCACCACCCACTACGGCGAACTCAAAGCCCTGAAATACCAGGATAATCGCTTTGAGAATGCTTCAGTCGAATTTGATGAAAAATCCCTCCAACCCACTTATCGCTTGTTGTGGGGCATTCCAGGGCGTTCTAATGCCCTAACCATTGCTCGCCGCTTAGGGCTAAAAGCGGAAATCATCGACTCGGCGCAAAGCCGCATGGGGGGCTTTTCTGAAGACATTAACCAAACTATTGCCGGGTTAGAGAAAGAGCGCAAACGCCAGGAAGACCGCGCCCGCGAAGCTGCCGACTTACTCGCCCAAACCGAGCGATTTTACCAAGAAGTGAGCGATCGCGCCGCCGAATTGCAAGCCAGGGAACAAGAACTCAAGCTTAACCAAGAAAAAGAAATTAATAACGCGATCGCAACGGCAAAAGGCGAAATAGCCCAAGTGATTCGCCAACTCCAACAAGGCAAACAAACCGCCCAGGATGCCCAAAAAGCCACCGAATCCCTCAACCGCATCGCCGAACGTCAGCGCCCCAAATCCCCCCCGAAACCCAGCTACAAGCCCAAAATCGGTGAAATCGTCCGCATTCCCCGTCTCAATCAAACCGCCGAAATTCTCGAAGTCAGCGAAGACAGCAACAACCTCATCGCTCGCTTTGGCATTATGAAAATGACCCTCCCGGTGAGCGATATCGAATCCCTCGACGGGCAGAAAGTCGAACCTCCTCCTAAAGCTAAAACCCCAGCTAGTAAAACCCCGCCTCCCCCGAAAACCCGCAGTAACGTCCGTACTTCCCAAAATACCCTCGATATCCGAGGCAGTCGTGTCGCTAACGCCGAACCGGAAATCGAAGCGGCGATTAACAACGCCTTAGCTTCTGGGACGCTCTGGATTATCCACGGCAAAGGGACAGGACGCTTACGCGAGGGGGTTCAGGACTTCCTACAACGCCATCCCCAAGTCGAACGTTTTGAACTCGCTCCTCAGAATGAAGGGGGTTCTGGGGTCACTGTAGCTTATCTGCGTTAACGGGCAAGGGGAGCAGCAACCACACTGGCATGACCCGCCACAATTTGTACAGTTCCCAGAGTTGACAAAGACCAGATGCGGGTATAGCAAATATGGTCATCAATCGGGTTGCGATCGTAATGGCCGAGTAAGTGCATCTGAACCGCAACAACCGCAAAATCTTCGTTAAGTTGAATGTATTGATTTGAGGGAGTAAGCTCAGTTAATTTGAGTATTCCCGAACGGTGCATGGCGAGGTCTTGTTCTTTGCTTACTCGTTGACCTAAATGGCTCGTAAAAAGCAGTTCTGGGGCAATTAATCGGTCTAACTCAGCCACATCTGAGGTTAACATGGCTTGCCTCAACTGTTCTTCTAGTGCAATGATTTGTGATTGAGAATACTTGCTCATAAAAACCAATTCTTCCTAGAGCAGATTGCCCGTATTTTAAGTATTATCGTAGGGTGGGTTAGGCGGCTAAAACTTCCGCTATGACTGCAATCTGGCTATCCGCCGTAACCCACCGCTTAAGGTGTGTCACGACAGTAGTGCCGTGACACACCTTAAGTTGTGCGATAGTCATTACCGCCAAAATGCTTGTATT
>JAWQFT010000221.1:0-4881 GCA_035968055.1 Jaaginema sp. PMC 1080.18 | reverse complement strand
TGCCCGTTGGTTTGCCCTCGCTGTCTGGCTTAGTACTTTCTTCAGCAAGCCCTATCTACTCTGCCAGTTTGCAAAAAAGGAATCCGATAGTTACCGATAACAGGAATTACTTCCGTTTCCACGCCCAAACCATCGCCGATCGCATTAGCCATGTCAATGTCATAGCCAATCGGCTCCATGCGTGTAGATACAAAGCCAAAGGGTGGAAAATCGGCGGGAACCGCAATCCGAACTTTTCCAGAGGATTGAATGGTGGCTAATCCCGACTCATCAGCCGCAATTTCTGCTGCTTCCTCAACATCTATCGGAACTTCTGACTGGCTGACCAATGAACTGCCACCAGAGCAAGCAGCAATTCCTACTGTCAGGAAAAAACTCAGACAAAATAAAGCGACGAAACGCCGCCACCCCCGGGGAAACATTGCTTTCAGTAAGTTAGCGACCATTTGAACCCTCCCTTTCAAACTTTGTATGCAAGCTGCTTCTCCAAACGTTGACTCCAGATTGACAACGGAAAGCACAAAGCAAAGTAAATCACCCCAGCTAAACCAAAAATCAATAAGGACTGGAGCGTAACATTATTAATCAATGCGGCGGCTCTGGAAAGCTCGGTAAATCCGATAATCGAGGCTAGAGACGTACCCTTGATGACCTGCACCAAAAAGCCAACTGTCGGAGCAATTGACAGCTTTAGAGCTTGAGGCAAAATAATCAGTTGCAACTGTTTGAAATAGCCAAATCCAATAGCAGACCCTGCTTCCCATTGCCCCCTGGGTACAGCTTCAATCGATCCGCGCCAAATGTCTCCTAAGAAAGCGCTACTGTAAGCGGTTAACGCTACGGTTGCAGCTTGCAAGGGTGATAGATTAACTCCAGTCAGCACCGATAATCCAAAGAAAGCCAAAAAGAGCTGTAGCAACAGTGGCGTTCCTTGAAAGAACTCTACATAAATCCAGCTAATTCCTTTCAACCACTTCACTGAAGAAATCCGCATTAAAGCAATAATGAAGCCCATAATGCCACCACCAATGAAGGCAATTAAGGACAAAATAATCGTCCATTTCGTTGCTATCAGAAGATTGATAAAAATCCGTGAAACTGTGAATTCGTCCATCCTTTAACCCCTTATCGACGGAACTTGGCAAATTGGAAAAAGCGCATTTCGATTAAGTAGCCCACACCTTTGACAATCCAAACAATTGCGAGATACATCAAGGCGATGGTGAAGTAAATTTCAAAACTACGAAAGGTGCGTGAGTTTAAAAAATTCCCGGCATAAGTCAAATCTTCAGCAGCAATTTGAGAAACAACGCTGGTAAATAAAACCGCTAGAATGACCTGACCAATCAAAGCGGGATAGACATTTGCCAGAGTGGGAGGAATAACGATATATCGAAAAACGTCTAGCTTTTTAAAGCCAATTGCCAAGCCTGCTTCAATTTGCCCTTTGTCAATACTTTCAACTCCTGCCCGCACAATTTCTGTAGAGTAAGCCCCGAAATTGATAGATAGTGATAGGATTGCCGCCTGCTCTGCTGAAAGAGTCAGTCCCAAACTCGACAGTCCAAAAAAAATAAAGAATAGTTGAATAAGATAGGGGGTGTTACGAAGGATTTCTACATAAGTCAGGGCAAGGCCGTTGAGAAAACGATTACCTGATGTCCTAAATATAGAACCGATGATGCCAATAATTAGACCAAAGGCGATCGCCAATGCTGACATTTTCAAGGTCAGCCACGCCCCAGCTAACAAGACACCAAAGTTACTCGTAATTACAGAAAAATCGAAGGAATAGTTCATTCTTCCCTACTGCGATTTAATAATTCTTTTATACAAAGATTTTTCAGCCTGCTCTGTATTAAGGAATACACAGCAGGCGATCGCTATCGTCGGCGGTGAGAGCAACCTGCATTCCTATAATCAATAAAGAGACATTCTGGTTTTTCCTCTGCCACCGCGTTCGTAGGGGAAGTAGCATTTAGGGCAACCGCTCTAAAAATTCTTCTGCTTCATCAGGAGTAAAGCGTGAATTTGAAAGACTGATATTTTTCTAAATCAACAAACTATTTGTGCGCTTATTATACTCAGCCTCGATGCCATTATCCGTCCTCAAACTCCTGTAAATTCTTCAGAAAAGATTGTCGTCGCTGTCGTTCGTTTTGACGCTTCAATTCTTCTAAGTGGGCTAACGTTTGGGTGCGAAATTCTTGGGTTAAGCCTTGCTGTTCGATTAAAGCGGCGGCAGCTTCAACGGCAGCCCGAAAAATGAGTTTGGCATTTTTATCGGGTTCAACGAGATAATCGTAGACGCGATCGCTAATGGTAATGCCCCGGCGTGTTGTAGTATCCAAAGACGGTTGTGATTCGGTGGGTCGTTTTTCTACTCTCTGAGGAGGTATTGATTCAGAAAAATTGCTCGATTCGGTGGGTTGTGTTGGTTCGTCCGAAGACGGCAAAATCGGATCGGTGCGCTTGGGAACAACGGGTTTTTTGGCGCGAATAATCCGGTCTAAGGCATCATTACTCATGGTTATTTATTTTCCTTTAGATGGAATTGGTTTTTCCCCGACTGGGGGGGGTTAGAAACTTTACCTCGATGGGTTCAATGCTGCGGCGCTTAAGCTTTAGCCATACTGCTTTTCATTCCCAAAAAGTGCTTAAGTTTCTGGAGAGACTTTTTGAGGTTGGAGTTTTTTCGAGCTATCGGTTTGAGCCTTTTAAAAGTCTGCTCTTTGGGTCAAATTTGGAGACTAACTTGGGTGGGGTAGAGTTTAGCTTCCTAAACTGCTGACTACCGATTGCTTGCTGTCTTTTGAGGGCTGTTGATGGTTGACGGTGGACTGGAGAAGCGAAATCGCCTTTACCATTTGAGCGAAGGGATAGTTTAAGTCTTCATCGAGGGTGTTACCGAAACGCATGGCTTTCTTGATTTGTTCTGATTCGCGCACGCTGGGAAAGAAAGGAATATCCTCAGCAATCTGTTTGGCCGCGGCCAGGGCTTCGCGACAGTCTTTGGATTGACTGTAGCCAAACCAGCGATCGCGAAAGGGTAAGATGCCTAATATTTCTCCTTCATAATCTGCTACATCTTTGAGTTTCGCGATCGCGTCGAGGGTAAAGACTAAGCTATTTGCTCCCTTGACGGTGGCTTCGATGGGAATGGTTAACCAATCTGCCGCCGCGATCGCCGATAAGCAAATCTGCGTTTCTTGGGGCGGTGCATCAATAATACAAAAGTCGAAAAGCGATTGCACATCCCGCAAGCGACGGCTGAGAACTAATGCCCCCGCACCGCTTCCGGCTAAATACTCCTGGGCTTGGTTGAGGGCGCGATCGGCAGGAATTAAAAATAGGTTGTCGGTGGGGGTGGGATAGATGCCGTCTTCGACTTTAACGGTTTTCTTCAGCACTTCTAACAACGTGGGTTGGTCTTCTTCAACTTGATGCTGGAGGTAAAACGTCAAACTCGCTTGGGGGTCTGCATCAACTGCGAGGACGCGGAAATTCTCAGCCAGCGATCGCGCTAAGAAATAAGCGGTCGTGGTTTTCCCTTGACCCCCACTCAAACTCGCAATGGTAATTGTTTTCATAGCTTATTAACTCACAAAGTTAGTAGCACAATTATATATCGTGTTTTTAACTTTCAAGCTTAATATCTTTCAAATACAAAGATTGAATAGCTGTAATGTCCTATTCTAGAGGCTTTTCAGTATCGTGCTTTTAACTAATCGTGTGTCAAACACAATAAGTTAATGGCATTAGAACTCAATCAGCTTATAAGCTTTAAATACAATGCGCTTTAAGCTCTTAAACTTAAAGAAATTATCGAACAATACGCTTCTACCTTGTCGTTACCGTTCGTAGGGGAAATAGCATATCGGGTATTACCATTGACGGAATGCCCAAGGTCAGGATATTGTGCCACTGATTCCCGCATTTCCAGGTCGTGCGATCCAAACTCAGTACCCAATCTCCCTGAATGTGCAGCCAACTCACCACCAAGTGAGCCAGTTGAGCCGGATCGAGGTTAAACCCTCGAAAAAAGCGTTGTAGCCGCTTGTAGCTTGATGCGGGTAACGCCTTACCCCCAAAACCTAATCTGATGGTTGTGCTAATTCTGATGAAACCCTATCCTAATTGCAGAACAAACTGCGGCAAGAAAACTTTGTCACAGCAAGTTCATGCTTGCGAGAATTGCGGCTACACAACGGATGGAGAGTTGTCAAAGAGGAAGTGCCATAGACGGTCTTCCATCTTTATCTTTAGCCGATTGAAAAGCAGGACGGTTGTAGATTCGTTGTAGCCATGCGCGTGTATGGGGATAGTCGTCACTCAAATAACCCCGCATACTTGCCGCTTCTATCGGATAGCTCAGTAGTATATCGGCGGTTGTTAAAGCCTTGCCGCCAAACCAATCATTTGCTCTTAAATCTTCTTCTGCCTTCTCTAAGAGTTTGTCCATCCTAGTCTTAATAAATCCCTGAGATGCTTTGGCTAAAACAGGTCGAATAACTATATTTAAGATAGATGGAGTCCGCTCTTGAATGATTTGAAAAATAGCCTCCATTAAAATCAAAGGCATCATCGAGCCTTGTGCAGCATGAAACCAGAAAAGATGTCGAACTCTATTGGGCGAATGTGCAGGCGGACTAATTTCTGGGTTTGGATATAAGTCAAGGATATACTCGACGATTGCACTTGTTTCGGCTAGTACAAGATTATTGTGTGTAATAACCGGAGCAGTGCCAAGTGGTGAAAGTTTTTTGTATTCTTCGGGTGCAAGATGCGTTTCGGGATCTCTGTTATATTTTTTTAACTCATATTCAACGCCTAATTCTTCAAGTAACCATAAAACTCTAAAGGATTGAGAATATTCTAAGT
>JAWQFT010000220.1:0-4899 GCA_035968055.1 Jaaginema sp. PMC 1080.18 | reverse complement strand
GGGCGGAATGCCGCACCCAGTGGGGGGTTCAGGGGGGCTAGTCCCCCTGAAAAACCTATAATATAGACAAGCTAATGTCGAAAAACAAACCCAACTTCACGTTAATTATGTTCTCCCCCCGTCACCTCCTCAGCCTCAGCTTCCTACTTCTAATTTTGGGGGCTTGTAGCACAGAAACCCCCACTAACCCTCCTGTCGCTTCCTCTCCCGAAACCAGCAACTTCCCCAACTCCCCCACACCCAACCTCATCGACACCCAACCCCTCACATCCCAGTCCATCCAAGTCACCCTCGCTGACTTACCCGCCCCTTATGCCAGCGAAAGCGCCTCAAAACCGCCCCAAGTCGTCGCTATTCCCAGCAATCCAACCCTAAATGTTCCCCCAGGCTTCCAAGTCAACGTTTTTGCCGAAAATCTCAATAATCCTCGCTGGTTAGCCCTCACCCCCCAAGGAGATGTCCTCGTCACCGAAACTCGTGACAATCGTATTCGCTTACTCAAAGATACGAATAACGACGGTGTAGCGGATGAAAATACCGTTTTTGCTACCCGTGATAACGGTTTGAATCTACCCTTTGGGATAGCTTTTGCCGATGGTTATTTCTTCCTCGGAAATACCGGAGAAGTGCGACGTTATACTTACAATGAAACCCAAAACTCCCTAACCGGAACGGGTGAAAAAATTGCCGATCTTCCCGGTCGCGGTTATCGCCAACATTGGACGCGCAATGTGGTTGTTTCCCCCGATTCCCAAAAGCTTTATGTCTCGGTCGGGTCGCAATCTAATGTCAATGAAGAACCCCTCCCTCGCGCTTCGGTACAAGTGATGAATTTAGACGGTTCTGAAGCCGAAACTTTTGCCTTTGGTCTACGCAATCCTGTCGGTTTAGACTTCCACCCTACCACCCAAGAATTGTACACCACAGTTAATGAAAGAGATGGTTTAGGCGATAACTTAGTCCCCGATTATTTAGCCCGTTTACAAGCCGGAGAATTCTACGGTTGGCCTTACACCTATCTTTCCCCCGACTTCTTTGACCCCCGTCAAACTAACAACAATCGCAGTAAAAAACCCGAATTAGCTGCCCAAACCCAGACCCCAGATGTCCTATTTGAGTCCCATTCTGCTGCCCTCGGACTGCAATTTTACGACCAAGACACCTTCCCAGAAAAGTATCGTAACGGCGCTTTTGTCGCCTTCCGGGGGTCTTGGAATCGCGATCGCGGTACAGGTTACAAAATTGTATTTGTTCCTTTTGAAAATGGCAAGTCCATCGGCAATTACGAGGATTTTGTCACAGGCTTTCTCCTCGACCCCAACGGGCCGACAACTTGGGGTCGTCCCGTCGGTGTTTTAGTCTTACCCGACGGCAGTTTACTCTTTACTGAAGAAGCCAACAATCGCATTTACCGCGTACAATATGTGGGCGAATAACTGTTCGGAGTAAGCCCTTCAGTTATTAAATAAGTAGGGTGCCGTTAGCGCAGCGTAACGTACCGAGATACTACGAGATGAGCGATTGAGCTATTAAAAACTCAGAAAATCAACAATTTTTTTATTGTTGAGAAGTGAATACTTTTCAAAATCGGATTCTTCAATATTAAATAGTATCTTCTCAAGACTCAATGATGCTTGAGATATATGATCTGCATTGAAATCGTCACTGCGACAAAGAATTATATTTAACAAAGGAATAAGACCACTGTCTCCGTCAGTTTTTCCTATAGCCCAGATTATGCCATTCAAGATTTTTTTGGATTCGATGAATATTCGACTTAATTCTTCAGCAATCTCTACGTGCTCAGTTCGGTTTAGATGTAGAGACAACAAAGTTGGATCGAGTAACATACTGTAACGGCTAACTCGTTCGGCTTCGGAAAGACATAGAGAATTCATCTCAATAATCATAGCAATGCTTAAAATAGATCGCTCTCTTTTTTTTCCTTCACCAAACTCTATAGAAGAAAGAATATCTCTAATCTCAAGTTTCATAAATGTAATTGTTAACTTTAATCATCTAGGTTTATTAAAAATTATCAAATTTTGAGAAAGATTAATTTCACAGAATGACTTTACTTAAAGTATTAAGTTCGATCTCGAAAATCAAAGATGGCTGGCAATGCCCATCTTACTGGCTAAATATAGATTCGTCAGTGTTAGTAAATAAACAAATGTCGTCTATAGCATCTTCAACTCGACCAGACAATTCTGAATCTTTTAAATACTCTTTGAAAAATGGAACAACATATTGAGCGTTAAAACGACCGTGGATTCTAGCAATATGAGCAACTGCCAAAATTGCAGCATATCTAATAACGTTATCAGTTTGTTCGATCGCAAAAATTAGAGATGGTGTGGTGGGCGATGCCCACCCTACGGGGTAAATTAGCTTTCTTTTTGACCCAGGTTGGCGTGTAAAACTGCCCCGTTTAAAACCGAATTGGTGGCTGCAAAATAGATAGTCTCGGCAATTTCTTCGGGTTGAATTAAGCGGTTTTGAGCATTCATGCCTTTGATTTGTTCGAGAATTGCCTCGTCATTGTTGAGGTGATTTCTCAGCATGGGGGTATCGGTAAAGCCCGGACAAATACAAGCAGTAGTAATCCCTTTGCATAGTAAATCTTGACAAGTGGCTCGCATTAAGCCAATGGTTGTATGCTTGGATACCACATAACTAAATGCTCCTGCAACCGCTTTTTCGGAAAGGGTTGAACCGACATAGATAATGGCTGATTCTGAAGACATATAAAGTAAAAATAGCCGATTTAAAATCGTAGGGGCGACTACGCCAATTTCGAGGACATTGCGTAGACTATCAGCTTCAATACTCTCGACGGAATCTTTGCATAAAAGGGCAGCGTTGTGAACTAAAACGATTTTGGCTGCGTCTTGAATTTGCGGGATAACTTTATCTTTAACAACGGTGGTAAAATCGGGGTTAGCTAAGTCTATGGGAATGGAAACAACGCGACTTTCAGGACAAGGCTTGCGAGACAGGTTAAAAACTTGATAACCCTTTTCTATAAATAATTTAGCTGTGGCTAAACCAATACCGCGACTCGCACCTGTGATGATTAAATAGTTCTGACTCATGAATTTTTACTCCACATACTACTACCTGATTGACCTTGACCAGAAAAGATTTTGACTTCGATGCGATGAATAGGATGTTCGTGGCTGGTTTCTGCTAGGGGAATTAACTGCTGAAGAAACCAATAAGATAATTCTTCAACGGTAATATTTCGCACTGGTAGCAATTTAACATCTCGCTTGAGAAATTGCATTTTTTCGGTGCGTTGAGCGAAATAAGCATAGATATGAGTGTCGGTTTCTTCAATATCTAAATAAGCGTTTTTAGTCGGTAATAATAAGACTTCATCGAGGAGTTCGCAATTTGCCATTACAGCATTTTTATAAACGTTGTAATCTGCGGTCATACCATTGTCGCCTACTTCGGCTTCAAACATGACAAACACTGAGTAATTATGACCGTGTAAATTCTCGCGATCGCGCTCGGAGAATATGGTAAAATGAGCCGCAGCAAAGCTCATTTTTTGCTTATTGAGTTCTATTTTAGTCAGTCGTTTAGTCATTAAAATTAAATTTGAGCGGTATTAATAAACTCAGATGTAGTTAATATATAGCTGTCTAAAATACGAGAACAACTTTACTTAATGTAAGCATTGTTGGTAAAACTGTCAACTCAACAATCAATCTTGATTTTCAATCGCTAAAGAAACGCGATCGCCCCCAATTTCTGCCATTGTTTGCAATAATTGGGAAACCTCAGTATAAGCGAGATCGCGGTCAGCTTTCAACACAATACTACCTTCGGGATTTTCGGCTAAATAAGCTTGTATTTGGGTGGTAAGTTCGTCTTCGTCGATGGCTTGATTTTGACTCAAAATTTCTCCCGCTTGATTCAAACCAATCGTTAAAACAGCTTCTCCTGAAGGTGCAATACCACCGCCACCACCGGGAATATTAATATCTCCTAAGCGTTGGTCAGTTAGGGCGATCGCGCTAATAATAAAAAACGTCAAAACCGACATCAACACATCCAACATCGGCACTAAATTGACTTGAGGTAATGTCCTAGTACGGTTACTTCTAAAACGCATAAATAACTCTCAAGAAATTACGATCCTGTGGGGGGAGAAGTTGCGGATAATGACGTTTCTTGCTTAGGTTCGTACCAAAACTGACGATAAATTAACTCTAACTCGCTACCCACTTCAGAAAAATAATCCATTTGTTGAGTTTGCAAAGTAACCAAAACCCGAAAGATTAGTAACGCCAAAATTGCCACAATCATGCCCATCGCAGTAGTAATCAAAGCTTCCCCAATTCCGGCGGCGGCTTGCGAGGCTTCGGCTGGACTCGACCCATCGCCAATATTGAGATTATTAAACGTCCCAATCAAACCTGTTACTGTTCCTAATAAGCCCAAAAGTGGCGCAACAGCCACTACTGTTTCTAAAAATTTATCCCCTTTTCGCATTTGCACAAACTCTTTATCTCCGGCTGCTTCGAGGGCTAAACGGAAAGTTTCTGGGGAAGGATGATGCAGTTTTAAGGGTGCGAGTAAAAAGCGACCAATCGGCAAAACTTTAGCTTGTTGGGCAATATTCGCTGCTTGGGTTAAATCTTCTGGGGCTGCGACCAAAACTTGCCGGACAATCTGACTTTCTTGAGATAGTAATCGCAACCAAAACCAACCGCGTTCTAATGTTACTGTCAGGGTAAATATTGATAGTAATAGTAGCGGCCACATTACCGGACCGCCATCAAGAAATAAGTCGTATAAACGCAACATCTTTTTCAGTTATCAGCGATTAAGGGGCAGCTTTTTCAGTTATCAGTCGTCAGTCATCAGCATCTAAGGGGCAGTGGGCAG
>JAWQFT010000219.1:0-5037 GCA_035968055.1 Jaaginema sp. PMC 1080.18 | reverse complement strand
AAATTTACTAATTCATCTAATTCTTCTTGAGATATACTTGAATCAAGAGATTGAAATTGTTTTAATGATAACGGATTTCCATCTAAAGGCCCGAAATGACTTTTTCTTCTATTTTTTAAAAGAAGCAAGCAAATATATTTTTGTCTTTCTGTAGTGTCAATAATATCCCATGAATGAATTGTTGTATGCCCGTTTCTTAAATCGTTAAAAAGAAAATAATCATTAAGTCCATTTTTGCTAGAAAGACTCATTCGTCTTTGCCGTATTGGGTTTCCGAACAAATCTCTTTGGATAATTTCAGGGTCTTTATTTTGTAATTCTATGCCAAGAATATCTGCTAGAGTCATTCTTCTTTCACTTTGTTTGGGTAATGAAAATTGGTCGAAATATCTCTTATCACGAAAACCAATTATATAAACTCTAATCCTATTTTGAGCAACACCATAATCATGCGAATTTATTACATGATAGTTTGCGTAATAGCCCGCTTCCTTTATTCTGTTAAGTATATAACTTAGTTCTTTTTTATTTCTTGGATCGGCAAGCCCTTTTACATTTTCAAAAATAAATGCTTTAGGCTTAGATTGGTTTAATAAGAAAATTGTATCATTCCAAAGTTGCCCTCTGTCATCATCAAAACCTAGATTCTTACCGGCAATTGACCAACTTTGACAAGGCACTCCTGCGGTTAAAAGGTCATGCTGGGGAAGTTCTCTGATTTTGGTAATATCTCCAAAGTTTGCATCAAGCTTAATATCATAGTTTTCACAATATGCGTTTATTGCGTCTTTGTTAATTTCACTAAAGCCAAGGCCAATACCACCATTGGAACTTAGGGCCATTTTAAAGCCCCCAATTCCTGCAAATAAATCTATAAATGTGAATTTCGCTCTACTCATAACCTATTGAAGTATCGATTTGTCAAAGCCTTCTGGAGGTTCAATTCCTAAAAACTCACGATATATTCTTTCCCGATATTCTTTTCCCAATGAATTAATTTCAGAAATAAAGTTTTTGTATGTCCCTTTTCCACCAATTAGATCCCAAAACTCGTTGCCAATTAATACAGACTCATCACTGTGCATATCAAACCATCTCATTGGAAAACTCCAATTATAATCTTCTCTTTTCCCGTATGGATTGTAAGCTAAAGCATAAAATGCGTAATCTACTTTGGCTGGATTCATCGCCCTGAGTTTAAACATCTTTTCTTTACTCACTTTGGTTTGGTCACTATTGGGCAATGGGGCTTTAATTTCAAAAGCGTATTTTTTTTTAGTTTTTTTACTTTCGATAAATATATCACAAACAACATTAGTTGGAATTGGTTCTCCACCACCTTCTAAAATGTATTTTAGTTCTACATCCCAATCAGGTTTTTGTTTATTTCCCCCTTTTTTTTGTGTTCTAATCTGTTTAAGACCTCTTGTATTCGTCTAAGTCTTTCAGCGCCAACTTCACCATTTATAGTTTTACCCATTTCACAATGCCCATGATATTCGTCAGCAACTACTTTGGCTAATTTTTCCCAAACACCACCAAAAGGCGTTACAAACCTTCTCTCAAAGTGAGAGCCTTTAAAAATTTCATCAGGAACTAAAGCAGCATAAAGCGGTTTGCTAGAATAGTGCTTTTCTTTTATAAACGGGTCAGAGATAAGCACCTTATTCATAACGCTGTCCATGAGTTCTGAAACTACTTTGCTGATTCCTTCATTTACATTATTGTTTTTCACACTACTTCATCCTCTTAATTTCAAAAATCCAAACTAGGCTAATATAATTAAACCCCAGTTTCTACCAGAAACCGGGGTTCTCAACTCAAAAACTCAACTATTCCGGCTGAATCCCTGACCCCACGGGAGCAGTATTATTCAACTTCAACTTGGGATGATCTTGTTGGATTTGCTGCAAATTCCACTCGTTCTTAAACAGCAACACGGGACGATCCCAAGCATCTTTAACGGTCATGGTATTAAATAAGCGTCCCACGGCTTCGAGAACTGGCCAACCTCCAACCACCCAACGAGCGAGATTATAAGGCAGCATATCCATGCGAGTTTCGACGTTATACTCGCTTTCGAGGCGATATTGCACCACTTCAAACTGAAGCTGTCCCACTGCGGCTAAAATGGGATCGCGTTGGAAGTCGTCGGCTGAGTACATAATTTGTACAGCCCCTTCTTCGCGCAACTCGCTAATGCCTTTGTGGAATTGTTTGAACTTAGAAGGATTGGGATTTTTGATAAAGGCAAAGAGTTCGGGGGAAAAGCAGGGAATCCCCTCATATTCGAGCTTTTTGCCTTGATATAAGGTGTCTCCGATCGCGAATACCCCCGGATTATTGAGGCCAATCACATCCCCAGGATACGCCACATCCACGGATTCTCGGTCTTGAGCAAAGAGTTTTTGGGGACGAGATAAGCGCACGTTTTTTCCGGTACGCGCATGACTCACCACCATATCCTTCTCAAATTTTCCCGTACAAACCCGCACAAAGGCCACGCGATCGCGATGTCGGGGGTCCATATTCGCCTGGAGTTTGAAGACAAAGCCGGTAAACTCTGGATAGGTGGGTTCTATTTCTCCGGCTGAAGATAAGCGGGGTTCGGGTTTGAGAGCGTATTCCAGGAAAGCATTGAGAAACGGCTCAACCCCAAAGTTGGTCATCGCACTCCCAAAGAATACCGGAGTCATTTTGCCTTGGTGGACTTTCTCTAAATCCAAGTCGGGACAAACTTCGTCGAGGATTTCCAGTTCTTCTTTGAGTTGGTAATATAATTCTGAATCGAGGAGTTCTTCAATTTGCGGATCGCCGAGATCGATGACGGTATCGAGGGCTTCTTGAGAACCGTGGGCTTGACGCTCGAACAGGTGGAATTGCTTTTGACGGCGATCGTACACTCCCCGGAAGCGATCGCCAATCCCGATCGGCCAATTCACCGCAAAGGTTTCTAGACCTAATTCTTGCTCGATCTCGTCAATTAATTCTAAGGCTTCGCGACCGGGACGATCCATTTTATTGACAAAGGTAAAAATGGGGAGCGATCGCAACTTACACACTTCAAACAGTTTGCGGGTTTGGGGTTCTAACCCTTTGGCGGCATCGATCAACATTACGGCATTATCCGCCGCCGCTAGGGTACGATAAGTATCTTCACTGAAGTCTTGGTGACCAGGGGTATCGAGCAGGTTAATCTGATAATTATTGTAGAAAAATTGCAACACCGTTGAGGTAATTGAAATTCCCCGTTGTTGCTCCATTTCCATCCAGTCGGAAGTGGCTTTGCGTTGCGCTCGTCGGGCTTTGACAGCCCCAGCTTCGTGGATTGCACCCCCGTACAATAGGAGTTTTTCGGTGAGGGTGGTTTTCCCCGCGTCGGGGTGGGAAATAATCGCAAAGTTGCGACGAATTTCCACGGCTTCTTGGATTTCAGTATCGGATGCGACAGGCATTCTTTAATAGCGTTCTCAACGGTTCTTTCAATTATACGTTTTTGTTATTCGTTAGTAGTATCGTCCTCGATAGGTAGGCTGTGACTGCGAATAAAAAAGTTAAAGATAAGGTAGCTATCTCTACTAATTTGCGTTGGAAGCTAGGGGAAATCCTTATTAAACAAAAATACTCCCTTTGAATTTTAATCAACTTTAGCACAAAAAGAACAGTTGTCCCAAAACCGCCCAAAATCGAACGTATCCTCGTCGTTACAGCCGACGACGGCTCACGAGAGAATCAGGGTTTCAGCGATTTTTTTGCCGGAAGGATTATTTTGGGGCTGGGGGTACTGTCGCGTTGATAATCTCTCAGACAAAGGGCAACATATTCAGCTAATTTCACGGGAACGGCATTGCCAATCATCTGTTCTAAATCGGTTTTTGAACCTTCAAAGATAAAGGTTTCTGGGAAAGTTTGCAAATAGCTTCTTTCAAGGGTTGTTAAAGCACGAATTTTCTGGGAAGGAGGGGCTGCATCGCCAGGATGTTGACGAGATAGAGAAGACTATTTTATATTTTTACTTTTTCGGAGAACTGAGTAAATTTAGAATTTATTGAGTTTGTTTCTGGGCCTGTTTCCGATAATAAGGTAATGATGGCCTCAATATCAGTGGCAAACTTTGATATTGCGTCTGCGGTTATATCTGCGCTTTTTAAAACACTCTCAAGTGCAGGATTTAGTTTTTTCACATATAAGCTACAAACATCAACTACATCTTTCCATGCACTTATTGCTTGTTGTGGTGAATAGTTTTCTTTGAATTCTAAACTAAATTTCTGATCTATTGATTCTGCCAAAATACTTTCGAGAGAGGCTGCTATTGCAGAACTGAGAAGAAGTATTGAACCTCTTTTTTGGAAAAAAATTAATAATTTCTTGTCATTGTCAGTTAATTTCTTATTTGATTTTGATGCTTCTTGCTTTAAATTTTGCTTTCTATTTTCAACAGCTTTAAGTAAAGAATAGCAAAAAATAATATGTTTTGCCGTTGTCTGCTCTGAAAAATATTTAGAATAAAGGCTATCTGATATCCATATATTGGATTTTTGATTGTAAGCAACAACAGGATCGCCATGAAATGTTGCTAATGCTTGCCCTACTGTGTCAGAAGGAAGCAAATCGGAGATTCTTTTAATTCTATCTTCATATCCACCACGCCGACCTCCTAAATAAGTTGCGTCAGGAATTTGGTCAAATTCCTGACGCAAACGTTTTTGAATAGGTTCACCACTGCGAAAGTCAGGTGCTTCTATTTTGTTTTGACTATTATTATATTGAATTATTTTTTTTAAAGTTGTATTGTTACTACATTTTATGAATCTTGCTGAAACTTTTGCGTCATTATTTGGCTCTTGCTCAAGAGAACCAATTGCACCGGTTGTTTGAGCACCATTAACAATAGATATACCAGTAATCTTCAAAACTTTGCTTTCTTCATCATATTTAAAATCATGAGTAAGTATAGTTAGCCCATTATTATAAGTCCAGAAATGCTCAGGATCATTAGAAGCAGTCTCTTTGATTCCATTATTAATATTATTG
>JAWQFT010000218.1:0-5068 GCA_035968055.1 Jaaginema sp. PMC 1080.18 | reverse complement strand
AACCAACAACCAACAACCAACAACTAACAACCAACAACCAACAACCAACAACCAATAACTAATCATTCTCCTGTAGCCAATTTTGTAAAATGGCGTTGAAGCGATCGGGGCATTCGTCGTGGGGACAATGACCCGCCGGATCGATTTCTACGAACGTTAAGCGGGGATTGAGGGGGATGAAACGCTCGGCTAGGGCAAAAGGGACCATACGATCTTGGCGACCCCACAGCAGCAAAATGGGGATTTGGAGTTGGGGTAATATTTGGATAACGGACGGGGCGAAATGGGGTTGCCGGATTCCTTGGAATAATGCCTGAAATGTGTCTGCTGCTCCTTCGTCGTAGGCGGGAGAACTCAGGATTTCGACTAACTCCTCATTGACGGCTGTTTCTTCGGCATAAGCGAGTTTTGCCCAACGGCGAATGGTTTGAGGACGACGCAGAAAGCTCAGTAAGGGACTCAAAAGTAAGCGCGAGCCAAAAAGCCCCTCAATCCCACTCACAAGGGGCTGTAGAGGCTTGGGAATGGCGGCTTGGCGCAAAGTAACATCGGGCAGACTGGATAAAGCGATGCTCTGTACCATTTCCGGGTAAGCTGCGGCGGCGGCGACACAGACAAGAGACCCAATGGAATTGCCGACTAGGACGACAGGCTGCTGAATGAAGGTCTGCCAAAACTCGTAAATCTGCTCGACCCAGATATCGATAGTGTAGCGGGTGTTGGACTTGCGGGATGCGCCAAAGCCGAGTAAATCCAGGGCATACACCGATCGCGTTTGGCCGAATACGGGGATATTGTGCCGCCAATGTTCGATACTTGCACCAAAGCCGTGGAGAAAAATCAGGGGGGGGGCTGAGGTGGGTTGGGGGGGATGGAGATAACTGTAGCGCACTTGCCAACCCCGCCAAATCCAGTCTCGTTGCTGGCCGATGCGTTGTTGCCACGAATTTAAGTTACTCACGATCGCGTCTGGAAAAATCTTAAGAAATGTTGACAGTCGGACTCTTTTTTAGGGTAGCGCGATCGCCCCCTATTTCCCCAAGTTTTCCGTCTAACCGCATCCCGACGAGTTCCCCACTAACCCGGTACTCAGCCCAGTTAAAAATAAACTCAAGATTGTGACCCGAAACCCAAGTAGACTCAGTACAATTATGATTATCATTGACATAAAAAAATATCCATTGCCCTAAAACTACACAAGATCAAATAATCAAGAGCCTGTGAGAGATAATAGAAACCGTCGTAACGTTCCTCAAATTAACGACAATATTCGCTTTCCCAAAATTCGCGTGATAGACAGTGATGGCTCGCAAGTCGGGGTCATTACAGTTGAGGAAGGTCGCCGCTTGGCCGAAGAACGAGGAGTTGATTTGGTTCTCGTCAGCGACAAATCAGACCCCCCGGTTTGTAAAGTGATGGACTACGGGAAATACAAATACGAGCAGGAACGCAAAGCCAGAGAAGCCCGGAAAAAACAGCATAACGCTGAAGTCAAGGAAGTCAAAATGCGTTACAAAATCGACGACCACGATTATCAGGTGTGCGTCAAAAAATCCCGTCGCTTTTTGCAAGCTGGTGATAAAGTGAAAGCAACTGTCACTTTCCGAGGTCGCGAGATTCAACACAAACATCTCGCTGAAGCGTTACTCAAGCGTATGGCTGAGGATTTAGAGGAAGTGGGCGAACTCCAGCAAATCCCCAAGCAAGAAGGACGCAATATGATCATGCTGATTGCTCCCAAAAAATCTTAACTAAAAGTTGTCGGTGGTCGAGGGTTTAGTGTAGGGTGCGAGAAATAAGCTAAAGTCGGCTCATGTTGGCGACTAGGGCTTTTGTTCCCGGTTAAGGCGCGATCGCAAGGGAAAGCTTCCCCCAAATGGGGTCTGTGGCTGTTATTGACGCGATTTTTTAACCCTAACCGCATTTTGTTACCCTTTTATACACCATCGACACTCGCTGCCCATAATGAAAGCAAAAACAGTCAGAGGTAGTCGCAATACCTGGGGAAATCAACTACTCAAAGTTCTAAATCTTCGACCCGAAGAAGGCGAACGCACGTTTCTGATGTTCGCCTTTTATACCGTCACTTCTATTGGCTTGCTGTGGCTCGAACAAACAGCTACAGCACTTTTTCTGGAAGGCTTTGGGGTCGAAGGACTACCTTTGATTTATATTGCCAGTGCGGTGATGGGATCGAGCTTGGGATTTTTATATTCTTGGCTGCAAAATAATTTACCCTTGCGGCAAGTTTTCGGGGTTATGGCATTGCTCATGACGATCCCGTTAATTGTGTTTCGTATTGGCTTAGAAATCAATCTGTTCAACGGCTTTATTGCCTTGGGAACGGCGTTTTTGCTCAGGTTATGGCTGGATGCGGAGGACATTCTGAGCGACCTGAATTCCCAAGTGACGGCGAATCAATTGTTTAATATTCGCGAAATTAAGCGGACTTACCCCATTGTGTCCAGTGGCTTGTTGTTAGCGGATGTGATTTCGGGGTTTTCGTTGCCTATTTTGCTGTTTTTAATCGGCATCAGAAATGTTTTGTTTGCGGCAGCAACGATGATTTTTCTGGGTGGGGGCTTGCTGTTGTATTTAAGCAAAAAATACAAACAAGCCTTTCCGAGTACCCCCGTGCGCGAACTGGATGACTTGCAACCGGATTACAGTACGCGGCGCACGAGCAATACTTTACGAAAGTATATTTTCCCGTTGTTTGCGTTTTTCATTTTGGGTCAAGTTTTGCTGTTGTTGGTTGAGTTTCAGTTTTTTGGGGAACTGGAGCGCATTTATCCCGAAACTGACAAATTAGCGGGATTTTTGGGGTTATTTTCGGGAATATTGGGGATTTGCGAACTTTCGACTCAGTGGTTTGTGTCGAGTCGAGCAGTAGAACGGCTGGGGGTTTTTGTGGCGGCGATGTTTTTGCCCGTGTCGTTGTCGATTTTAGGCTTTTTTACGATCGCCCTGGATGTGACGGGGATTTTTGCTCTCAACAGTACGCAAATTCTGTTTTTTGGGGCAGTGATGCTCAAGTTTTTTGACGATTTGCTGCGCTATACCTTGATTGCGGGGATTGAGCCGTTTTTGTTTCAACCGATCCCCAATGAGGTACGCAGTGCTATCCAAGCCAGGGTACAGGGAATCGCCGAACCTTTGGCAATGGGGTTAACGGGGGCTAGTATTTGGGGAGGCATTGCGTTACTGGGGAAAATTTTTGTAGACCAAGAAGAAACTGCCCGACAAGTGCAAGGGGGCATTTTTATCGGCGCGATCGTGTTGTTTTCGGTGTGTTGGGCGATTAGTGCTTTGTTGTTGCGGTCGAGTTATGTCAGCTTGCTGGTACAAAGTGCCGAACAGGGACGTTTGGGTTTTGGGACGAGCGATCTCAAGGCATTTCGTCGAGCCATTATTGATGCCCTCAATGATACGGATAATGAGGACGATCGCCGTTCTTGCATTCAAATGCTGTCGCGGATCGATCCGGGGGCGGCTGGGGAGATTCTCGCACCTCGGTTGACGCAGTTTTCTTTGCCGTTGCAAAAGGAAAGTATGGAGATTATGCTGCGTTTTCCCAGCGCTCAATATTTGGCGGATGTGCAGCATTTGATCGAGCAAAAACCGAGTTTGGAGGTGTTGGCGTTGGCGCTGCGTTATATCTGGATGGCGCAGCCGGAGTTGGAAACGGGGACGCTGCAACCGTATCTGGACGAACGGGTGGATGCGGTGGTACGGGGAACGGCGACGGCGTTGATTTTGGGTCGGGGGAAACCGAATGAAAAGGCGATCGCCCTGGGAACTTTAGAAACGATGTTGGCTTCGCGACGAGAACGCGATCGCGCTATTGCCACCCAAGCCCTCGAACAAACGGAAGCCAATAGCGATTTACTGCGGCGCTATATCCCGGAGTTGTTGCAAGATGAGTCAGCCAGGGTGCGCTGTGCTTTACTGCGGGCGATCGCCACGAAGCGCATTCAGGAATATTACCCATCATTGCTCAAAGCCCTGTATTACAAGTCTACTCGCGAAGCGGCGAAACAAGCTTTGATTTCCCTAGGAGAAGAAGCCCTGCCTTTACTGATGCAAGTGGTGGAAGACCGCCGCAAACCGGATTTTGTGCGCTTGCATGGGGGGAACGCGATCGCGGAAATCGGGACTGAAGCGGCGATGGATATTCTGGTGCAGCAAATCCTCATCAGTTGGGGAATTATGCGGCGCAATTTACTCCGCATTTTACTCAAACTCAGTGGTGATGCGGGTATTGAAGCGGTGTTAGAACGCATTGGTCGCAGTGGAGTCGAGGAGTTGATCGAACAGGAATTGTTACTTCTCGGTCAGTTGTTGGCGGCTTTGCTGGATTTGGACTCGGAAACCCTGACGGGACGGGAAGCGGACTTACTGCGAGCGGCTTTGGATGGTATGCAAAGTGACAGTATCGATCGCTGTTTCTTGTTATTGAAACTGTTGTATCCGTTCAGCGCGATTCAAGCAGCTATTTTAAATTTAGATTCGGATTCGGATAATAATGTGGCGTTGGGTCTGGAAATTCTCGATAATACGCTGAATATTCCGCAAAAACAGGTTTTAATTCGGATTTTAGAGCGGCGACCCACCAAAGAACGCTTGAAAGATTTGGCGGAATTAGTGCCTTATGAACCCATGTCTCCCCAAAACCGTTTAAACCGCTTGCTGGAGTTGCGTCATTTTCTGTCAGACTGGACGTTAGCTTGTTGTTTCCATTTGGGGCGATCGCAACGGTGGGCAATTTCGCGAGAAGCGACTTTGGTGTGTTTGAGTCATCCCAGTAGTTTTGCTCGCGAAGCGGTGTTGTCTTATCTCAAAGAAGCAAGTCCGCGCACTTGCTTGGAGTTACTTCCGGTTTTGCGAAATGACCCCGATCCCTTAGTTGCAGCCCAAATTGACAGCCTCAAAGCTGAATTAGGGGTGACTTGATTTCGCCAAGGCAAGCGGTTTAACTAAATTCCTGACGGGGAATCGAGCGGGATCGGGTTATGCTTTCTAGGAAGGTTATATTAGTTTCACCCCTCCCCCAGACTCATGTCTTTCC
>JAWQFT010000217.1:4665-5229 GCA_035968055.1 Jaaginema sp. PMC 1080.18 | reverse complement strand
GCCGTTTTCGTAAGGCGCTTTTTGTTGGCTGGCATATTTAGCTTCTTTGGTTTCTTCTCAGAAAAGCTGAAATTTCTCCTCATTGCCTATTCTCCTTATGGTGGCGATCTCTACACAAGGCTGGGTTGATGTTTGGATCATTGGATCGGGTTGCAATAGTTCTAGTGCATGGTTTACTCCTTTTGTGGCTGTGACTCAATTTGCTCCAAATATTCCAGCAGCAAAACCCTGACTTTACCCGTAAGGCTTAATTCTTGCCAATAGGCTTTATCCTCTCGACACTTTTCAATTCTTTCTATCAAACCAGTCAGATCGACTGTAAGCCTGTCACGGTTCGGGGGCATGGATTCGTCAGGATTCATAGGTTTAAGAGGATTCTATCAATGATTAGTGTATTTAGCTTACATTTTTATGGTTTAAATTGGTGCATTTATGTTAAATTTAAACGCGAATACACTAATCAACCTCAACTAAGGAGGTTTAGCAAATGCGTGAATACGCCGATACGCAAGGCTTTGAGCCAATCGAAACCGACTCAAATCAACCTCAGCCTCAACCTTTATC
>JAWQFT010000217.1:0-4565 GCA_035968055.1 Jaaginema sp. PMC 1080.18 | reverse complement strand
TAAAGTTGACGTAAATGTCAGTAAACCAGAAGTAAATCAGGAATTAACCGGAAATCAACCTCAGCCTCAACCTTTATCTAAAGTTGACGTAAATGTCAGTAAACCAGAAGTAAATCAGGAATTAACCGGAAATAAACCTGTATTTCCCGCTACTCAGCGAGAATGCGCTCAATACTTCAATATCTCCCCTGCTGCTCTTGGGAAGTGGGTAAAGAATATTGAAGCAACGGGTAACAGCATTACCACCAATAGCCGTCGCATTACTTCTGAAGGCTTCGAGTTGTTGTGCGAATACTCCCAAGCGGGCGATCGTGCCTACTTCCTAGAATGCCTACAACCCCCACAATCCCAGGAGAGTAACGCCCTCGCTATCCGTAGCGAATCGAATTTAGTCAGCTATGGCATTGACTTCGATGAACTTTTCGAGACTGTTGAAACCGACTACAACGCCCTCGATAGTAGCGAGTCTGCGACTTCTCAGGAGTTGGCAATCTATGAAGCTGAGTTGGTCGAGTTTGGTCAAAGCTACAACACCAAAGAAGCCCAAGCTCACGCCATCTTACTACGCAAAGAAGCGGAAAAAGCAGCATTGCTAGCCAAAGAAGTACATCAAGTCAAGCAAGCGGCTTACCACCAAACCTTACAGCGATTAGAGGCTAAAAGCACAAATTTTCGCTAATTACCAAGACTGTCAAAGCAATGAAAACCCTATTGAGGATCGAATAATGCCACGAGCCAAGAAAGAAGAAACCAACGGCAAAAACCCTATTGAAGCGATTAAAGAAGCTTTCAGCCCAGAGAATGACCCAAAGCCCGAACAAGACACCATCAAGCCAGAATATGAGTTAGTCGGTGCGATTACCGCCGATTACGACAAGTTAGCCGACGCACTCGCTCCCGCGATCGCGGATCGATTCCTAGCGCGACTGAGCGCCGGAGTCCGTCGCGAGATTATCGCCAAAAGCCAAAATAACAGCTTTTCAGATGACTGCATTGATGCCATTAACAACGGTTCGATGAATGGCATTCGCAGTATTTCGGGGGTGTGATGATGCAACAAGCCTTAAGCGCACTCTTTCTAGGGGGTGCAATCCTATCGGGACTGACTTTGATGGTACTACCCACAATTGACCAAAATAAAGCCCTAAGAACCGAGAATCAGGCACTACAAGCCGAAATTGAGACCCTAGAGCAGCGATACATCGACCAACTACTCAGGAATCAGCAAAATGATTAAACATGAATTAAAGGAGTCAGTCGCCCAAGACAGCGATGAACACCCTCAAGTTGAGAAAGGCTCAAACGAGTGGAAGGCGCGATCGCACCGATTAGCCACACTCGAAAAACTCAAAAGAGAAGCGATCGCCACTCCCGCCAAGAAGTAAAGCGATCGCCCTCTAGACGCAAACGCCCCCACGTCTTTTTGGGGGCATTCAACATATAAGGAGATTCTAACATCATGGTAGATGCCCAAACTTACGCCGCCCTAGCCGAACAGAAGATGGGGCAGATTCGCAGCATCAAACTCGCAATCCTCGATGAGAAAATCGCCCAAGAAAACAACAAACTCCGAGCCGAGCAAGTCAAAACCCAGACCTCGCGGCTAGACATCGATATCGCCTACGAAAAGCAGAAACAGAAACAACACAAACTCACCGCCGAACGTACCCGAACCCAGATTGCCGCCCTCGAACCCCAACTGGCCACCGCGCAGTTAAGCGCAGCGTACCAAGCTTACGGTTACGAACTGCAAGCCCTCCAAGCCGATGTAGGCATGGCTCGTCTCAAAGCCGAAATGAAACAAGCCAAGCTGCATGATGCCAGGGCGCAAGCCATGATCGAAGGGGTTTGATATGAGTGAATTATTGATATCTCGGTCAATGGCATTACTGGCAGTTGGTTATGGCTCGGCGTTGCTTTCTCAGATTGGGCGTTTTATTCTGCCCCTACTACCCCCAGCGATCGCAGTTGGTCTAATTATCGTCGTTGTTGCCATTGGTGGCGGTACTTTTGGGCTGGCTTTATATCAGGAGCGCGATCGCTTTGTGGCTTACGGGTCATTGTTGGCGATCGCATTGGGTTTGGTTTTAGGGGGTAGCTTATGATGCTTAAGAAGTTCCTAGAACTTATCCAGAAACGCCCTAGATTGCATAATATTCCTCCCAAGGTAGAACTCATCGTTTTAGGAAGTACCGCGCTTCTCGCGGCATTTTCGGCGGTGTTACTGCCCTATCGCAGTCAGTACCTATCAGCCCGCATTCTCGAATTTACTGGCTATACGGTCGGGTGCATTGCCGCCACCGGAACTTCGCTCAAAATCGACACCCCCCAAAAACGCGAAAAACGCGAGAAAGCCAAACTCGAAGACCTCAAGACTAGGGAAGAAAAGATACTTGAGCGTGAGATGGCACTCGAAAAAGCCAAATTAGAGGCTAACCAAGCTCTACAGCAACGGGAAACCGAGTTTTTAACTTTTCAGCAACAACAACTCGAACAAATCCAAGCCCAATACGAAGCCCAAATCTCCCAGTTACGAGCCGAAATAGCCGCCCTCAACGCCCCCCAACTTGACCCCGGCGCGTTATCTAGAAACAACAACTGCAACAAAGTCATTCAGTACATCTGGCGACAGCACGACATCATCTTGGATTGGCGGGAAACTGTGAGCGATCCCGTATCCCGTATCGAGACGTATGTAGGACAACTTCGTAACCCCGGTGACATCCGCAAACTCAGAGATGACAAGCTTCTCTGGGAACTGGAAGCCCTGTTGAACGTTGTCGATGATGGCTTGATAACAGTTTCTCAAGTGGGTGCTAACGTCGCGATCGCGTATGCGGTTGGGAAAGACTCACGCGAGACTCAGGCAAAAAAGCGTAAAGCCCAACGAGCATCGCTCTACACCATCGAGCAAACTGTAAGCCGTTCGTTGGGCT
Organism: Jaaginema sp. PMC 1080.18; assembly: GCA_035968055.1. Classification (GTDB taxonomy): domain Bacteria; phylum Cyanobacteriota; class Cyanobacteriia; order Cyanobacteriales; family Spirulinaceae; genus Jaaginema. The sequence goes on along the minus strand of JAWQFT010000217.1, from coordinate 1,629 downwards.
ACTTCATCGCGGGGGAGTCGGGGTCAGGGAAGACCGCGATCGCGTCCTACCTCGCCTATTACCTCGCCACCAAAACTCCCACCCAACAAGAGAAAAGGATACTCAAAAGTCGTGAGGGGGCGATCGGGATTGTCCTGGATGTCCACAATAACCCCGTCTGGCAAGAAGTTGGCTTACCCGTTGTCTATGAACCCCTCAAAATCCTCGACTATGCCCTCAAAATCAAGGATGAATATCGCCAAAGGAAAGCGGGTAAAAAGGGCGATCGCCTAATCATTTTTGTTGATGAGTTCGAGGAGTTATTAAACGAAGTCGAGTCGAGTTTTGATGAAGTTAAAGAAGGAAAACACGCCGCCAAAACTATTGCTGATACCGTCAGAATGTTAGGGTCAGGCGGTCGTAAATTCGCCCTCAATATCATCGTGATGAATCAAAGCTGGAATTGTACAGCTATCAAACTCGACGGCAATCACAGAAACAACTTTATCGGCATCGCTTTAAACGCTAACGCCATCAACTATATCAACCAAAAATGCGGCTCAAACTCTTATGAGAAATTAAGAGATTGGGCATTGATAGAACGAAAGGATAAATACAAAGCCATCACCTTTGGGGCAGTTAGCCCACGCCCTCTACTACACCCAACTCATCACGACTACCCCAAAATTGAAGATGGACAACTCCCGCAAAACTTACAACCGATTGAGTGGCTACCGTTGAGCATCGGAGATAATGATAATTACAGCCATTACTGGGAAACAGAAATCAACTTTCAACCCTCATCAGCCTCATCACAGTCCCCTGTGACCCCCCATCAGTCCATCAGTCCATCACAGCCGCTTCTTCAAGAGCCACAACCCAATCATATCAAAGGCTGTGATGAATCAGTCCCCTCAACCGCGATCGCCGAATCCCCCCGTTTCGACTCCATCACAGCATCACAGTCCACCGCCATAACCTGTCCTCATTGTGGCTCTAATCATCATGTTAAAAACGGGTCAATTGACGGCAAGCCCCGACGCAAATGTAAAGACTGTAAGCGTACATTTACAGAGACGCGATCTTCTCAATGAATATTCTAGACTTGCTGTTACCCTGACCTTAGAGATATTTGGCATAGTTTGATATAATTGAACTTTCGTCAACCAGAAGCGAGTCCGAAATGTCCACCGAAGAAAAGCTCCTTGAAAAATGGCGTTCTTTGCCCCTTAGAAAACAACAAGAAGTGGCAAACTTTGTTGAATTTTTGTACCGCCAAAATCAACTAGAACCCTCTTCAAAACCTGAATTATCGAAGAAAAAAAGAAGTGAGAAATTACAACAAGTTCGAGAAAGAATTGTAGCTTCGGGACTTCCTTTATTAAGTAAAGAAGAAATTGAACAAGAAAAAGCCGAACGACGCGGTGGTTATCAAGGAAATTAAATAATGACCCGAACTTTTATTGATGCTGGCGTACTCATCCAAGCAGTTTGAAAAAGTGAACACACTGTGTGCAGAATTAAGTGGGTCAATCCGAGAGATTGTCTCCGCACCGAGGAGACAATTAAGCTGGACACATTACGAAATCCTGATGTAAGCAGCCATGCATAAGTCTTTACCTATAATGTTAAGTTTAATAGTAGAATAAG
>JAWQFT010000216.1:0-5294 GCA_035968055.1 Jaaginema sp. PMC 1080.18 | reverse complement strand
CAGAAGAAATCAAGCGTGATGTGCCAGGACTCTGTGAAAGTCCCCTCAAGAGTCGAATTGCGGCTTATCGCTTGGGACAGACGATGATAGGCGCAGCCGGGGGATTATTTCGCTCCTCTCCCACACAGCTTCAGCGCTATCTAGGAGATGCCCCTGAGTGCGACATTTATCCCGACGCTGGCGACTTACTGAATCGTCAAGTGATGCGCCGTTGGCAAGAAATTATCAAGACTCTCCAATCTTGGGGCGTTAAAGTCAATATTGCTTGGTGGGGTCAAGTCGCCAAAGATAGCCCTGATTGCGACGAGATTACCCATCAGACAATCCGTTATCTTTCTGCTGATGATTGGCTTAGAGATGCCGATAAAATCCGCCAGAAATACGAAAGCCAGCAAGAAATTGATAAGACTCAATCTCTAACCTATCCCGTTGATTTAGCCCTCAATCAACGTTATTTAGGAGATATTAGCGATAGTATTCCTCAGTCCGGGATTGTTACGATTAAATCCCCCAAAAACACCGGGAAATCCGTATTTACCAAGCAGTTGATTAATCGTGTTTCCCAACAAGGTTATAGCATCGTTTCCATCGTGCCGCGCATCAACTTGGGACGGGAACAATCGGAAAAATGGGATTTGCAATTTATCAATGAATCAATCCACATTAAAATCCTCAACGATGAAGGCCACGCCATCGATATTGAGTTTTGCGACGTTCCAGCCTGGCGACGGGCTGAGATTTGGCAACGCCGCCAAAAATATCTCGACTCTCAGACTTGGGACGAAATCCCAGAAACCGACAAAATCAACCTCTGTTGGGATAGCCTGCTGAAGTTGGCAGATCGCGACTTCAGTAAGACCGTCTTGATTCTTGACGAGTGCGAACAAGGCTTAAGCCATCTCTTAGGTTCATCGACTTGTAAAAGCCGTCGCCAGCAAATTCTCGCGACCTTTGAAAAAATCGCCAAAGAATCAAAGCTCATCATTGGCTTAGATGCCGATATGACCGATATCAGCGTCGATTATCTCAAAGCCCTCAAGCCAGATGCTGACGTTTTCACGGTAGTTAATTCCTATCAGCCCAATCACTGGGATTGCACCGTGTATCGAGACCGCGAGTTGGTTTATCAGGAGATCAAAAAAGCGATCGCGTCGGGTCAAAAAATCGCGATCGCCTCGGATTCTCAAAAAGAAGGCGAATCTCTCGAAAGAAAGTTACTCAAAGTCTTCCCTGACTTAAAAATCGACCGCATCGACTCCAAAACCACCGCGATGGACGAAGAAAAACTCGCAGTCAAAAACATCAATAAATATATCGAAATTGCCCAACCTCAAGTGCTAATTTATAGCCCTTCTCTGGGAACGGGTGTCAGTATCGATATTCCTTATTTCGATAAAGTCTTTGGCATCTTCTATGGCTCAATTAATCCCAGCGATGCTCGTCAAATGTTAGCCAGGGTTCGACAGAACCAAGACCGTATTATTTGGAGCAAAAGTTATGCTCAAAATCCCGGTTGTCGCTCCTTTGATTGGCGGGTTATACAATCGAGAATGTTTAAATACAACAAAGAATTTATTATGGATGCGCTGGTCACAGAAGCCCTCCAAAAAATTACAGAACAATCAAATGATGCCGACTTAGCGCCCCACATCATTGAAGCCTTACAAGCCATGATGGGAAATGGCGGTCAATGGCAAAATACCCATATTCAAGCCTTAACCAAGTTTCAAGCTCGGAGTAATTATCATAAATCTCGACTGCGCGATCGCTTGATTGAGGAGCTAGAAGCTGAAGGGCATAGCGTCGTTTATATTGACGATGATGCTAATAGCAAAGATAGCAAAGAAGCTATTAAGGAAATTAAAGATGAGATTAAACAAGAAGAAGCCAAGGCAATTGCTGAAGCTGAAGATATCCCCATCGAGCAAGCTGAATCCCTTTCGCGCAAACAATGTTTAACTCCCAAGGGACGGGCTGAAGTTGCCAAAGCTTTCTTGAAAAAAGAGTTACCCGAAGTTAAACTCACACCGAATTTTGTCTACAAAGCGGTCAAAAAAGACAACCGACGCTATCTTAATTCCCTGAAATTTTATTGGGCATTAATTAATTCCGATCGGCAAAAAGAAAGGGATATTAAGCGCTGGAAAGCTCATCTTAAACAACATATTGAAGGGGGCGCTTTCTATCTGCCAGATATCAATTGCTTATCTCAGAAGATAGCGCTGATTAAAAGTAGCGGCTTGTTTAATGTTATTGAGATTGATAATCCCGATAAGGAATATTCTGAGGAGGATATCGATGTTCAAAACTTCACTCGATGGTGTTACGAGAACAGAAGTCAATTCCTAACCTGTTTTAATCTTAATGTTTCTGAAGATAGCGCCCCCATTAAGCTAATCAATGGCTTGCTACAAAAGCTGGGCTTAAAGCTGAAGTATGACCGTAAAGCCAGAAAGCCAAATGGAGATCGCCTCAACATCTATAAAATTGATGCTGACTTGCTTTTCGATCGCGATCGCGCCTACATCCTAGAAGCCCTCGATCGCGCTTGGGCATTAGCCAATGAGGAAGAAGTCGAAGCTCTCGATATCGAGACCAGGGCAGCAATCGACATAGATAACTCCGGCTTCGCGCTCGTAGGCTTTGAGAACGGTTTGCAAGTCGGCAATGACGGGGATACTGCGGGTAGCGAGTTTGCCTTTGGTGTTTTTTTTGCGGAAGGTGATGTGGCTGTGAACGTGACCCGAAACGGTGTAGATGTCTTCGCTCAAAAGAGTACAGGCTTCGTTGATGCGACAGGCGGTGTAGAGCATGACGGCGAATAAACAGCGATCGCGCAGATTGGTCAATCCTTGGGTGAAGAGTAGCTGTAATTCCGAGGGGGTAAGGATTTTGGCTTTTCCGTGACGGTCTCGTTTCATGGCAACTTCCCCAAAAGGCTGTGTTGTTGATTAAAAGCCAGAGAGAGCGTCTTTGTCTAGATGGAGCGATCGCACCCGTTGCCTGCCACAAGAGCGATCAGGCGAAGCCTGCCACAAGAGCGATCGCGCCGTCTTCATATTTTCACCAAGGCGAAAATACAGCAATACAGCATTTTGAAAATAGACAAAGGCGACAAGGCGATATATCCTAATCCTTGAGATGTTGAGGAATACCACCTTGTTAGTCACTGTCGCCGGATTCAAAGGGGGAGTCGGCAAAACCACATCCGCCGTGCATTTGGCTTGCTATTTTGCCCAAAAAGGCAGCACGCTCTTAGTCGATGGCGACCCCAATCGCAGTGCGACGGGTTGGAGTAAGCGGGGCAAGTTGCCTTTTAAAGTGGTCGATTTGTTGCAAGCGGCGCTTTATGCTCCGAAATACGAACATATTGTGATTGATACTGCCGCTCGACCCGAACGGGATGAACTTGAAGCTTTAGCTGATGGTTGTCACTTGTTGGTTTTGCCCACAACCCCCGATGCACTGGCTATTGATGCCCTGATGCAAACGGTGGATTTGTTGAAGGATTTGGGGAGCGATCGCTATCGAATTTTGCTGACCATGATTCATCCTAAACCCATCAAAATGGCCGACCTTGCCCGCCATGCTTTGGCCGACTTACCGTTATTTAAAACCAACGTGCGCCGTTATTTGTGTTACGAGAAAGCTTCTCTCCAAGGCGTTCCCGTTTACGAAGTCAAAGGCGATCGCATGGCCAAAATTGCCTGGGGAGATTACAAAGCTGTCGCTAAGGAAATCGAACAATGACAGATTCAGCCGAACTCTTTAAAAAATTAGCGCACCAACGAGCCGAGCGCGACAATGTTACCCCACCCCCCCCAGATAATGCGGTCAAAAAACGGGGTCGTCCGGCTACAGGAAAACGCAGCGATCCGCAATGGTTGGGGCGAACTTATTACATTCGTCGCGAAACGGCTTTAGATGTAGAAGCACAATTGCTACAACTCAAACGGCAAGGTATTGAGATTGATAAATCCGAATTGGTAGATGGGCTGCTGTCCGCCTGGGTAAAATGGCAACAAGGTGAAAAGGCGGAAAGTCTCCTTGCTGAAATTGCGCCAAGGCAAAAAGACAAAAATTGAAAGATGGGTGAACTCTGGGTTTTGGGGAATCGGTTTTCAAGCTGTTGTCGGGTAGGGGGGAGATTGGGGGGTGAGATGTAACCCCAATGGAAAGAAATCTAACACAACCAGGGCGTAAGATTAGAATAAATAGATATCAGCTTAGATTCAGCTTTGAGATCGGAAAAAATAATGCTATGAAACGAATTAAAATCAGCGAATTGAAACCAGAAGAACTCAACGACTCTCAAGAAACTATTGTACTGGAAAGTCAGGGAGAAGTGATTGGTTATTATCATCCAATTTGCCCTAAGAAAGATATGGCTGAATCCTGGGAGGTTTTGAATCAAGCTCTTGAAAAAGTAGCCGTAGAACTTGGAATAGATAAAGAAACATTAATTAATGCTTTAGATACGAGTAAGCCTTTTCCGTCTAATCTGTTTCCCGTCAAGTCATGAAATTAGTCATTGATGCCAATATATTAGTGGGAGAACTCCTGCGGAAGCGAGGACAAGAATTACTCAAAAATCCTCAGTTAATTTTATATATTGCTCAAAAGGCTTTGGACGAAACCAACTATGAACTAAAACGACGCTTAACTATCATCATTAGCCAAGGAAGATTGGATAAAGCCTTAGAAACTGAAATCTTAACAAGAGCCACAGAACTTAGAGAAAACTACATTACTCCTGTTCCTCTATCCGTTTATGCTGAGTTGGAAATAGAAGCAAAAAAACGCATACCAAGAGACCCTAATGATTGGGAAACTGTCGCTTTATCTTTAGCATTATCGGCTGATATCTGGACAGAAGACCAAGACTTTTTTGGCTGTGGCTGTCCTACTTGGACAACGGAAACTTTGTTACTGCAAATGGGGATTGAATAACTCACCGACATCGAAGTACCCGTAGCTGGTATTCCCATCTCCGTCACGCGCACCTATGACTCCTTGTATGCCAATCAACAAGACAACTTTGGCTACGGTTGGCGCTTAGAATTCCGCGATACCAACCTCAGCACCAGCTTAAGACCGCCTAATGCTGAAGAAGAACTCCTCGGAGAATACCCAAGCTTCCAAGACGGCACCAAAGTCTACATTACCCTACCCGGTGGTAAGCGTACTACCTTCAAATTCCAACCCAAACTCAACCCCGAAGTTCAGAAAGCCTTACGTTTAGGCGTAGATCGAAGGTTCGTGTCACCCGGTGCAACCATCAGCTATAACCCTTA
>JAWQFT010000215.1:0-5748 GCA_035968055.1 Jaaginema sp. PMC 1080.18 | reverse complement strand
GAGTTTGTGGACACCGGATTGAGAGGGGGAGGAGTGGGAAGAGGGGGAAGAGTGGGAGGAGGGGGAGGAAAGATACTCCGCTTCGGGTTGGCAGGTCAAGAAATTGTACCCACATCTCACGCGAATGATTGTAGTGCCGTGACACTGAAACAGTCCAGTAGGGTGTCGTTAGCGCAGCGTAACGCACCGAAATACAAGTATTTTAGCGATGCGTAACTATCGCACAAATTAAAGTGTGTCACGCCAGTAGGTTAGCAGAATGGACAACAAATTAACTTCATCAAGTCCGCGTAGTCGGACTTTGTATCATTAGCCCCAGATTTCCAATCTGCGGGCGGGTTAGCTAGATATAACGATATAGTGTTTTCATCAAAACGCTAACCTGTTCTGAAACCCTGCAATTCCCTCATGGCTACCCTTCCTCAACTCATCGTTGGTCTCGGTAATCCCGAACCCAAATACGACAAAACCCGTCACAACATTGGCTTTGAAGCCCTAGACGAACTCGCCCAACGCTGGCAAATTCCCTGGCAAAACCAACGCCGCTTCAAAGGCTTATTTGGTGAAGGACGTAACCCCGCAGGCGGCAAAATCTATCTCCTCAAACCCCTAACCTACATGAATCGTTCCGGGGAAGCAATTCGGGCAGTGATGGATTGGTATAAACTCCCCCCAGAGTCCATCCTGGTAATTTATGACGACATGGACTTAGCCGTGGGACGCTTGCGACTGCGCTTATCCGGTTCAGCCGGAGGTCACAACGGCATCAAATCCACCATTTCCCATCTAGGCAGTCAGGACTTCCCTCGTTTACGCATTGGTATCGGCAAATCCAACCCCGAAAAAGACACCGTTTCCCACGTTTTAGGCCGTTTTGCCCCGGCTGAACGAGAGGCAATTCAAGAAATTTTACAACTCACCGTCGAAGCTGTCGAAATGGGGCTAAAAGAAGGATTAGAAAAAGCCATGAGTCTCTATAACGGTTGTACTGTTGAGGTGAAAACTTAGTTTGGGGCGACAGACCTGAAAATCTACCCCAGGAGAAAAACTTGCCCTCGATGATACGAATTTACGGAATCGGGGGTAAACCGAATGTAGCGATCTTTATCAACAACCAGAAATAATCGCTTCAGAGTCAACAAGACTGAGGCCTTATTTTTTGTCACAATTCAGCTTTACTATGCCACACTTACCTAAATTTCAAACAGCTTTGGTTCGTCCCAGTGCTTTATTGCTCATTCTGCTCAGTTTAGCAGCCTGCGGTCAATCTTTTGCCGACCCGAACACCCCAGAGTTAGACTCCGAAACGCCGCAACCGAACCCCGACGTAGTGGAGTCTCCCACCGAACCCGAATCCCCCCAACCCAAACAAGAAGCCCCCAATTCTCCTGCAACCGAACGTCGCCTCAAAGTTTATTTTCCCAAGCTAGACCCTAACGAATTTGGCGCAGTTGAACCGGTTTGGCGCAAAACAGCGAGTACAGGAGTCGCTCGTTTTGCTATCGAACAATTACTCGCCGGACCGACACCTGACGAACAACATCAAGGTCTGAGGGATTCCTTTGAATTATCCGGTTCGTCGAATTGTGGCGAGGATTTTCAGATTGGTATTGAAAATGGTGTAGCCCGTCTACAATTCTGCCGACAACTGACTTATGGTGGGGTTGGGGATGTTGCTGGTATGACTTACGCCATCGAAAATACCCTCAAGCAGTTTGATTCGGTAAATCAGGTCATGATTCTTGACCGTAGCGGCAATTGCTGGGCGGATGAAAGCGGCGCAAACAACTGTTTGGGCAAAGGAGTCAACCCGGAGAAATTGACCCCCTTATCGACGATTTTCCTCAAGGGTTTCGGGCCGATTGAAATTGGGATGACTGTCCCCGAAGCGTCCCAAGCTGCGGGTTTGAAATTAATCCCCGAACCCACTCCCATGAGTAAGTCTTGCTCTTATTACCGTCTCGAACAAGTCCCCGAAGGACTCGCTGATGTGGCGTTGATGGTGAGAAATGATAAAGTTGTCCGCATTGATATCGAAGATAGCCGTCCTAAAACTCTGAGTGGGGCAAAAGTCGGGGATTCTCAGCAGAAAGTCCTCGATTTGTACAAGGGTAAATTGAAGGTCGAACCGTTACCTAATTCCGAAAGCGGTCGCTATTTGACTTATGTGCCGCAGACTTCCCAAGATAGTAATTTCCGGCTGAAGTTTATCACGGATGGTCAGACGGTCAAGGCAATTACTCTCGGTCAACAGCCCGAAGTTAATTTCATTGAAGGCTGTCTCGATGTTGAACCGCTTTAACATTTTTTAAAAAATGTTTTTCAAAATGTAAACTTTTCTGTACAGCAGGTCACAAACCTGCTATTTTTTTGCCTTAGTTTCAAACAAAAAAGATTCGCGGTCAAAATCACAAATGAGCGATCGCTCTTATAAGATGATAAAAATAGTCAACAACAGTTAATATCTGCTCAAATCCATGTCACAAGATCGAAAACCAACCGTTATTATTACCGGGGCTTCTTCGGGAGTGGGGCTATACGCGGCTAAAGCGATGGCAAAACGAGGCTGGTACGTTATTATGGCTTGTCGCAATTTAGAGAAAACCCAAAAGGCGGCGGAATCGGTGGGAATGGCCGCAGATAGTTACAAAATTCTGCACCTAGATTTGGCTTCTTTGGAGAGCGTGAAGCAGTTTGTCGTCCATTTCCGGGCTACGGCAAGAAATTTAGATGCTTTAGTGTGTAATGCGGCGGTTTATTTGCCTTTGCTCAAAGAACCGATGCGGAGTGCGGAAGGTTACGAGTTGAGCGTCGCTACAAATCACCTGGGTCATTTTCTGTTGTGTAATTTGCTGTTACCGGATATGAAAAAATCGTCTTATCCCGACAAACGCATGATAATTTTGGGGACAGTCACGGCGAATCCGAAAGAATTGGGCGGTAAAATTCCCATCCCTGCACCTCCCGATTTAGGCGATCTCAAAGGCTTTGAAGAAGGTTTTAGAGAGCCTGTGACGATGATTAATGGTAAGAAGTTTAAGCCAGGTAAAGCGTATAAAGATAGCAAGTTGTGTAACGTTCTGACGATGCGAGAATTGCACCGTCGCTATCATGAAGAAACGGGGATTACGTTTAGTTCGCTGTATCCGGGTTGTGTGGCTGAAACGCCGTTATTCCGCAATCATTACCCCTTATTTCAAAAGATATTCCCCCTCTTTCAAAAGCATATTACGGGGGGTTATGTGACCCAAGAAACTGCCGGAGAACGAGTGGCTGACGTGGTGACTGACCCGGAAATGAAGCAATCTGGGGTTTACTGGAGTTGGGGAAATCGCCAAAAACCCGGTCGTCAGTCGTTTGAGCAGGAGGTATCGAACGAAGCGAGCGATCGCGCTAAGGCTGAAAAGATGTGGGATTTGAGTGCTAAGTTAGTCGGAATGGCTTAGGTTTTCTATCGCGCTACGATCTTAAGCGCTATCTTATGGTGGGCGATGCCCACCCTACACTAAGTTTCAGTCATAAAAAAGACGCATTTTCGGTTAAGAAAAGTGCGTCTTTTGGTTTCAGTCGTTGGTTAAAAAGTTTACGGAGCAACGTTTTCGATTACTTTATCGATGAGGCCGTATGCCACTGCTTCTTCAGCAGACATGAAATAATCGCGATCGGTATCTTTCTCAATCTTCTCAATGGTTTGGCCAGTACGTTGCGCCATAATGCCATTGAGTTGATTTTTGATTCGCAAGATTTCTCTGGCTTCAATTTCGATATCCGATGCTTGACGACGACCTTGAATACCGCCGAGGGGTTGGTGAATCATAATGCGGGAGTGGGGTAAAGCCAAGCGTTTACCTTTCGTCCCAGCCGTCAGTAGAAATGCCCCCATCGAGGCGGCTAAACCGACGCAGATGGTCACAACTTCCGACTTAATGTGCTGCATGGTGTCGTAAATTGCCATGCCAGCCGTCACAGAACCGCCTGGAGAGTTGATGTAAAGATAAATTGGCTTGCCGGGGTCTTCGGAGTCGAGATACAGCATCACGGCGATAATTTGGTTGGCCAAGCCGTCGTTGATGCCGCGACCGAGGAAAATAATACGCTCGCGATACAAGCGATTGTAGATATCAATCCAGTCACTATAGGGTTGACCGGGAAGACGATAGGGAACTTTGGGAACACCAATAGGCATAGAACAAATCGGGGGGTGAAGGGTTACTAAATTGAAACAAGATAAGTTGGCTATATGCCCGCAGTAGAAGGCAATTCCTTACTACTATCTAACACGCGGTCAATAAGACCGTATTCGAGCGCTTCTTGGGGGGAAAGGTAGCACATCCGGTCGGTATCTTTCGAGATTTGTTCGACGGATTTACCCGTATTTTGAGCAAAGATTTCGAGCATAGCGTGTTTGTTGTGCAACACTTCCTTAGCCCGAATTTGGATATCGGAGGCTTGCCCTTGCGTGCCTTGACGGGGTTGATTGAGGATGATGGTGGCATTGGGTAAACTAGCCCGACAGCCTTTACTTCCCCCCGAAAGAATCATCGCTGCTGTTCCCATCGCTTGACCAATACAGATGGTGTGGATGGGGGGCTTGATGTAACTCATGGTGTCGCAAATAGCGAAAGCTTCGGTCTCAAAACCAATGGCTTCACCGCCATACCAAGACGTTCCCGTGGAGTTGATATACATATAAATGGGCTTGTCGGGGTCGTCGAACTGGAGGTAAAGCAGTTGAGCAATAATCAGTTCGGTGACATCAATGCCGATTTGGTCTTTGTATTCGTCCGGGGAAATTAAAGGCAGTCCGAGATAAACAATGCGCTCTTTTAGCAACAGTGAGGGTAAGTCGGGAGGTGGGGTTCTATAGGAAGCATCTCCACGATAGGGTGCTTGTACAGCTTGAATTGGTGCAGAATCCATCGTTTATACTTGAGTGTTGGGCTGTGGGCAGACTCGCGATCGCTTGATTTTGATTGTAACGTATTCTGTTACATGGCTTGCCAGACCTTGCTGTGGAGAGATTTCCGCCCTTTTTTAGGTTTCTTTATCGCCAAAGTTGGGGATTTTGATGTTGTTGAGTTGTTCGAGGGCCCATTTAGCGGTTTCTTGCACTTCGGGGTCGGGGTCATCAACGGCAAGATACAGCAGTTTGCTGAGTTTGGCAATCAACTCATACATCTGGGTGAGGTCGCGAATGGCGTTTTTCCGCACTTGGGCGTTTTCATCTTGCAGGGCAATGGTGAGGGCGCGGTTCATGGGTTTGAGGGTACGCGAGCCAATTTGCGAGAGGGCTTCGAGAATCAAACCTCGTTGTTGGGAGTCGGAGTCAATCAGTAAGCCAATGAGGGGCTGAATCGCACGAGAATCGGCTTGTTGCGCCAGTTCCCAGATGGCTTTACGGCGTTTTTCGGGCTGGGTGGCTTGCAGTTCTTTGATGAGTTCTTCTACGAGGTCGAGTTTGGGGAGGGGGGTCGCCGCAGGTAGCGCTAGGGAGGATGAATGAGCAATCGGGGGTGAAACCAAGGAAATATCGGTTTCGCTGGCTTCTGGCTCTTTTTCTAGCTCGATCTGGTGATTTTCGCTGGGATATACCTGGGCAATCGAGGAGGTATTACGATTGTTATGGGTTTGGACTTCGGGTTCGGCAATAAATTTGCTGGTGAGGGGTAGGGTTTCGGGATTCTCTGCAAACCAGGGTTCGGGTTCGAGGTCGGAGTCGGGAGGAGAGGGGGGGGTTGGGTTGGGAGT
>JAWQFT010000214.1:0-5787 GCA_035968055.1 Jaaginema sp. PMC 1080.18 | reverse complement strand
GCCGTTTTCGTAAGGCGCTTTTTGTTGGCTGGCATATTTAGCTTCTTTGGTTTCTCCTCAGAAAAGCTGAAATTTCTCCTCATTGCCTATTCTTCCTTGGCTTATTGCTGCCCTTTTTTTTGAATTTCATTGAGCTTCACTTCAATTAAAAAGCTGGCCAGATTAGCGATAGTGGCGATCGCGTCGGTCGAGCTTCAGTTCGGTTGCTTTTAAGTTCATTCTGCTACTCTCCCTTTTCGTATTTGATTCTGATTGGGGGTTGAGGGGGCTTTTCGATGACTCCACAATCGCGTAAATACTCAATCGTTAAATGTTCAATTAAGTTGGCTGCGCTCCTAGTCTGGGTTTCGGCAACTTTCGTTATGCCTTCTAAAACTTCATCATCTAAATACAGGGTCAACCTTGCTCTACCCATTGCTGATGTCATCTCGCGTTTTACCTCTTTAGTTTAAAGGTTTTTGGTGTTTCTATTAATAAACTACCATTAATAGTAGTCATTTGACGGTAGTTAATGGTAGATTAAACACAAGTACATCATTCAACCTTAATCAACGAGGTCTAACAAATGCGCGAATATACCGACCCACAAGGATTTGAGCTAATCGACCCCGACTCAAATCAACCACAATCTGAGGCTAATATTAACGAAACGTTAGCCAGCAATTTACCGAAAATTAGCCAGAAGTTAACCTTTCCCGCGATACAACGAGAATGCGCTCAATACTTCGGCATTTCCCCGGCTGCGTTCTCTAATCTCTCAAGATGACTTTTGCGTAAGTCCTGTTTCAAACTGGAATTGTGCGATCGCACAAAAGCTTAACTTTCGTAAAGAAAATTGGATTTCTGGCTGTAATGCTTGTTAAGCTATCTAGCAAGCTTAAAATTACACAAGCCTAAGCGGGGGCAAAAACCTGGGGGGGTTTGTGTAAAAACGCCAGAACCTAGACAAGTAAATAGTTTTAGCGTTTCAAAATCGGAGTTTTTGCCGATGAGTTGGGTATTTTGAAGGCGATTTCGATCGGGTTTTCTGACCCTCGTGAAAAACGGCTTCAGAACTACCACCCTGACTCAGTTTCAGACGGCGGACTTTCCAACCTCAAAATCCCCGCAAGGGGACTGAAACCAACATATTGAGCTTTTGGCATATTCCAACTATAAGCTTTCCAACCTCAAAATCCCCGCAAGGGGACTGAAACTTGGGGTCAGGCACACCACTAAAAAAGGCGAGAGGGGCTTTCCAACCTCAAAATCCCCGCAAGGGGACTGAAACCTGAAGTGATCCGCCCCTGGATCACTTCCGGCTTCTGGGGTCTTTCCAACCTCAAAATCCCCGCAAGGGGACTGAAACACAGCTTTAACCAATCGTCTTGCAGAGGTTTCCAAGCTTTCCAACCTCAAAATCCCCGCAAGGGGACTGAAACATAAGTTCGCATAAAAAATGTTGCGTTAAAGTTTTCTAGGTTCACTTTCCAACCTCAAAATCCCCGCAAGGGGACTGAAACATGCCCAAATAGGATGCAAGCCCTCATTAATCAATACTTTCCAACCTCAAAATCCCCGCAAGGGGACTGAAACCCAATAGAAGGGATAGGACAAAAAGAACTACTGGGGGAACTTTCCAACCTCAAAATCCCCGCAAGGGGACTGAAACATGTCAGCTATTATCTGGAAGATAGATAAAGCCGCCGCCACTTTCCAACCTCAAAATCCCCGCAAGGGGACTGAAACACGCGGAGGTTTCGGCAACTGTCGCGCCAAACATTTTCGCTTTCCAACCTCAAAATCCCCGCAAGGGGACTGAAACTAGTTGCGGCGCTTGTCGGGGGGAATATCCCCCGGTCGTCCACTTTCCAACCTCAAAATCCCCGCAAGGGGACTGAAACTTCTCGCCGTCGATATTGAATAATTCAGCGAGAGCGCTTTCCAACCTCAAAATCCCCGCAAGGGGACTGAAACCTCAATACCCGCTTGCTCGAAGGCTTGACTTGTAACTTTCCAACCTCAAAATCCCCGCAAGGGGACTGAAACCAAAGTAGGTGGGCTTTCCACCAGTCAGCGTCGCAATCGACTTTCCAACCTCAAAATCCCCGCAAGGGGACTGAAACTTCGAGTTCCTGTGCTTGCTTGGCGGCGACTAAGCGACTTTCCAACCTCAAAATCCCCGCAAGGGGACTGAAACCCAACAATGCGCGATCGCGAACTGTTAGGCCTTGTGTAGAGTTTGATACACTTGTTCTAATTCAACCCGTAAGATAGAGCAAGTGGTAAGTTCGCTATAGAGAGCGAGTAAAGCGTCATAAAACCAAAAGAACCCCTCTCGGCCTTGGCGAAAAGAAGACCAAACCGAGTGACCATCCCTTTGCAAAATCATCAAAAGAGAACGAGCATTATGTAACTTGTCGGCAATTGAAACCCGTAGTACCGCGTCAGAAGCAGAGCGGAGATGTTCAAGATAGTATAACTTGCGATCGCGCCAGGGGGGTTTGGGGAAACCAATGGGTTCGCTACAGCCTTCGACAATGGTCAAAACGCGATCGCCAAAACGAGCCGAAATTTCTGTAGCAATAGCGCGATCGGGACAATCTTCGAGAGCATCATGTAACAAAGCCGCGATCGCCTCATCCTCACTGCCGCCATCTTCTAGCACTAAAGCCGAAACACTCATCAAATGAGCAAAATAAGGCGTATTATCCGTTTTCCGTTTTTGGTGGCGATGTAATTCAAACGCATACACCAAAGCTTCTTGAAAACGCTCAGTCAGTTCAGCCATAACCTCTTGAGTCATCTGTTGGCGCAAAGACAAAGGCAAAAATACTTCCCCATGAGGTCGCCAAGCCCGGAGACGTTGCCGCACATTCACATCATCTTGACGAACCTGCGCCGTATAATAAGCATCATCAGGAGAACGAGAATCGAAAATGTTGATTAACTTAGGACACTGAGACGCATTTTGTTGCACCAACTTACGAGCGTATTTATGACTGACTGCGGCAAAAGTTTCGTGACGAAAACTGCCTTGAATGTAGCGATCGTGAAACCCCCGTTCAAAACGAAGCAGCAATAGCTCGCAAGATTTGTAAAACGCAAACCCCCATCCCTCACTCAAAGCCAACTCCACATCATCCGGTGTCGGTAAATTTTCTTTTTGATAAGCCAAGGCTAAAAACTGAGGTAAAGAATCATCCTGCCAGGATAAAATCCTCATCTTCTCGATGTGGTCGAGACGATAATTACACCATCCCTCTGTACTCGTCTTCGTTTGCCCCCACGCACATAAATACATCGTTCGTCGCACATAATAAATGCAAACCGGATAAACCACACATTTAACCACTCGTCCCAAACGGGCGCTACGATAAGTTAACCCTAGTGGTGGAACAGGAGTTTGCGACCAAACTTGTTTTAGCTCCTCTTGCCAATCTTCGACGCGATCTTGTAGCTCTTGCGTCACCACATAATCAACATATAAAAAGAACCGTTGTTGACCTTGAAGGGGTTGCGCTAAGTTTTGGGCAACGGCTGCCAAGTCAAGATTGAGTAACGGTAAAGGAGGAGTCACCATTGTCTGAGAAGCTTTTGGATAAGCCGGAAACTCCCGTACTGGTTGATACAACTTGCCATTTCGTTGCAGCCAACCCAACTCTGCTAACCTCTGAAAATCATCCTGGAGCGATCGCCGCGTCACCGCAAACAAACGCCTCTCCAACAATTCCTCCAAATCTGCCGATGGCATGGGAGCTTGCTTCAAAAAAGACTCCCGCCATCCCCTGCGCTCTATCCCCGCCTCCTCAAATAGCCATTCCGCCGCAGTTTTAGCGCAAGGACATAACGGATCGTGTAGAGGCGGAATCGACTCAGTAAGCGGATGCGTTGAACTAAAAAACTCAGTACGCCAATCCGTAAACGAAAACCATTCTGGTAAAGTCAAAGTCCTTGACCCATCCCCATAAAGCCAATTCAACTCCACCCAGAATCGAATCGGACGCAGCAAGTTCTGTTTCAGTGACCCCCTCGCTAACCACTGAAGAAAATCAACCGACGGCGCAATGTTGAAATTTTGTTGTAAATTCATCGCTATCCTCAGCTTTAAGAGTTATAGTAAACCCACCGTGGAACAAGCTTCTTCCGCTTATTCCTAAAATAGGCGCGATCGCGGTCTCAAATCCGAAGAAACAACCACTATTCGTCAAACCCCAGTTTCTGGCGTGAAACTCCATATCTATCGCATAAGCGGATAAAAAACCGAAGTTCTGAAATCCATTTGGCCGAGGCCTCTTCCGAGACCCTGCTACAGTAATAACACTTTCTCAAACCTTAATTTATGAGTGCTATCCAACTCACTCTCATTCCCCATAAAACCCAAGCAGGCTTACCTTATCAACACCTGCACATCCAACTAACCACCGCCAACGGTATCATTCGTCCGTCTGACCTCAAAGAAGTCAAACTACCTGCCAATATCGACTATTCCCAAGGAATTGTCATCGAAGGCAAAGCCCCCATCTGGCTTTACGGCTACCTCGTCCATGAATGTCATCCTGCCGCTTGGGTAGGCTGCTACGACACCCGTTTAGGAGCCGTTGTCGTTGCTACACACACCCCCGATATCAACGTCAGCCAAATTTTTGAAATTACCTTACCTGATGCAGCACTCCAGTCCCCCTCACAACGATAGCTATGGTTACAACAGCAAACACCACCTCGTCGTCCGTTCACTTCGAGAAATTTGAACTCATTAGCGAAGATAATAGCTTCCTACAAACCCTAGAAATTAGGTTGTTGAAGCCAATTATTGGTGTAGAAACTTTAACCAATATCAAATTACCTCCTAACTTAAATCAACAACAAGGCTTAGTATTATACGGTCAAGCACCAGTCTGGCTTTATGCTCGTTTGATCGACCAACTCCGCGACTTTCCTTGGTTAGCCTGCTTTAATATCGATCTCAACGAAGCCGTCATCATTCATAGTCGAGTTTCTCAATGGCAGCCAGGAGATTGTATTCCCATTGCCTCTATTTCTTACAAAAAAAACCCTGGTATAGCAATTCTTATTGGTGGCCCGCCCAGTAGTGGTAAAAGTACACTGTCAAATCGCTTACGACAAATTCTCAAAGCTAAATATTTTGAACGGTTAACTCATTTACATCGAGCCAACTGGGACGGTGAAGGAAATCATACTTTTGAAAATCCTGACTCCATACTTGCCAAACTACTTGCAGAAATTAATAAGCGTAAAATTCATCAACTTCCTAATGCCGCAGAGTTAGTTCCCCAATATTTTCAATATCACGCTCAAGCTGTTAATAATATTCGCTCGGTAGCCGACATTGCTTTGATTGACGTTGGTGGCGTACCCGACAAAGTTAAACGTCCTGTAGTTGAGCAATGCACTCATTCAATTATCATTAGTCGTTTCTCTGAAAAAATTGCCGACTGGCAAGAATTATTTGGCTCATTAGAACCTTTAGCTGTAATCCACAGCGTCCAGGAAACTTGTTGCGACCTCAATCAAACCCAACCCTTTCTAGAAATGACTGCTAATCCTTGGGTCAAAGGTTGTGCTATTTCAACCGTTATAATTGAGCGAATTTTGCAAGTTTTGGAGTAACGTAACGCATTTTTTTGTTTGTTTAAATTATTTACTGAGTTGAGAATACTATCATGGACATTCCAGATAAATATAAAGTCGATCACCTATTTTTGCTGATTGGCGAAAACCCTTTGCCTAATTAAGCACCTATTTAAAACTGATTACATATTCTTTGCCAAATTGACTCAGCACTTT
>JAWQFT010000213.1:0-5811 GCA_035968055.1 Jaaginema sp. PMC 1080.18 | reverse complement strand
GTAACTGGTAACTGGTAACTGGTAACTGGTAACTGGTAACTGGTAACTGGTAATTCCTTCCCCCTACTGCCTACTGCCCAATCCCCACTCCCTAAGCAAGCCCCATTGCCCCGACGGGATAAATGCCCCCCAGAAAAAGGGATGTTGATACTCGGCATTCTGCAACATGGCGATTTGGACTTGACGCAAAGCCTCGCTGCGTCCTGTTCCTTGAGTCAAGCGTTGGTAATAATCGACCATTAAATCTTTTGTGCCTTGGTCGGAAACTTGCCATAAACTGATAAGCTGACTTTGCGCTCCCGCGATCGCGAAGGCTCGACGCAAACCGTAAACTCCCTCCCCGTTGGCAATTTCTCCCACGCCAGTTTCGCAAGCGGAAAGTACGACTAATTGCGTACCGTTTAAATCTAAATTGGCGGCTTCGAGGGCAGTGAGTACGCCATCTTCCCCTTCGCTAGAACGCACGTTAAAGCCTGCTAAAGCCAAGCCAGAGCGTAAGAGGGGGTTTTCTTGTTTTTCCGATCGCGTTGCTACTAAAGCGCGATTATCGAGGGCATACACGCCTAAACTGCCGCGACTGGCGAAGGGATTGGCAGTGGGGGCGACTAAATTAACGTCTAAGAAGAAGCCGTGGGTGGCAATGTGGAGGATTTCGGGGGCTGTGACTTGTTTGAGGGCGTTTTCGGTGGCTTGGGATTGAGTGAGGATGGTTGCATTGGGAAGCAGGGGCGCGATCGCGTCGGCTTCTTGAGCCGTTCCGGGTAAGGGGCTAAAGTAAAGTTGCTGCAAGTCTACTGAGCGTTGATTTTCCCCCCGTAACCCTGACGCAATCTCGACGGTTTCTCCGGGTGCGTCGTAATCGGGATTAGCGAGAATGACGGGGTTTTGCCGGGCAGCAGCGACGGTTTCTAAGCCAAGTAAATCCCGTCCGGTGGAGAGGTAAGTCAGGCGGTAATTTTCAATGGCATACTGCTGATTTTCGTCGATTAAGGTCGCCCAAGAAAGTAAATTGAGTTGACCGTCAGGAGAAAGCAGAAGGTGGTCTACATTGCTCAATTTGGCGCGAATCGGGCGCAAAATTAGCTCATCGAGTTGTCGAGCTTGGGCTTGTAGACGTTCGAGATTGCCTTGTCGGGCTGTCAATCTTTGCAAGTTTTGGGCGATTTGGTTAATTTCTGCGGCTTCACCCAAATCCACCCACTGCGGCTTCCCTGTTGCTTGTAAAATATAAGCGGCGTAGCGTTCCTCTCCCCAGGTGTTGGTTTGGGCGTTGACGGGACGATAAAGTATCACTTCCACGAGGGCAGTTTGGGCGGGGATGAGTTGCTGTACTGCCGTGATAGTAACGGGTTCGGTGCGGCGGCGAAATTCGGAACTACGTCGCGCTAGTTGTCCTTCGAGTTGGTCGATATCGGCTTTGAGTTGGGCAACTTGGGCTTGATATGGGGCTTGGTTTTCGGCATCTTTGGGGGGATTGAAGATGAGTTGGGCGAGTTGCGATCGCATTTCTGTTTCCCGATCGAGTAAAATTCGATCTTCGGGGGTAAGATTTTGGCGCAGGCGTTGGCGACTATCGGTGAGGGTGTCGAGAATGCGACCTTTGCGCCGTAAAATGGTGGTGAGTGCCAGTTGTGCGACTTCGGGGTTGTCTGGGGCATCTTGGAGGTGCAGGGAAACGATACGATTGGTAATATTGGCAAAACTGCTCATATAAGCTTGTTTTTGCCCTTCGGAACTGACAGTGAGAAACAAATCCAGGTTGTTTTCTTCGATTTCGGTACTTTGCTGCAAGAAAGAGTAAGCGTCTGGGATATTACCCGTGGCTTGGGACAGCCAAGCTAAGTTATTCAAAGTGGTGGCGATATCGGGGTGATCTGGGCCTAAAGTTCGGCGATAAATTGCCAAAGATTGCCGTAAATAGGGTTCAGCCTCGCTAAAATTGCCCATACTGCGGTAAACTTCGGCTAAGTTGTTCAGACTCAGGGCTAAGTCGGGATGATTGGGGCTGAGTAGCTTTTCCCGTAGGGCGATCGCTCTTTTGAGTAAAGTTTCGGCTTGTTCGTACTGTTCTAAGTTACGATAAGTTTCAGCGAGGTTATGCAGATTTAGTGCCACTAAGGGATGTTCCGCACCCAACTGCTCCTCATAAATCCGTAAAGAACGCTCAAATAAAGGCACTGCGCCCGCGTAATCTGCCAACTTGACCTTCAAACTCGCCAAATTATTTAGATTCGTCGCCAAAAAAGGATGATTTTCCCCTAAACTAGCTTCGTATATTTGGAGCGATCGCGTCAACAACGGTTCGGCAGCTTCATAATTCCCCGTCTCAAAGTATAACCAAGCCAAACCATTCAAACTCTGAGCCACCCAAGGATGATCTCGTCCCCAGCGAGACTCCTGTAAGCCAATAACACGCTGTAGCAACGGTTCAGCTTGACTGTAGCGCCCCGTTTCCATGTACAAAAACGCCAACACCGTCAAACTGCCTGCAATCCTAGCATCTTCCGTACCATAACTGGCTTCCTCCAGGGCGATCGCTCGTTGTAAACTAGCCTCAGCCGCCTCATAATCCCCCGTCTCCTGATACAACTGCCCCAAATTCGTCAAAGTTACCGCAACTTTCGGGTCATCTGTCCCTAAAACCTGTTCGTATATCTGCAAAGCCCGCTTAAACAAAGCTTCAGCCTCGCTAAACTGCCCCATCTCCATATACAACACCCCCAAGCGGTTGAGACTCGTCCCCACATCTTCGTGATTCGTCCCATAAGCCGCCTCGCGAATCGCCAAAGCCCTTTGATACAAAGCTTCCGCCGCTTTATAATCTCCCGTATGTTGATAAATTTCCCCTAAGTTATGCAGAAGGGGTGTTAATTCTACTGAATCTTCAGCCCAGATTTTTTCCCCCATTTCTAGGGCTTGTTCGGCTAAAGGTAAAGCCGTTGGATATTGACCTTCCTGAATCAAATCTAAAACTTGTTGATTGAGGTCTTGGACTGTTTCAATCGGGGGGATTTGCGCCAAACTGACGAGAGGGAAGCCTAAATTAAGAGTAACAGTCAGGAAACTTAAGCTCAGAAGACGGTTAAAAGCGGCCATGAATTGAGGTTAATTCAATAATTACCATCATGACATCACTTTTATTGCCTCGCGAGAGAGCAAATCCTCTCAACTAATCCGCCTCAATTTCAGAGGTCATGCGGCTACAGGACGGGCTTCACAGCGAATTGCTTCGTTAATTTGGTCGATATCGCATTCATAATCAGCCGCGATTTGTTGGGGGGAGTCTCCTGCATAAAAACGCTCGGCAATAATATCAGTCGGAATCCCCGTTCCTGCAATAACGAGACGACCAAAAGCCACGCGGGGGTCAATCACTACGACGCGGGGACTATCTTCTTCGCGAGGACGAGTGAAGGGATACAGTTGAATCGCCAAGCCACTGTCGTCGGGTTCAATGCGTTCTAGATGTGTTTTAAGTAAGTCTTTGAGAACCGTCTGTCCTTGCTGAGAAGCATTAATAAGAGAGCCATAACGTTCGATAAACAAATCAATGCCATCAGTCTGAAACTCCTGATGAGCCAGGGGATGAGGAATATTCATTTGCTCGTGGAGATAATCGAGAGCAATGCGGATTTTCTGGAGGTCAACTTGGTGATTTTGCCGGATTGCTCGCAACACATGAACTTCAATAAGATTGGTAAAGGTAAGACGAGGGGGTGTCTTTTGTTTGAGTTCAATTAGGGGGTGAAAAAGTTTTTTGCCGTCGGTGACAGAATAGCGATAGCCGACTGTCCAAGAGCGAATGGTGGTAGTGGGAATATTAAGGTAGCGGGCTGCATCCCCGACTGAGTAGTTGGGGATATCTCTGGGATTTTTGCCACCATAGATATCGAGCATCGCGTACCACCGAAAATACAAGTTTGTTGCTTTATTTTATTGTCTCCCAAGAGTGTTGGAGAAAGCAAGGATATTTATCTCTAAATTTGCTCTCTAACCCAAGCCCGAAATGATTTCATAGTTTTATTTCTACCTTCCACTTTACTTCGTTCCAGGGATTCGGGGATAATTTTCGTTAAAGGAAGCCCTGGAAAATGAGGACTTTCATCACTTTGAATGTAAACACCATCTTGCAGCACATTAATGTCTAAACTTGTACCGTTAAAGCGCCAAAGTTCCCCCACTCCCAAGGCTTCATAATTGTTAAACCGAGTCCGAGATGTAATATCAATTTCAATGGCTAAGTCTGGGGGTGGGTCTATAGTTAAATCAATTCGCTTTTGACCGCGAATCACTGCTTCATTCTCAATATAGAAACATTGGTCGGCTTCAAGTCCTTGCCTCATGGTTTGACTTTTAAAGGTCGTTGAAGCTAAGTTTCTGAACTCAATATCAAGTTCTTCGAGCAAAATTTCTACTAAATTGCCAATAATTACTTTATCATCTTCGTGTTCCGGTAATGGTGTCATGATTTCTAATATGCCTTGGCTGTAATTAATCCGAGACCCGCGCTTTTCTCCTAAGTTCTCTAGTAGGTCTTCGTACATCTGCCAAGTAATATCTTTCATTAAAAGTTGCCGACCGGGAGGAATAACTAATTGTTCAAAAGTTACTTGCATATTATTTATTTTTGCTTGGGTGAATGATGGGAATATGGGTACTAAAAATACAAGTTTATTACTTTATTTTATTGTTTATCAGGAGCGTTGGAGAAAGCAAGGATATTTATCTCTAAATTTGCTCTCTAACCCAAGCCCGAAATGATTTCATAGTTTTATTTCTACCTTCCACTTTACTTCGTTCCAGGGATTCGGGGATAATTTTCGTTAAAGGAAGCCCTGGAAAATGAGGACTTTCATCACTTTGAATGTAAACACCATCTTGCAGCACATTAATGTCTAAACTTGTACCGTTAAAGCGCCAAAGTTCCCCCACTCCCAAGGCTTCATAATTGTTAAACCGAGTCCGAGATGTAATATCAATTTCAATGGCTAAGTCTGGGGGTGGGTCTATAGTTAAATCAATTCGCTTTTGACCGCGAATCACTGCTTCATTCTCAATATAGAAACAATCATCCGCTTCAAGTCCCTGATTCATCCGTTGACTTTTAAACGTCGCAGAACCCAGACTCCGAAATTCAATATCCCATTCTTCCAAAATTACTTTTACAAAGTCAGCAATCATTACTTTATCGTCTTCATGTTCTAGTAATGGTGTCATGATTTCTAATATGCCTTGGCTATAGTTAATCCGAGACCCGCGCTTTTCTCCTAAGTTTTCTAGCAAGTCTTCGTACATCTGCCAAGTGATATCTTTCATTAAAAGTTGCCGACCAGGAGGAATAACTAATTGTTCAAAAGTTACTTGCATATTGTTTATTTTTGCTTGGGTTAATTATAGGAATGTGGGGATAAAGAACCCCAGTTTCTTTAGTTTGATTGTAACTAAATCATTTCAATAAAGAAGAAACCAGGGTTCTAGTGGTACGACACACTTTACATTTGTGCGATCTGGCAGTACGTTTTTGAGTTTATAGCACTAAGATTATGGCTTGAGACATCCAAACAGTAGCTCAAAGCTATAAATGGTGGGCGATGCCCACCCTACACGGGTTTGAGAGGGGGAAGAAAAGAACTGTACAACAGGTGTGCTATTAGTGGCCCAGTGGTAACGATGTGAGCGTAAATGACCCCAAAAAAGGGGCTTTGATGCTGATTTTCTGGTCAGAAAATTACACCTTGACTCCGGCTGGCTAACGACACCCTACTGCCGTGACACAGCTTAAGCGGTGGGTTACGGCGGATTGCCCAATCG
>JAWQFT010000212.1:0-5930 GCA_035968055.1 Jaaginema sp. PMC 1080.18 | reverse complement strand
AAAGTGCTGAGTCAATTTGGCAAAGAATATGTAATTAATTTTAAATAGGTGCTTATCTCCAAAAAGTATCTTGTAACCCTTGATATCTCGTATCAAATTGGGGGTTTCTGGAGATATCTATTACTCATCATTTGTCACTTCCTGCTGCATCATTTGTTCAAACTTGAGGCGTTGTTCGGCGTTGCGAAGAAAATAGCCACTCATGATAGCGGAAGCGAGGAGTTGCCCTAAATGTTCGCGACTGGTGCTAATCTTAATATCGAAGCGATCGCTTGGTAACATACCCAGTAAACCGATAATGTTGCGCTCCATAATACCAAAAACTTCGGGAGATTGGGGTTTAGACAGCCGGGCAATAGTTTCCGGGCTGAGGTTTTGAACGTATTGCCACAATGTATTTTGGGTATCGTCTTCCTCGCCAAACCCATGACGGTGGTTTGCTTGATGATTCACTATTAACCTCCTAAAGATCGCTCACCAGATATATGCGATTGCCTGTCGGATAACCGTTCTATAAAACTTACTCAAACCAACAATCGCAGGTTTAACGTTTACTTCTTGCTTCATTCTGGTAGTGTCGGCACTATCCAATCCACAAGCTGACACGGTAGAACTTACCGCCAAATTGACTAAATTAATCGCTGCATTTAAGTCGCGATCGCCTCTAGCACAAGAAATGAATAAGATTGAGCAGATTTAAAAAGATTTTGTGCTACTGTTCAAAGCCCTAGTTCCTTAAACTCTAACAAAATTTGCTAAAATAGCAAGTTCGAGTCACAAAAATCTGTCGTAGATTGGGGATCGTTTCACCCTAAAATCAGGACTAAAAACGCACTTCTAACTGTAACAATTATGAGTAAAGGCACGTTATTTGATAAAGTTTGGCAAGCGCACACCGTCAGCGTGTTACCGTCGGGTCAAACGCAATTATTTATTGGCTTACACTTAGTTCACGAAGTCACCAGTCCCCAAGCCTTTGCCATGTTGCGCGATCGAGGTCTGAAAGTATTGTACCCCGAAAGGACTGTGGCCACTGTCGATCATATCGTCCCGACGGACAACCAAGCCCGTCCTTTTGGGGATGGGTTGGCTGAGGAAATGATGCAAGCTTTGGAGCAAAACGCTAAAGAACACCAGATTCGCTTTTATAATATTGGTTCGGGGAGTCAAGGCATTGTTCACGTTATCGCCCCGGAACAAGGCTTAACCCAACCGGGAATGACCATTGCTTGCGGAGATTCCCACACCTCGACTCACGGGGCTTTTGGAGCGATCGCGTTTGGTATTGGGACTTCCCAAGTCCGAGATGTTCTCGCCTCCCAAACTTTAGCGTTAGCAAAGCTGAAAGTGCGTCGTATCGAGGTAAACGGCGAATTACCCCCCGGCGTTTATGCCAAAGACGTAATTCTGCATATTATCCGGCATTTGGGTGTAAAAGGCGGTGTTGGTTATGCTTATGAATACGCCGGAAGCGCGATCGCGGCCATGTCGATGGAAGAACGCATGACATTGTGTAATATGTCCATAGAAGGGGGCGCACGCTGCGGTTATGTCAATCCCGACGAAATTACTTACGAGTACCTTAAAGGGCGGGATTTTGCCCCCAAAGGCGCGGATTGGGACAAAGCCGTAGAGTGGTGGCACAGTATTCGCAGCGACGCAGATGCGGAATACGACGATGTGGTGCAGTTTAACGCCGCCGATATCTCACCCACGGTAACTTGGGGCATTACTCCCGGTCAAGGGATTGGGGTAACCGAGTGCGTCCCTACCCTCGATAGTATGCCCGAAAGCGAGCGCGCGATCGCCTCTGAAGCCTACAAATATATGCAGCTACAACCCGGACAACCCATCGCTGGCACTAAAATTGATGTGTGTTTTGTGGGAAGTTGTACCAACGGACGACTCAGTGATTTACGCGAAGCCGCCAAATTTGCCAAAAACCAAAAAGTTGCCAATGGGGTAAAAGCCTTTATTGTCCCCGGTTCAGAACGAGTGAAGCAACAAGCCGAAGCCGAAGGATTGGATAAAATCTTTGAAGCGGCAGGTTTTGAATGGCGCGAAGCGGGTTGTTCGATGTGTCTGGCGATGAATCCCGATAAGTTACAAGGAGACGAAATTAGTGCATCTTCTTCTAATCGTAACTTTAAAGGTCGCCAAGGCTCATCCACCGGACGCACCTTACTCATGAGTCCGGCTATGGTAGTGGC
Organism: Jaaginema sp. PMC 1080.18; assembly: GCA_035968055.1. Taxonomy (GTDB): domain Bacteria; phylum Cyanobacteriota; class Cyanobacteriia; order Cyanobacteriales; family Spirulinaceae; genus Jaaginema. The sequence continues at coordinate 3,720 of JAWQFT010000212.1, read as the reverse complement.
TGCGGCAATTCAGGGTAAAGTTGCCGATGTGCGAGAATTGGTTTCATAATTCCTCAAATAACTTGGTTTCTGGTTGATTTAGACCACAAAGGTGATAATCTCACGCCAGAAACCGCTTTTTTCTTTTCAATTGTATCTAAGGCAGGTGTTTGGGATTTGATTCAATAGGCCAAAGTTTCCGATCCCTTTCTGGGGCAAAATACCCACTCTCCCCACTCTTTCCCCACTGCCTACTGCCTACTGCCCAATACCCAATTCCCTCCCACTCTCCCCACTCTTTCCCCACTGCCTACTGCCCAATACCCAATTCCCTCCCCCGATTGCCCACTGCCCCTTAATCGCTGTTAACTGATTAAAACCGATGGCCTAAACCAAAATGAAACTGACTATCACCGCGATCGTTGAGGCCGAAATCAGCCCGAATCACCCCTAAAGGCGAATCCACCCGCACCCCAGTACCATAACCAAAGCCCGACCCTGGCTTACCTTGCGTCGTTCCCGGTTCGCCTGGTACAGTATTGCCTGAGCCTAAATCTGTGCCAAAATCGGCGAATAAAACGCCACTGACGGGAGAATTAAACAAGGGGACGCGGTATTCTGCCGAAGCCAAGACATAACTACGACCACTGGCTACATCGCCGTTACCGTAACCCCGGACGGAGTTTGCCCCCCCGATGGTAAAGGCTTGATAGGGGGGTAAATCGCCAATTGCCGTTCCCCCTTGGACGTTAAATGCGAAGACTTCGGGGCTGTCTTGCTGAAAGACATTGGTGGGAATATATTGGGTATAATCGGCGCGGACGCGGTTCATGAGAATGCTACCATTGCCCACGGGGACGGATTGCTCGGTGCTAAACTTCAACTTCGAGCCAGAGGTGGGATTGGCGGGGTTATCGCGTAGATCGCGGCTGACGCTGGCTTCGACGGTTACGAGGTCATCAATACCCGTATTGCTAAAAGAAAGGGGGTTGCCGTTTTGGTCTACAGCAGCGAGATTGCCTTCACTGTCGCGGATGCTGTGACGGGTGTATCCTGCACCAACGCTGGCATTCCACTCACCGAGGGGCTGACTGACGCTGACTCCACCGCCTAACTGACGTTCGCGGGGGCGATCGCCATTACTGAGGGTCATATCATTAAAGGTAGCGGACTCGGTACTCTGACGAAAGGCATTGATATTGTAACCGACGCGATCGGGGTGACTTTGGCGATAAGCTCGGCCATAATTGGCATTAAACTGGACATCGCGAGTCCCCACTTGGACATCTAAGCCCAGTTGTTGGTTCATCCCCCCTAGGTTTTTGTCGTTGTAGCGAATTGAGCCAAATAAGCCTGCACTATCGCTATAACCGCCACCTGCGTCAATACCACGCGATCCGGTTTCGGTGAGTTCGTAGGTAATATCAAGATTGCTCGGATCGCCTTGAATATCAATATCGGCTTTAGCGAAAAGTCCGGTTTGATAAAGCGATCGCAAATCCTCTCTAGCGGTATCCACCCGGAAGATTTGACCGGGTTCTAAACTGAGGGCTTCGCGCACATAACTTTGATTAGTGCGACCTTCAATGGTTTCCCCATCTCGGTTATAAAAGCGCAAATTAACGGAATTAACGACCCCTTCGGCGACATCTACACTCAAAATACCGCCGGGAAGGGTACGCGCATCCACCACTTGAGCGAGGATATAACCGTTGTCTTGATACCACTGGTTAACTTGCTCGATGCCTTGTTGAATCTGAGATGGCGTGAGGGTTTGACCGAGTTGGGGAGCAAAAATTTGATTGGCAATCTGGGGGGTCAAAACTTTGGCGTTATTGAGTTGTACGGTTTTGAGCGTCGCGGGCTGCACCTGAAATACCACATCCAAACCGTTGTCGCTGGCAAAACTGGTGACTTCTACTGACTCAAATAAGCCCGTACTTTGGAGGAGGGCTACGTCTTGTTGTAGCTGTCGCTGACTGGTTTGTCCTCCTAAGCGAGTTCTGATGGTGCGAGAGGCAATATTGGCTAATTCTTCATTAACTCCGACAATCTGAATATTCGTGGCTTGGACGACTAAATCGCTGGCAATTTGCATGGATGCAGTAGCCGTTGAAAATTCTGGGATAGTTGTGGCTTCCGGGGCGCTGGTGGGCGAGGAAGATGCCGGAGTGGTCGCGATCGCGTAATCTGAAGTTGTCGAAGCCGCTACAGCCTCGCTGGGAGCAGTTTCCGCCGCCAAAGCCATTTCTGGCACAATCAAGCCTGCCACGGCTAATAAAGTCGCTGTAGAAAGACGCATAATAGTCCGATCCTATGGGTTTTAAAATTTTTTCTCTTCGCTTACTTGACAAGACTGGTTTGGTTTGATTCAGTTCCCCTTTTTCAGTTATCAGTAATCAGTTACCAGTTACCAGTTGTTGAGGTAGTGGGTATTGGGCAGTGGGCAGTGGGCATTAGGCAGTGGGGATGTTGACGAATAACCAATAACCAACAACCAACAACTAACAACCAACAACCAACAACCAACAACCAATTTGATATCATTGCCTTGAAGCGGAGAAAGAAAAATGCCCAGAAGTGCGATCGCGATTTATCCAGGGAGTTTTGACCCCATTACCTTCGGACACCTCGACATTATCCAGCGAGGCAGTCAACTATTTGACCGGGTAATTGTCGCCGTATTGTGCAATCCCAGCAAACAGCCCCTCTTTACCCTAGAGCAGCGTGTCGCTCAAATTAGTGCTTGTACTCAACATCTTACTAATGTAGAAGTAGACAGTTTTACCGGGTTGACGGTCAAATACGCCAAATCCCGTCAAGCTGGAGTCTTATTGCGCGGTTTGCGGGTGCTTTCTGACTTCGAGAAAGAGTTACAAATGGCCCACACCAACAACACCCTCAACCCCGAACTCGAAACCGTTTTTTTGGCGACTTCCAACGAATATAGTTTTTTAAGTAGTAGTGTAGTAAAAGAGGTCGCTCGATTTGGAGGGGCGGTCGATCATTTAGTCCCTAAAAATGTTGCCAGAGAAGTCTACCAATGCTACAAGAATCATCCCGAAGCGACCCTGACAGTGATGAATTCAATCCATCCTCAGAACCCCTCCCCAGACGAGCCGGAAACTTCGACATCCAAGAAGAACTCAACCGACTCGAAGAACTGATTATTGATAATCCCCACATTCCCCTCACCAGTATGGCGATTGTCGATGAGGGGCCAATTCTCGATCAACTTGATAATATTCGCATTAATCTTCCCCAAGCTTTTGACATTGCGGTGGAGATTATTCGCGAAAAAGAGGCGATTCTCTTGCAAGCTGAAGAATATGCTCAAGATATCATCGCAGCGGCTCAACAACGAGCTTCAGAAATCCTCAACGAAATGGGAATTATTCGTCAAGCGGAGTTGGAAGCCAGTCAAATTCGGGCTTCGGTACAACAAGAATGCGAGCAAATTCAACAATCTACTCTGGCTGAAATTGAGCATAAGCGCCGCCAAGCTCACCAAGAAATCGAACAATTGCGCCGTCTGACCCTAGATGAGTGCGAGGATATCCAAGAAGGAGCAGACGAATACGCGGATGCGGTTTTGTCCAACATCGAGCAGCAGTTAGGGGATATGTTGCGGGTGATTCGCAATGGTCGTCAGCAGTTGCACGGCGATGTTCAGAAGAAGTTAAAGGATTAGTTGTTGGTTGTTGGTTGTTGGTTGTTGGTTGTTAGTTGTTGGTTGTTGGT
>JAWQFT010000211.1:0-5963 GCA_035968055.1 Jaaginema sp. PMC 1080.18 | reverse complement strand
GTCTGTGGCTGCGGGGTTGGGTGCTTCTGAGGCGAAGGACAGATGAAAGGTGACGCGCATGGTTTCTTTGGCGATCTCGTTGAGGAGGCTTTTGGCTGTCTCGACGGTGGTTCCAGTCAGGCTTGCCACTTTCGCGATCGCTTGTTGGTAAACTTCGCTGTTATTGAGTTCTTGTTCGACTTCCCCGAAGCTCGGCAAGAATTTTGTATGAGTTGTTTCCATAATGGGTCAGTGAGATATCTAAAAATAAAGTTGCGTTCCTGAGTTACTCCTCCTTTCGGGCGCGATCGCCCTGACTCCGGATCGTGGATAGGGTACAAAGCCCGATTTAACCGCAAAAATTTTGATATCTTTGGAAAATCATCACAAAATCAGGTACTGCGATCGCGTCCCAGTACCTGAAGCTCTCTCTAAAACTCGAACAGATTTAAAAATTTTTAGGCGAAATCAACCTGGAAGATAACATCGTTGTAATCTAGGTCGCCACCTCCTGGCAAATCTTCAAATCCGAAGACATTATTCCCCAACAAACGAATGTGATCCACTTGGTCGGGATTAGCACCAATGTAAGTAAAATAGGCTTGCGGCCCAGCACCCGCCGCATTTCCTGGGTTTTGGGCTAAAAATTCCTCGACGCTGCCATTAGCAATGATAAAAGGCGCATACAAAGCATCACTCTTAATAAGTGCCGGAACAATTCGCGTCGATTGATTGGTCACGCTCAAAATCAAGCTTTCAATGCGATTGGCCATAGCCGCTTGAGCATAGCCTTCCTGTCCCGGTGCAATGCCATTTACTTTACCACTAGCATCATCAATGCGATACAAACTCACGAAGTTATTAAAAGCCGCTTCCCGATATACCGAGAAAGTCGCCGATAGGCTTTGTCCGGTCAAATTGGCTGGGGTATTGCTATTGAGTAAATCCAGCACTTCTAGACCGCGTTGTTGGAGTTGACCGACTCCTAGGGGAACATTCGACCCAGTTTGCTGGATATTAACCGCCACATCGCCAAAGCTACTATTTTTGTCGTCATCGAAACGCAATGAATAATTGCCATTGCCCTGATTGATGACTTGGAGATTGCTATTACCAACTCCCAGTAAAACTTCACCCCCTGGCGGTCGTCCGGCTAGAATTGCGTCTGTTGTGCCGTTACGAACGATATAAAATGCAAAGCGATCGCCTCCCTGAAAATCAAAAATCCCGTCTTGCTGATTAATATTAAAATTATTCGGCCGGAAAGGACTAGCGGAAAAGAGAATTTTAGAACGACCTAGAGCCGCTTCCACATACCCCGCACTGCCTGGAGCAAGATTGCCAATATTGCCTGCGCCATCGTCTACTTTAAATAAACCAATCTCATTAAACAACTCCGTATTGACTTGCGTCAATTGATACAACAAATTCGTTGCACCGTTATTAGCCCCAATGGTAAAAATGTTATTGCCATTCACTTGTAGCGGGCCAGCCGGACCGGGGGGTTGTGGCGGTTGTGGCGGTTGTGGCGGTTGTGGCGGTTGCACCACAATCCCTAAGTTTTGGAAGAAGCTAATCGGTACAGTATCAAGTCGCTGACCGACAAAGGCATCGGGTAGATTATCTTTATTAATATCGGCAAAGGTGAGATAGGCTTGCTCGAGCAACGTAGTGCCATTTTGAGCATTGAAGGGATTATCTGTTCCCGTAACTTCTACATAGCTGGGAGCAGCCGCCGTACCATCATTTCTAAAGTAGCGAATTGTACCTCCTCCACTACCAATCGCGGTAACGGCAAGGAAAGCGTCAACATCGCCATCGCCATCCACATCAGCAAAAGCGGGTACAGCCCGCGTATCTGCTGCTAAAGTGACGCTGGCAAAGGGAGAAGTTGAGGTACTCACTGTATAGGGATTGCCAGCCGTAGCGGGAGGTTCGTAAATTTTTACGGGGTCGGTGTCTGTATTTGCACCTTTTCTAGCTCGTCCGACAATCAACTCGTTTTGACCATCACCATCGATATCGGCAAAGGTAGGACTGGTATAGTTAGCTGTTCCGAGATTGATGCCACTAAAAGGATTTGCCGCCGCAACATTACCAAAGACGGGCGCATTTTGAGTCCCTGTATTGATGATTAAACTGATTGTGCCGCCATATTTACCAAAAACTAAATCGAGGTCGCTGTCTCCGTCAACATCAAATAGGGTGGGGGTAGAAACGTTGTCAGGTAATGGTGAGGTTGTTCCTCCCCCTAACAGGGTAGTGTTAAAAGTATTAAAGAGATTAGCTGCCCCCGTGCGCTCGGTAAATGTGGCACTGGTGGCAGTTCCTGTATTCTCGAAGTAGCGAAATGTCCCGTTGTTAATGCCGACTACCGCATCAAAATCGCCATCTCCGTCTAAGTCCCCGAAGGTGGGAGCTTGGAGATAGCTGTTGACGTTGAGGAGGCTAGTTTGTCTTTGGAATGTGAGCATAATGTCGCGATCGCAAGTCTACTAATGAGGTTAATATAGCGAAAAGAATTGGGTCTTTCAGTTAATTTTTTTAAGAGATAGATTGAGGTTTCACCTTATCCAGATCGCTCGTTGGCAGAAATTGACCATGCTCGCTCCTCAAGTTACTAGATTTTAAATCGCGATGGCGATCGCCAAGCAGTCAGTTCCACTCTCAGCCCTAGTCAACGCGAAAAGATCGGCGATCTGACATTATGCTTTTGTTTTATCTTCTTTGCGTCGCTCCTGTCAACTTCACGGCGTGAGATCGGGGAAAATCTGACCCAAAGTTGCAGTTTGGGGTGATGTTTGGGGCGCTGATTGGGGATCGACTGTAATCGTGTAGCAAATTTCGTCAGTTTTGAAACCCAAGGACATCGGGGTTCTACAGTTGGTTAATACTTGTACGTCATAAAGTTCGCTGATGACTCCTTCGATTTCGAGCCAGTGGTCGATATTACCTGTATTGAGGTTGATTATATATAAGCCACAGCGCGGTGTTGCGCCTTTGGCTTCTAACTGTTCTTGTAGCGGTAAGTCGCGAAAAACCCGGTCTCTGGGTTGCGATAAAGCGACAACTGCCCAATCCTGATAAAATGCTAATCCGCGTAAATAGCCGGGACAAAAGGCTATAGGTTCAAATTGACCGCGATCGAGGTCAATATAGCCGAGTTCTCCCGTTCCTGACTGTAGAACCCACAATTTGCCACGATACCACCGGGGAGAATGGGGCATACAGAGGCGATCTAGGAGGATTTCGTTGTTGGTGACATCAATAATACAACCACTATGTCGGCGTTGCGATCGCCAACCCGAAGTCACATCAGCCCGACTGAGGCTTGTTACATAACGCGGTTGACCGTTTACCATCGCTAAACCGTTGAGATGACAGCGATCTTCAGGAGCGAGTTTACTGATGAAGGGGGGTTGCCAAACCGGGGTAAAGCTGTAGCGATCGCTCACGGTGGCCAAACAACTATATAACGTATTGACAAAAACAACGCGATCGCTATCATCTACCGCAATATCGTGAATGTCTAACTCCCCAGTGGTATAAGCCAACCGAGGCACATAAACGCGATCGTAGTCATTGTGCCACATTTGGGGCGGCACAATATTCTCAAACTGCCACAACTGATAGCGAGTTCCCAAAAACAAACGATTATCCGTTGCAGCTAATCCCATCGCTCGCTCGAACAAACGCTCAAACAAAGATAATCGTCCCTCTGGTTTAAGACCAATCAAGAACAGACGATGGGTTTGATAAGTAGTTAACGCGAAACTAATTTGTTGCTCGTAGAGCCAAGGAATACAGTAACGGGAACAAGTAACAGCGATCGGCGGTGTAGAGGATGGAGATTCAGTCAAGGGATTGTAAAAAAAGAGTATGACTCAAAAAGCAGCGCAGTCCTTTCACAAAGTAGCCCATTACCCTTACTTTTTCAAGACTTAATCAGAGAAATCGCCTCCCTCAGAAACAACTGAAACAAGGCGATTTCTACAATGGAGCCGAGCAGAGTCGAACTGCTGTCCAGACTGGGTATTAACTTTCCGATCGTTCACAGGCTTAGTTCTTTTTACCCTCAGAACAGGGATCGCCAATTATCCCTGGCGACAGGATTCTCTAACAAAGTCTTTACTACTCAATAGGTCAGAGTCTCAAAAGTAGTGCATCCGTTGGGGTTATGTTCGCTGCCCTTAACGGAGTCAGACCGCGAACGCTCGAAACCTATGTGAGGTTGTTTTTAGGCGGCTACAGGAGCTGCTTTACGAGCAAAAGGAACGATGTTGTTCGCAATTACAATTTTTTTGAATCAGGTATTTACGAGAGGTGACTCACTCTCGACCTGCATCACGAATAAGCGTTATTCAGCCTGTCGAAACCATTACGGCCCCGTGCTATTACTTTTTCGCGTGAATCTATTATAACAATTGCCTCGCCAAACAACAAACCTTTCCTGCTTCTCTAGCGGCAAAAAAGGGACAACTTCTCAATTGAAGCTGTCCCTTTTAAATTTAAGCCAACTCAATGACTAGCAAAAATTAGTCAATGTCAGGCATAGACAGTACGGGTTCTGTTTCGCGATTGATCCCTTTCTCGAAGCCTGCAACTGCCGCACGAGCGCGACCTGCGTGCCAAAAGTGACCGACGAGGAAGAAGAACGCCAAAACAAAGTGAGAGGTTGCCAACCAAGCACGAGGATTAACGTAGTTAAACGCATTCGGCTCGGTAATAATGCCACCCACAGAGTTCAGAGAACCGTTAGGAGCGTGGGTCATGTATTCAGCCGCGCGGCGTACTTGCCAAGGCTGAATGTCATTTTGGAGTTTGTCGAGGTCTAAACCATTCGGACCGCGTAGGGGTTCGAGCCAGGGGCCGCGGAAATCCCAGAAGCGCATGGTTTCACCACCGAAGATGATTTCGCCAGTGGGAGAGCGCATCAGGTATTTACCCAAACCTGTCGGACCTTGAGCCGAAGCAATATTCGCACCGAGCTTTTGGTCGCGGGCTAAGAACACGAAAGATTGAGCTTGAGACGCTTCTGCGTTGGTGGGGCCGTAGAATTCACTGGGATAAGCCGTGTTGTTGAACCACACGAAGCAAGAAGCAATAAAGCCCATCATGGCTAATGCGCCCAAACTGTAGGACAGATAAGCTTCACCAGACCAGACGAAAGCACGACGCACCCAACCGAAGGGCTTGGTGAGAATGTGCCATACACCACCCGCAATACAGATTAAGCCAATCCAGATGTGACCGCCGATGATGTCTTCCATGTTATCAACACCGACAATCCAACCTTCGCCCCCAAAAGGAGCATCTATGAGGTAGCCGAAGATAACAGCGGGATTGAGGGTGGGGTTGGAGATGATGCGGACATCACCGCCACCAGGGGCCCAGGTGTCGTAAACGCCACCGAAGAACATGGCTTTGGCAACCAACAGCAGCGCACCGCAACCCAGGAGGACGAGGTGATAGCCGATGATGTTGGTCATTTGGTCTTTGTCCTTCCAGTCGTAACCGAAGAAGGAAGAGTATTCTTCGAGGGTTTCAGGGCCGCGAACAGCGTGATAGATGCCGCCTAAGCCGAGAACCGCAGAAGAAATCAAGTGCAGTACGCCGATGACGAAGTAAGGGAAGGTGTCAATGACTTCACCACCCGGACCAACACCCCAGCCTAAAGTGGCGAGGTGAGGCAGCAAGATCGCGCCTTGCTCGTACATGGGTTTTTCGGGAATGAAGTGAGCCACTTCAAAGATTGTCATTGCGCCAGCCCAGAAAACGATTAAGCCAGCGTGAGCGACGTGAGCGCCCAAAAGTTTACCGGACAGGTTGATTAAACGGGCATTTCCTGCCCACCAAGCAAAGCCGCTAGATTCTAGGTCGCGGCCACTACCCATTACGGATGCGTTTGTATTAGAGAGCGTTACCACGCGGTAATACCTCCTCAGGGAATTCAAAGTTTTTGTGGGGTTGGTCTGTGGGAGCTA
>JAWQFT010000210.1:0-5987 GCA_035968055.1 Jaaginema sp. PMC 1080.18 | reverse complement strand
AATGCCCACTGCCCAAAACACTGATGACTGTTGACTGATGACTGATAACTGAAAATGCGCTTACCTTTACCTCAGTTTAATAGCGACGATCGCGCTCCTGAATATATTGCCGAAGTGATTGAAACCTCAACCACTGAATTCGTCGCTCAATGCCTCGAACCCGAAGACTTGAAATTTCCAGCAATGCCGCCTTTTGGCAGTTGGATTAAGTCCAAAGACGAAGAAACGGATAACATTGTTTTTGCGATTGTTTCCCATGTCACCACTTCTCCTATTGACTCAGTACACCGAGCTAGGGCGCTAGGCTTGTCGTTGGAGGAGTTGCGAGAGCAGCAACCGCAGATTTTTGCCATGCTAAAAACTGAATTTCGAGCAGCTTTGGTCGGTTTTAAAACTCCTCTGACTTCCTCCAATGGTAGTATGTACCAAAGTGGTCAAACTTTCCAATATTTACCGCCCAGACCTCCTCAGATTCACCAAGCTGTGTATCGTTGCGATCCCGCAGAAGTGATTGCTTTTAGCGAGGAGTTGGATTTTTTACGCATTTTGCTGCAAGTAACGGGGATTCCGGTGGAAGCGCTGACGGCGGCGGCAATTCGCGAGGTTTATCGGCTGCGTAATAACGATCGCGAGTGGTTGGTTCGGGTGGGACGGACTTTAAGCATTTTACTGAAGGATGATTATGATTGTTTGCGCTATATTTTGGCGCAGGTTTAAGTTCGCTCGTCAGGCAGAGGGTTGCTGGTTTTTAGGGCGCGATCGCGATATTGACCATCAGAGGATGAACTCGGTACAGCCAGCGATCGCCTTGGGGGACTTGTTGGAGGACACAATAACGTTGTAGAGTTTGAAATGCGAATAACACTTCATCGGGGGAGCGATCGCCCAGTAAAGACAGCCAAGTGGTGCGATCGCATCCTTGAGGAATCTTTGCTCCCAATCCTAATAACGTGGTAGCGAGGGGATAGGTTTGCTGAATTTGGGCAAATGTCGCTTCTAGACTCGGTTGTACTAAATTCGCCAAACGCAGACTATAACTGTCTAAACGCGGCGGTTGTGTCGTACTGGGGTGATGATACCACTGTTCGGCGGCAGCGATTTCTGTGCCATAATCCGACCAATAGGCGGTAAGGTTGCCATAATACGGTGCTTGCTGGATTTCTGAGGCGATCGCGTTCAATGCCAAGGGATGATAGCGATAAGCCCAAGCAATGCGCTCTAAATGCGTTTCTGAGCTAGTAAGTTGCCAGTTTTTCCAAAATTGTCTGGCTTCTGCTTCCCTAAATCCTAAAACTTCTTGGATTTGTAAATGTAACCAATTGCGATCGCAGGCAATATGACGCAAATCAAGCCGAGAAGTAACGATCGCGCGACTGGGCATAACTGCGGTTGTGAGAAATGCTTGGAAAAACTGCTGAATTTCAGCTTCTCGACAAGAAACGCGATGGGAACTTGTCACGGTCATGGTTGCTTCAAATTGGTCTAGGATTAACAAACAAGGCTGCGATCGCATTTGTTCGAGCAGCGCGTCGATTAAATAAGTCGTACTGTACAAACCCAGTAATTCCCGATCCAACAAAGTTCCCACTAAACTTTCAAACCAAGCCGTCAGATCGCCACAGGATAACCAATATACTTGGGGAAATTGCTGGCGTAAAGCGCGATCGCCCGCCAAACGCACCGCTAACGCCGTTTTACCCACTCCTGCGATTCCTACCAAACCCAAGACGCGAATATCCTCTTTGAGCCTATCCTGACAATGGGTAATAAGCGGTTGTCGCTCTACCCAATAAGGAGAAAGACTACTTTCGGGTAAACCTTGAATTCGGGGCAAATCCACAGGCCAGTATTGAGCCGTTTCTAAAGCTCGCTGGAGGTATTCGCGAACATTGCGCTTATTAATTTTTTCTTTGTCCGACACAATGGTAAGGACACGCAAGGTTGCGGTCAAAAGCTTCCAGAGATTATAGGCGATATAACGGGAAATATAATCCTCGTCGTAATAATACAAAGGACTATCCGGGCAGTCTACCAGTTCGCTGTACCGTTTACCTTGCAGTGCGCCTTGGAGTACCGCTTTCTCTAAATGACTGAGATGGCGGTTGCGATGAATGTAGACCAAGCGTTCTGCTAGTTCGACAAGCATTTCAATTGTTTCTACATCCATAATGCGATCGCGTTTGATGATGGCAATCATGCTCGTTGGAGAAGCTGATTAGAGGTTCATCAGGTTCTCGATTTGACACCAGGGAAATTACGCAAACGCTGGAATTTTGTTACATAAGTTTAGAAACTATTTTTATATTAAAATGATAATCATTCTCTTGAAACGCGATCGCAACGGAAAATGAGTAACTCTTGGCCAAAACTCGCAATACTAACCCTGATGACCCTTGCAAGCTGCTCCGTATCCCAAAACGCCCCCGAACCTCAAATCCCCACAGCGATCGCCTCGAATAGTATTCTGTGCGACTTCACCACCGCGATCGCTGGCGCTACCATTGACCTCAACTGTTTAATCGATCCGCAACAAGACCCCCACACCTACACCCCCAAACCCTCAGATCGCCAAGCCCTCGAAACCGCTCAACTGATTCTCTATGGCGGCTATGGCTTTGAAATCAGCCTAGAAAACTTAATTGAAACCGTAGACACCCAAGCGCCCAAAGTCCCTGTTTTTGAAGCAGCCGTGACGCAACCCCTCCAAACCGAACATCATCACCACAAAACCGCCGAAACTGCCGCCGATCCTCATGTGTGGTTAGATGTTGAAAATGCGATCGCGATCGCCAAAATCATCCAAAACCAACTCAGCACCCTCAATCCCGACGCAGCCCCCACCTACCAAAACCAGACCACCACCTTAATTGCCGATCTCGAACGCCTCGACACCTGGATAACCGCTCAAATTGCCACCATTCCCCCTCAGCAACGAGTTTTAGTCACCACCCACGATGCCTTTAACTACTTCGCTCAAGCCTACAACTTCCAAGAAGCCGTTGCTTTACAAGGACTCAGTACCGAAGAAACCCCCACCGCAGCCCAAGTCAAAGCCTTAGTCGCCACCATCAAAACTGCCCAAGTCCCGGCAGTTTTCAGCGAAATCAAAGCAAATGACCGCGCGATCGCCACCGTAGCCCGCGAAGCTAACGTTAAAGTCGCCCAACCTCCCCTACTTGCGGGGGGCTTAGGCAATACCGCAAGTTATGCAGACATGATGGTAACAAACACCTGCGCGATCGTCGAGGGTTTAGGTGGCGATTGTCAGCCGTTGAGTCGCCAGTAATTACTAGGAACGATTAAACCCCAGTCCCGTCTGTAACACTCAAGTAGCCCTCAAAACGCTACTTGAGACAAGGATAAGCGCCGTGACTAATTTGACTCTTGACTTGGAGTAAATCATGATTGAAGTTGTGCTTATCTTTTGTCTCTTTCTTGCCAAGACCAAAGTATTGCATTTACCCGCTTTGCGCCAGACTAACACAATCGTATCGGAGAGAGGGGGGCGATAATTTCATCCCGAACAGCCCAAAAAGCCCCCGCAAACGACATAATGCCCCTGGATTGCTTCCGGGTTAATTGACAAGAATTAGGTACTGTATTTATGCAACTTTTGACGATTTCTCGATTATTCGCGATCGGTGTCGCGAGTACCCTTTCTGTCTCGCTTCTCAGTCAATATTCCGCAAACGCTCACGAAAACCACGCCCAGATTAGCCCAACCACTCAAACCTCCCCCACGGCTTGTCACGATCTTGCCTTAATCTGGCCGACTCAAGGAGAAGTATCCGGTGGATTCAACGAAGGAGATTATCACCTCGGAATCGACATTGATGCTGCCCCAGGAACTCCAATTGTAGCGGTGGCTGATGGTGAAGTGGTTAAAGCCCAATGGGACGACTGGGGCTTAGGAAATGCCATCAAAATTCGCCATGACAACGGTTGTTATACGGTTTACGGGCATAATCAAGAAAACTTGGTGCAAGTCGGTCAAAGGGTACGCCAAGGCGAGCAAATTGCTTTAATGGGCAATACTGGATTTACGGATTTTTCTCATCTGCATTTTGAAGTACGACCTAGCGAAAGCGATTTTATCGACCCGATGCTGGTTCTCAATCATGCTCCTCGAACTCAAACCAGCACTGTCCCTCTCAATACCAACTCTCAAAAATATCAGCAAACTGCTTTTGTCGAGCCTGCTGCCCCAATGGTAATCCCTTGTACGGGGGAAACTATTATTTCTGAGGAAACCGCGAACTTCCGCATACACATCTATCAAAGTAACAATCGTTTGTTTTACCAAGGAGAGAATAAACGCAATGGAGCAACAGTTTGCTTAGGGGCTGCTGCCATTAGTGGCGATCGCTATCAAGCACAAAATGGGAGTTACTCCTATATTGTAGATGCCAAAGGTTATCAAGTTTTTCGATTTGGCACTCTTATGCGCGAGGAACGTTTTTTCTAAATTCATACCCCATTCTCCAGCAAATAGGAGCGATCGCGTATTATTTCTACACAAGCGCGATCGCTTCTGTTTGGGTTATTTTTGTGTCAACACCATAGTTTGGCAATATAATTTTTGATATGGAAAACCGAATTTCCGTAAATTTACGTTGAAAAGCTGAATCGAAAATACTACAACCCCTCAACATTGTTGTTAATACTTTAAGGAGAAAACCGTGGAAACACTTGGTTATAATCAATCTTGGATTGCTTACGAACAAGAAACTGGTGTTGAATACGAAATGCCCGACCTGGCTTTAAACTGGCAAAAGATTCCTAACTCTGCCTGGATGGGCTTACTCTCAGTTGCCGTGATTCTCGGTGCAGTTGGAACAGCAGAACAAGCAACCGCCGCATTATACGCCAAAACCAATGGCAGTTGCTTAAATGCTCGCACCGGCCCGGGAACGAACTACAAAGTCCATACCTGCGTTCGCAATGGCGCTCGGTTAGCAGAACCCGTAAGCTGGAGTGGCAATTGGATCAAACTCTCCACTGGACGTTGGGTTGATGGTCGCTACACCAGTACCTCCCCCACAGGTCGTCAGGGTTTCCGTACTACCTCCAACACCGCTCGCGTTCGTCCGGGAGTACGACCCGCAGGAACGGTAGTTTTAAGCGTAGGTTCTCAAGGAGCATTAGTTGCTAAAGTACAAAGCAAACTCAGCAGCCTCGGCTATTCTATTGGCCCCTACGATGGCGCTTACGGCCCCTTGACCAAAGCTGCCGTTATGCGTTTTCAGCGCAGCAAAGGTTTGACTGTCGATGGTGTAGTCGGTCCTAGCACTTCTGCGGCTATGGGTTTGAGCATCTAATCTCAAATCTGTCAAAATAACAAGAATCAAGAACCCCGGTTTTCGATCTATCTACAAGATTAAAAACTGGGGTTTTGGAATATGGGTCACTCGAATAATTAGCAACAATTAATCCGATTAAACTCAGCAAAATTACTATGTTTATTTCTTATAAAAAGCTACAATCCACAGACTTGGATTTACTCAAAAAGCTTGTTAAACTCTACATCAATGTCTTTGAAGAAAAAAACATTGACTTGCCCAGAAATGACTATTTTCAAAAACTTTTAGAAAACCCTAACTTAATTTTCTTAATTTGTTTACTTGAAAACAAAGTTATCGGTGGGGCAACTGTGCATTTGTTACCATCGGTTTACGGTGACTATAGCGAAGCTTACATTTACGATCTGGCTGTGGCTACAGATTACCAAAGACAAGGAATTGGTAGCGGTTTATTGGAAGAATTGACACGGCAATTACAAAGCACAAAAGTCAGGGAGATTTTCGTTCAAGCGGACTTTGAAGATAAACACGCAATGAGTTTTTATCAAGCAACCGGAGGACAAGAAGAAAACGTCCGACATTATACTTATGCTTTGTCTAGTAACACTTTTGTTTCCTAAAGAAAAATGCTTTCGTAGTGCCGTGACACACTTTAAACGGTGGGTTACGGCGGATAGCTAGATTGCA
>JAWQFT010000209.1:0-6015 GCA_035968055.1 Jaaginema sp. PMC 1080.18 | reverse complement strand
CTCTCCCCCCACTGCCCCTTAATCGCTGATAATTGAAAAAGATTGAGCCAACTTAGCTGCAATCCCCTCAATCCAGTTTTCATCTTGTTTCGTGTAGCTGCGGGGGGCATTTGCGCCGAGGATCATTGCGCCTTGGCTGCCGAGGGGTTGGCAAATAACGCCCTGTGTATTTTCGGGTAAATAGTCAAACTCAATGCGCCCTGGATAAACACTCAAAGCCACCAGATATACAGGTTTTTGCTTTTCTAAAACTCGTTTGAGGATATTTCCCGGTTCAACTTGCGGATTTTTGCCGAGAACACCTCGTCGCAAAATTGTACGACCTTGGTAATAAATCGCCAGCGATCGCGTTACCGTATTCGTTAAAATCAAATGAGTCGCCCAAGCCAACTCCGTTTGCAATTCTGGGGGCAAATCCTCGGCAATTTCAAAACCCTGTTCCCCCTCTAAAATCACGCTATCGGGGGATTTCGGCTGAATTTGCTGCCAAATTAAACCCACCAAAATTAACAACGCACTTAAAATCACGCCCAACACATCCGAACGAGATTGAGACGCACTCAAATCAGGAGTCAAAACGCGATTGAGCATCAGTAATAGGCCACCCAAACCGCCTGTAACCAAAGGAAGTAAGCGTAAAATACGATTAGGGTCAGATTTTGCCATAAATTCAACAATAACTGCCACAAAAAAAGGTCAGGGTTGAAAGACAAAAAATCAACTTGTCTGGCTTTCAACCAATGCCTTCTCTAGTTGCTATTCTTCTCCTGGTTCGAGAATGCGCTGAAATAGATATCCCGTACCCCGCGCTGTAAGAATCAATTCAGGATTGCTCGGATCGTCTTCTAATTTAGCCCGGAGGCGGGAAATATGGACATCTACCACGCGGGTATCCACATGGCGTTCGGGAGTATAACCCCAAACTTCTTGTAAGATTTCCGAACGAGAAAAAGCCTCCCCCGAACGACTCACCAACAATTCCAATAAGCTAAACTCCATCCCGGTTAAACGGATGCGTTCGTCACCTTTATAAACCTGGCGTTTGTTCGTGTCGATTTTGATCGAACCGACTTGAATCACACCGGAACTAGGGATTCCGGGGCTACCATTTTTTTCGACGCGACGCAGAACCGAACGAATACGAGCTTCTAACTCTTTGGGAGAGAAGGGTTTAACCACATAATCATCCGCACCGAGTTCGAGTCCGGTAATGCGATCGGCCACATCTCCCAAAGCCGTTAGCATAATGATAGGGATGTCAGATTCTTTGCGGAGTTCCTGGCAAACACCGTAACCATCTAGTTTCGGCATCATTACATCCAGAACGACCAAATCGGGGTTGGCATCGCGAAAAGTCTCAATCGCTTCTTCGCCGTCGGCGGCGGTAACGACATCATAGCCGATCATGGAAAGGCGGGTTTCCAAAATACGACGGATACTAGCCTCATCATCAACGACGAGTATTTTTTCTTTATGAGTCTCCAAGTTAACTCAACACTCCTTTTAACGTTACAAACAATTATCAATCTTTGGCTGAAATTGCTAATAGCTTGTATTTCTACAATAACGGTTTTTGGGAGTCTTCCCCGCCTCAATTTAGCAAGTATCCTTTAAATAAAAGAAAGTTTTAAGGAGGGAATTGTTAAATCTTATTAAAAATCCCGGTTCTCAGTCGCGATTGCTTTTTACTTCAAGTAAATTATAAAGTTAAAAATGCCCAAGTCTCGCACCGTTTACGTTTGTAGCGCCTGTGGTGCTGATTCGCCCCAATGGTTTGGCCGTTGTCCCAGTTGCCAAGAATACGGCACGATGGATGAGCAAGCGCAACAGCCCGAAAGTAGTAGTGTGATTAATCGTGGTGGTTGGCAGTCTAACACGCGATCGCGCTCCGGGTCTAGGGGTGAACCTGCCCCCCGTGCTTCTTTACGTTTTTCCCAGATTGCCGAAGATGTCCAAACCCGCTTTACGTCCGGTTATAACGAGTTTGACCGGGTTTTGGGGGGGGGAGTCGTTCCGGGGTCTTTGGTGCTGATTGGGGGCGATCCTGGTATTGGTAAATCGACCTTATTACTGCAAACCGCGAATCGTATGGCAGAGGGTCATCGGGTTTTGTATGTCAGCGCCGAAGAATCAGGTCAGCAGGTGAAGTTACGGGCGGCGCGTTTGGGAGTAGGGACGAATGCGACAGCACCAGAGGAATCTAAAACTACGAAGTCAAAGTCGAAGTCCAAGCCTGCCAACAACGACACCAATATCTACATTCTGCCCGAAACCGATTTAGAGGAAATTCTGCGGGAATTAGAAGCCCTGAAGCCGCAAATGGCGGTAATTGATAGTATTCAGACCCTTTACTTTGCTTCTTTAAGTTCTGCGCCGGGTTCGGTGGCTCAAGTGCGGGAATGTACCTCGGCATTGATGCAAGTAGGGAAGCGGGAGAATATTACCCTGCTGATTGTCGGTCATGTGACGAAGGAAGGGGCGATCGCGGGGCCGAGGGTTCTCGAACACCTGGTTGATACGGTACTGTATTTTGAGGGCGATCGCTATGCCTCTCATCGGTTATTGCGATCCGTGAAAAACCGCTTTGGTTCGACCCACGAAATCGGCATTTTCGAGATGGTGGAACACGGGCTACAAGAAGTCGAGAACCCCTCAGAATTATTCTTAGGCAGTCGCGATGAGTTTGTTCCCGGTACGGCTACCGTCGTCGCTTGCGAAGGTACGAGACCGCTTCTGGTGGAGCTACAAGCCCTGGTTAGCCCCACCAGCTATACTTCCCCCCGTCGTTCTACTACTGGAGTCGATTACAGCCGTTTACAGCAGATTCTCGCCGTTTTAGAAAAGCGGGTTGGTATTCCCCTCTCCAAACTGGATGCTTATGTGGCTTCTGCTGGGGGGTTGGGGGTGGCTGAACCGGCGGCAGATTTAGGCATTGCAATTTCAGTGGTTGCCAGTTTTCGCGATCGCATTGTCGATCCCCGTACTGTCCTCATCGGGGAAGTCGGTTTAGGCGGTCAAGTTCGCCTCGTCGCGCAAATGGAACTGAGACTCAAAGAAGCCGCGAAACTGGGCTTTAAACGGGCAATTGTCCCGAAGGGTCAAACCTACGCCGACGATTTGGGTATTGAAATTATCCCCGTGGGCAAAGTCATCGACGCGATCGTGGCAGCTATTCCCCCGCAACCCCGCTTTGGTAGTATGCCTGCCCCAGAGGAAGATGACGAGGAGGATTTAGAAGTTTAGGAAAGGGAAAAAACGCGAAATTTTGAGGAGGGGCTAGACTTTAGCGTTGGGTTATGATACTATTTTTTCATAATGGAAATCTGTGCCAAATTTTTAAAAACGTCAATATTCCCATTATAAGAAAACTATAAAACAAAAAAAGCCAAAAAGCAAGCCCCCCACCAAAGTATATTTGACCTAAGATAATCAGCCTCAAAGCCCCTTTTTGGGAATCATCTACGCTCACATCGTTACAACTTGGTCACTAATGGCGTATCCGTGGCACAGTTGTTTCCTCCCACTCCTCCCACTCCTCCCCAACTGATGACTGATGACTGATAACTGATGACTGAACCTCCTCCTCCCTACGCCACCGGGTCAAGATAGAATATGATTAATAACTTAATATTTGTTATAGAAACGGATCGGGACAGTAAAACAAGCTGGACTTGAAATGATTTCCATACGGATGCAAGTATCGAGTAAGCGAAACGCAGGAGAAAGAATCGCGCATGGGTAGAGTAGTGGGCATAGACTTGGGGACAACCAACTCTGTTGTTGCTGTAATAGAAGGTGGCAAACCCGTTGTTATTGCCAACGCCGAAGGAACGCGAACCACACCCTCCGTCGTCGGATTTAATAAAGATGGGGAATTAGTCGTGGGGCAAATGGCTAGGCGACAAGCGGTTCTCAATCCCCAAAACACCTTTTATGCTATCAAGCGCTTTATGGGGCGCACCTATAGCGAATTAACCCCCGAATCCAAACGGGTTGCCTACACTGTCCGCCGGGATGATAGCGGCAATATCAAAATTCGCTGTCCTCGCTTGAAAAAAGACTTTGCCCCCGAAGAAGTCTCGGCGATGATCTTGCGGAAACTCGCCGAAGATGCCGAACGCTACCTCGGCGAACCCGTAACGGGGGTTGTGATTACCGTTCCGGCGTATTTCAACGACTCCCAACGCCAAGCTACCAAAGACGCAGGACGTATTGCCGGGTTGGAGGTATTGCGGATTGTCAACGAACCTACGGCGGCTTCCCTGGCTTACGGCTTAGAACGGGCGGAGAATGAAACCATTTTAGTCTTTGACTTGGGGGGAGGAACATTCGACGTTTCCATCTTGGAAGTGGGGGGAGGTGTCCTCGAAGTGCTGTCTACCAGTGGTGACACCCAGTTAGGGGGACAAGACTTTGATAAGCGGTTAGTGGATTGGATGGCGGATGCCTTCCTGGAAAAAGAAGGGGTAGATTTACGACGCGATCGCCAAGCCTTACAACGCCTCACAGAAGCCGCCGAGAAAGCTAAAATTGAGCTTTCAGGAGTCAGTACCACCGAAATTAATCTCCCCTTCATTACCGCGACTCCAGAAGGCCCCAAACACATCGAAACTCGTCTAACTCGCGCTGAATTTGAAAGTATTTGTGGCGATCTTGTCAGTCGTCTGCGTCGTCCGATTAAGCGAGCAATTCGGGATGCAGGTTTAAGTCCGGTACAAATCGACGAAGTAGTATTAGTGGGCGGTTCAACGCGGATTCCGATGGTACAGGGCTTAGTCCGCAGCTTCATCGACAAAGAACCCAACCAAAATGTTAACCCGGATGAAGTGGTAGCGGTAGGGGCAGCGATTCAATCGGGTATTTTAGTGGGAGAAGTCAAGGATGTCTTACTTCTCGATGTCACTCCCTTGTCTTTGGGAGTAGAAACCATTAGCGGTGTCACCAAAAAATTAATTCCTCGCAACACCACCATTCCGGTACGTCGTTCCGATATTTTCTCAACTTCGGAAAACAATCAAACCCTGGTGGAAATCCATGTGGTGCAGGGAGAACGGGAAATGGCCAACGATAACAAATCTCTCGGACGCTTTAAACTTACTGGCATTCCCCCAGCCCCTAGGGGTATCCCCCAAGTGCAGGTTTCTTTTGATATTGATGCCAATGGTATCCTACAAGTAACGGCGATGGATCGCACCACCGGCCGCGAACAAAGCGTGGTGATTCAGAACTCCTCAACCCTCACTGAAGCTGAAGTTGATACTATGATTCGCGAAGCCGAGGAATTTGCCCAAGTCGATCGCCAACGACGGGAACAAGTGGAAAAACGCAATCGTTCTGTTGCCCTCATCGACCAAGCTCAGAGGCGTTTGCGGGAAGTTACCCTCGATTTTGGCAATCAGTTTGCCAGTTACTACCGCCGTCAAATTGAGGCTTTAATCGCTGATTTACGGCTGTATCTCGACCAAGACGACGAAAGAGGCATCGATCGCGCTCAAGCGGATTTACAGGATGCCTTGTACGAACTCAACCGGGAGATTCGCTTGCAGTTTAACGAAGAGGATGATGACTTTTTCGGGTCAATTCGGCGCACCTTTACCGGGGAAAAAGAACGCGATCGCTTTGCCCCACCAGCGCCTCCTCCTGCCCCTTCGCCTTACGATCCTTACGATTATGGCAACGATCGCCGTCGTGTCGAACGCGAACGTACTCCAGAGCGCGATCGCAGCAACTATAATAATCGTCGTAATTCTTCTCGCCGTGTCTACGAGTACGAGAACGATTGGGACGAGGATGATGATGATTGGTTTTAACTCGCGGCGGAACTCTCAAAAAGGTTCAATTCAAATTTCAGAACTCTCGCACTCACTTTTCACGGGAGAGTTCTGAGGCTGAAACCCTTATGTGTTCGGGCTTTGAGCCATTTTGAAAGTCTATCCCAAAAGCCAAAGTGTCTGACTCCTTGGGCTACTGCTTATACACAAATCAATCTCAAGTTCTAAAACTCTTGTCGATTCC
>JAWQFT010000208.1:0-6043 GCA_035968055.1 Jaaginema sp. PMC 1080.18 | reverse complement strand
CAGCGTAACGCACCGAAATACAAGCATTTTGGCGGTAGTGACTATCGCACAAATTCAAGTGTGTCACGCCACTAGCCCTAAGTTTTTTAGTCTGCGGGCGAATTAGCGAAACCGAATCTAGCAGGAAATCGGCATTATTAAAGATGAGGAGCGCAAGAGCCAACAATTGTTTCGCCTTGTTGCTCTTTTTCTGCTAAATCTAAGTTGAGTTTCAGTAACTTTTCGAGGATATCGTCTTGAGTTTTGAAGCCATAAGCTTGCATTACTAATTTATCGAGTGCTTGGTGGAGTAGGTACAGTTGGCTGCTCGGTTCGTCGAAGAATTTGTTATAAAGTTGCGTAATGCCCCATTGTTTTTTCTCCATTTGATTGCTGCGATATTCATGGAGTTTGATGGCAGTTTGACGGATTTGTGCGACGATTTGTGCGGTGGGGTTTTGGGGGAAGGGGAAGGTTTCAAAGCAGGTTTTGTGGGTGTAAGCAATATCAGACTTTAGCGTCGATTTTTGAGCGTGCATCCAGACACGATGAATCTGAGAAAGTAAAATCCCTAAAAGGTAAAAGTCCTCGGAAGCTACAACCACCGCTTTATCTCCGGGAAGCCACTCGATAGGACAAGGCGTAAAAATCGCCCACTTAGAAACTCTCGGAACAGCAAAGTAATAAGATACTTCTTCTAATGCTTCTCTCATTGCTTTGTTAGTTCGCTTAAACCTCCACCATTTTTCCCTCATAATCGGTTCGCGATTTTTATCTCGCTGCGGTTTAACATAAGTTTTGACATGATGAAAAGGAATCAAATAATCACTAGCATCTTCGATACTCATGTCATTAAAATCAATAATCCAGCGTGTCGGACAACCATTAATTTCTGAAGCCAAGTTTTTACCCATCGAAAAAGGCTTCAACACCGCTTCATTCCTAGCATCTTCTCTAATCCAAGCCTCTGCAACTTCAGGAGAAATAATAAAATCCTTCCCCACCGGAATAACTCCCTGGAAACATTGATTTTGATTCCCTTGCAAACGTTTAGCTTTCGTAACATCAATCGTCTTCTGAAGCGAGGAATTAATTTGGGAAACCTTTTCATTATCCAGATACTTCCTTTCCGTATCCTTCTTACTCCAATTCACCAAACTTACATGAACATTCGCCTCTCCCGACCAAGGTTGACTCGAAACAGCTTCGTGAATATAACTGCCATTTTGGGTAATATATTCTAACGATGCAGCCCGACTTTTACCTTGACTAATAGAATTTGTGCCGACTAATCCCACCCGTTCATTTTTGTTAACTTGGTCGTGGGCTAATCTAAACCAATAACAACAGAAGTCTACCGAATCTTTCACATCATCAAACTTGGCAAAAACGCGGTCAATATAACTATCCCCTAAAGCCAGTCGTAGATGCTTACCGCCCAAAAAAGGTGGATTGCCAATAATAGCATCTGCTTTTGGCCAAACTGTAAACAAAGCATCTGCACAAATAATATTTTTGTCCAGAGAATCCAAAGGTAATGCAGCCTCATCCAAACCCAGCTTATCAATTGCCACTTTTCGCGCAATCATTAACGTCACCCGTGCTAATTCCACCGCAAAAGGATTGACATCAAGACCATAAAACTGTAATGGCGTAACCAACCCCATTTGTAACTGTTGCTTCAGCGTATCAGATTTACGGCGATCGCTGATTTTATCCAGAATTAACTTTTCAATGCGCTTGAGTTCTTGGTAAGCAATATAAAGGAAATTACCCGAACCGCAAGCCGGGTCGAGGATACGATAATTTTGTAACTCAATTTGTAACTGATTTAGCTTTTCAATATTATTCGCCGCTTCTATCTTTTCTTCCCAATAGCGGCTAATCGTCGGACGCACAATTCGCATAATATCGGCTTCTGAAGTGTAATGAATGCCGTAAGTATGACGCTCTTTTTGATTCGCTGTCCCTTCAAAAATATTACCGAAAATAGCCGGACGTACTTTACTCCAATCTTGACGGGCTGCTACATCCAGAAACTCTAACTCTTGTTGTGTTAAATCAATGCCATGAATTGTCGCAAATAAACCCCCGTTGAAATAATCCACTCCTTTATAGCGTCCTGCGGGGGTGATTCCCGGTTGATTCATTTCGCGAAACAAACCCCCCAAAACATCATAAGAATTTGCCCCTTGCAGACAATCTTGAACGCAGGAAATAAACAAATCTTTCGGTAACAAATTGCGGTCTTCGGCAAACATTGCCAAAACACATTGTAAAATAAATCGCTGTGCCGTTATGCGCTCAAAACCCTCCTTTTCACCTCGTTCATAAAGGATTTGAAATAACTCTCCCATGCGACGGGCTGCGGTTTCAGTAATTTCGACTTGATTGTTGCGAAAAACGGGGGTTTTATTCCCCAATTCCATAAAGCCAAAAGCACTTCCTCTTTCGACTAATTGAGTTAAAGAAACGACATCAACAGGTTCATCTAACTGGGTATTAAAATCGTAAATCCAGAACTCATCAAAGTTGCACAAAATAACGTAGCGAGGACGGTCTGGAACAATTCGCGTCCAATATTCAAAAGCTTGGGAATAATGTTTACTCAGGTCGGTTTCCTGACGACTTTTCATTTCAATCAGGACGCGGGGTTTCCAGACCAAATCCGCAAACCCCGTTTTCCCTTTTTTACTCCCTTTTTTTATCGCAGTTTCATACACAGCCCCCGCTTCTTTTGCCCCTTCGTGTCCAAATGCCTGAAAAAAGCGGTCGAGGAAAACTTGTGCATCTTGGCGTTCTCTCCCGCTAATGTATTGTTGAGTGTAATTAATGAATTTTTGCAGGCGTTCTGAAGCAGTGGACATGGGTGAACTCAGGGGGAGGGTTTTCTGTATCTGACCCAAAATAATGGGATACAAGCCCCGTCCTTTAGCAAAGCGGAGGACGGCTTTCTTGCTGTCGTTCGAGATATTGCCGTACAGCCTCTCTCAATAAAGCATTTATAGAGCGCTCTTGAACCTCCCCAAGTTTAACCAACCCTTCATATTCTGTATCCGATAATCTCGCTGCAAATGCTTTCATTAATTTGTTTCTATGGTATATTTATATTGATACTATATCAGAATAACATCAATGAAAGCGCGGCATCGTTACCGAATCTACCCAAATCAATACCAACAAACCCGATTAGCAAAGCTTTTTGGTTGTTGTCGAGTGGTTTGGAACGATGCACTCGCTTTGTGCCGACAATCGGAGAAACTGCCCAAAAATGGCGACCTTCAGAAAATCTGCATCACCCAAGCTAAATTGACCGAGGAAAGACAATGGTTGTCCGAGGTGTCTAATATTCCCTTGCAGCAAACAATTAGAGATTTAGGAGTTGCTTTTAATAACTTCTTCAAATCCCTCAAGGGGGAGCGCCAAGGTAAATCAGTTAGTCGTCCCAAATTCAAGAAAAAGCATAACCGCCAAACCGCTCGATTTCGCCAAGGGGGATTTTCTCTAAAGAAGAATAAAATTTACTTAGCCAAGATTGGCAATCTTAAGGTGAAATGGTCGCGACCCCTACCCCCTAATCCTACGTCCGTTACAGTCATCAAAGACTGTGCCGGACGTTATTTCTTGAGTTTTGTGGTGGAAGTAGAACCGGAAACTAAGCCTCCTAAAAATCCTGCTATCGGTATTGATTTGGGGATTAAGACTTTCGCAACTCTAAGTAATGGACAGAAAGTTAATAGTCCCGATTACTCAAAATTAGACCGCAAAATCAGAAAAGCGCAACGCCAGTTAGCTCGTCGTCAGAAAGGGTCGCATCGTCGAGAGCGTATTCGTTTAAGGATTGCTAAACTGCAAGCCAAGATTCGCGATACCCGTCAAGACTTCCTGCACAAACTCTCAACTAAGGTAGTTCAAGATAACCAATTGATTGCCTTAGAAGACTTGAATGTGTCGGGAATGGTCAAGAATCGGAAACTGTCACGGGCAATTTCTCAGGCAGGGTGGCGAGAGTTTCGGACGATGTGCGAAGCCAAAGCGGAAAAATTCAGTCGTGAGTTACGAGTTATTAGCCGTTGGCAACCGACTTCGCAATATTGCGCGGATTGTGGGTTTAAATGGGGTAAACTCGACCTTTCGGTACGAGAGTTAGTTTGTCTGAATTGTGGAGAAACTATCGACCGGGACGGCAACGCGGCTAAAAATATAGAAAACGTCGGGGTAGGGCATATCCACGACGCTAAATGGACAAGGAGCAAGTGTAAGACCTCAATTGAGGCTATTTACGGTGAACTGTCAACCCATCTAAAGTACGAACAACTTAGGTTGTTTGACTGCTAGGAATCCCCGTCTCGTTTAGGGCGGGGAGGATGTCAATAATTCAATTCCTAAAAATCTACGTTGAGTTCTTCGTAACATTCAAGGTAATCCGAATTTACCCAACCTTCGCGACCATTCAAACCGGAATTTGGGCCGCGTAGAATATGAACGTAATACCAAACTACATTATCTAAAGCTACCCAACGCCCTGACCCAATCATGGCTGCAACAGTATTGCCATTATTTAAGCCAGCGAAAGGTTCACCTGCGGGTTCAGGACGGACTGCAAGTTGTCCCCGTTGAATCCCAGTAACTTCACACCGAAACCATCCCCAATTTCTTTGGGCTTCACTCGCAGAAGTTGAAGCCAGAATTAAGCTAGTACAAAGCGTTAGAGTAGTGAAAAAGCGATTTGATGTTTTCATAGGTCAATCTATTTTTGCTGAGTCGATTTCTAAATTAAGATCGTATCAGTTTCTCACCAAACTTACTAGAAAGTTTTTGAGTAGCATCGCCCACCATCTCTAACTTCGCTATAAAGTTGCCAAAAACTGGCATTTTCCATAACTGCTTTTCTCCGATTTATTTTATTGTCCTTACGTTCAGTTACCCAGAATGATTGATAACTGCGGTAAGTTTTGAGTCTAAATTTCTCTATTCCTTCCGGTTGTAGCGATCGCACACTGAGAAGAAGTGCTATATTAGCGGTAGTTTTACTTAAACGAGGGCGTTTTCTATGTAAGCTAAGATTGCGTCACCAGATTGAATCAAGCTTTTCTGGCTTAGGGTTGGTTCGGGAATCTTATTTTGTATTTGTACCTTAGAATGATCTTAGGAGTGCTATTAAAATGCGTTTTTTACTAAAATTGTTGGGTTTAGCTTTAGTTATTCTGGGAGTTTATTTTATCGGTCAAAATATTATCTTTACTACTAGAATATCGGGGCTTTGGTGGCGTGATGTTTCAGCCACAGCTTCGGTATTATCCTTAGTCGGAGGCATCGTATCGTTAGTTTTCTTTCCCGAACAAACCCGTGGTTGGGGCTGGTTATTAGTGATTTTAGGAATTGTTTTGGTCTTTGTGAGTGGTAGTGTTTTATTACGTCCTACCAGTTTGTGGTATTTCTTTGTGGCGTTTGCTTCATTAATTTCAGGCTTAAAGCTAATTACTACCGGACGCTTAGATTTATAACCCCCATTCCGCACTTCAGCGCTTAATCAGCCGCATAACTCAAACAAGCTAAAATATCTTCTTGGGTGAGATAAGGAAAGTCTGCGAGAATTTCTTGATAAGTCATTCCGGCAGCAAGATAAGAAAGGACATCATCAAAACCTCCTGGGTCTGAAACCCCGTCCTTTAAGGACGGCTTTGTATTTTTCGGGTAAAATTGGCAATATCGAGCAGCGAAAACCAAAGCTATTCGATATCAGCACCTTGAAAACTGGATATAGCGGGTTTCGTGCCGAAAAGCTGGCACGAGTAAAATATCCAAGCAACAAGTACAGTCTTTGTTGGACACCGTACCGCTTTCTCTGGCGGAATCGGGACTCTGTAATGGGTTAAAAAGTCTGTGGACATGGCGTAAGACGGGGGCATAACTAATGAAAGTTAGTGGTGTACGCAGATGTGAGTGAAGCAGAAACTTAAATCGTAAGGTTTAGGAATCACCGTCCGTTTACGGCGGTGAGGAGGTCAAAAACAGTGATTCGCATCCCTCGAATGCAGGGGTTACCGCTACGTTTTCCCAG
>JAWQFT010000207.1:0-6351 GCA_035968055.1 Jaaginema sp. PMC 1080.18 | reverse complement strand
CTTAAATCGTGAGGTTTAGGAATCACGCCCGGCTTTAGTCCGGTGAGGAGGTCAACCTCACTACGAACCAACAAATCGTGGTAGTAGTAGAGAAAGATCGCCCGTCGGTTGGATATATGGCAAACAATCAGGTTTTAATCATCGGTAATAAGTCCGAAACTCGCGCTCAAATTCGGGAACTCCTTCCTGGGGGCAAATTTGAAGTTATTGAAGCGTCTGGGGCTTCAGAAGTCAAAAGCCTATTGACGAAAGAAGCCGATAGTCTGCGGTTGGTGGTGTTGCAGTTTGATTTGCCCAAAGGGGAAGGCTGGAAACTCCTCAAAGCCTTGCAAACCAACGCACCTCTCCAAAAAATCCCCTTGGTGGTGTATGCAGCCAAACGCGATCGCCTTACTGCCTATATTCCCGATCTATACTTTGAATATGTCGAAGCGATCGCGCCTCCTTTCGAGCGCAAAGCCTTTCAGCAAGCCGTAAAGCAGGCGATTTCTAAAACTAAACGCGATCGCCAAGATTTACCCCTCAAACCCAAACAACCTCCCAAATCCCCCCCGAAAGCCGCACCGGAACCGCCTCCTGTCGATCCTGTTGTCGAGGTATCTGAGTCCCAGCCGACTGCCAGCAATTCCTTTGAGGAAACCCCTCCCATTGCAGAAACTATCTCTCCTGCAACCAATCCTTTTGGGGAAACTCCTGACAGTGTTGATGAAATTCTGCAATCCAATCCCTTCGGAAGTACACCAGAAATTGAGACTCCCGAAAGTGTTGACGATATCTTGCAATCCAATCCTTTTGGAGATATCCCTGCAACCGAAACTCCCGCAGACATTGACGAAATCCTGACTTCTTCCCCCGAAACTCCCGAAAGTGTTGATGAAATTCTGCAATCCAATCCCTTCGGAAGTACACCAGAAATCGAGACTCCCGAAAGTGTTGACGATATCCTGTCATCCAATCCCTTTGGAGATACCCCTGCAATCGAAACTCCCGCAGATATTGACGAAATTCTGACTTCTCCCCCCGAAACTGCTGACAGTGTTGACGAAATTCTGACTTCTCCCCCTGAAACCGCAGAAAGTAGCGAAGCCTCCGATCCCTTTGGCGAAACACCGGAAACGGCTGCACCCAGCGACGATATCCAACCCACGCCAGCCGCCCCAGAAACCCCTTTAGAAACTCCTGACGATGCCTTTACCTCTGAAGAATCCGAAACGCCAGACCTCGCCTCAGAGCCAGTCTTAGCAGCCTCTGAAGCCCTGTCCTATATGGAAGTAGCGGTGGAAGATATCCCCATCTCCCTCGCAGACGCACAAGATGGCGCAGTGGCTACTGTTCCCGAAGTTTACACCCCTTACGACCTTTTCGAGTGTTGCTACACCGCGAGTCATACCGATTGCTGGCATATTAGCTGTTTAGCGATCGCCCTCGACGGAGAAACGATGATTAGCGGTAGTGAGAGCGATCGCATTAAAATTTGGAATCTCTACGATGGTTCAACTGTGGCAGAATGGAGTTTACTGTCGAAAGAAGTCAGCGCGATCGCCATTTCCCCCGATAACCAAACCCTACTCACCGGGGCAAAAAATACCAATATTAAATGCTGGGACTTACTCAACGGCGAATTGCTGAGTCCCTTTAACCAAGACTCTATGGGCATTTCCTGTATCGCGATCGCCCTCGATGGCCAAACCGTGATTACCGGGTCGCACTCCTCTAATATTAAACTCTGGGACTTGCAAAGCGGTCAACTATTGGGGCCTCTCAACGACCAAACTCACGGGGTTAACGCGATCGCCCTTTCTCCCGACAACCAGACCTTAATCACCGGCTCAAATGCCACCAATATCAAACTCTGGGACTTGCAAAGCGGCGAACTTTTAGGGCCTCTCAATATTGCCTCCTCCCATGTTACTGCCTTAACCGTGAGTCCCGATGGTCGTTTAGTCATTAGCGGTCACGATGACGGTACAATCCAATTTACCGACATCTACTCCGGGGAAATCTTCCGCAGCCTCAAAGCCCATCCCCACGCCATTACCGGCTTAGATATGCGTTACGATGGTCAGGTTTTAGTTAGTGCTTGCGATCGCGAATTTAAAGTTTGGAGTCCAATTTCTTGATCCCTTTCCGGATTCAACCCCGCACCTGTGTAGAGTTAACTGGTAGATGCACCCTGATATTGCCCCCCCTAGTGTTTTCACTGGGGGCTTTTTTTTGCCCGATTTGCTGGCAACTCATACCAAATCCGGTTAATTGGCCATAGAATATAGAGAGCGATCGCCACCACTTGACCATGCCCAGACCACTGAAACTCGTCCCTCATTTAAGCACAGAAGAACTCTATCATCGTTATCGTCATACTTCTGAGGCCATCCAAAGAAGCCACTATCAGATCATCTGGCTTCTTTCCACCGGTCAAAAAACCCAAGAAGTCGCAGACACCACGGGCTACAGCCTCCAATGGATTTACGAAATAGTGCGAGGATACAATCGCCTCGGGCCAGAGAGTTTAGGAGACAAACGTCAAGAGAATCGTGGCAGAACGCCTCTACTCGATGATGAGCAACAAGCCCGGCTCTGGGAAGCCTTACAAGACCCACCCGCCGATGGAGGACTGTGGAGCGGGCCAAAAGTCGCTCATTGGATGAGTGAACTCCTCGATAGACCCGTAGCACCACAGAGAGGATGGGAGTATCTACGTGGTCTCGAATACGTGCGCCGAAGACCCCGTCCCGCTCACACTGAAAGCGACCCTGAAGAACAACAAAAGTGGAAAAAAAACGATTGTTCTAGAACCCTGGTTTCTTAGCTGCTGATAGGATTTAGTCAGAATTGGACGATAGAAACCGGAGTTCTTAATACCCACTAATCGGTTTGAGAAAGGCGATCGCGACTGCTAAGATTAAATACGCGATCGCGATCTTCGGGAGACTGTAATAAGTCAAGACAAGCTTTACCTACCTTTTCGGGACTTATTGCCGTCGCTTCTGCCTCAGTATCGCAATTCAAGATGGCGTAATGCAGTCCGCTTTTCTGTAACAAAGCCGTATCAATTTCCCCGGAAGTACGATTCACCACAATCAACTGCGAAGCTACTTCTCCCCCATAAGCCTGAATTGACTCCACTTCCAAAGTAAAATAACCCGGTTCAAAATTAGGATTCAAGTCGCCGTCGTACTCAAACTTACTCAGCATTAGCTGAATCGAGTAAACGCGACTAGCATCTAGCTTATCGGCTTCTGTCACCGTTTTTGCTCGAAAAACCGGACGCAACTCGGCAAACGGCACATAAACCGTAATCCAAGTATTCGCCACCGTATCAAAAGAATAACAGTAGCTAATACCGTCCCATTTGCCCTCACAGCGCAGAATACACTTATACCGCTTGCCATCCCCCTTCACCCGCAGTTGAATACCGTTATAAGCCGCTAAATCCAAAGGAGGGTCAAAATTACGATTGCGTACCGAAGCAAAGCCCCCAGAATTCGCGGTGGAGACATTCCCGGCAAAAATCGCCTTGTCTTTCCCCAACCGGAAACCACTCTCACTCACACCCCCCATCACCACATCATCCACAGCCCCCCAAATCTGTTTCATTGCCTCTGTGGCTTCACGAAAATCAAATAACATTTGCTGCGTATAAGTTTGCTTGAGAGACATTTTCGCCAGTTGTACGAGCTTTTCTAAGCTATTTTGAGTTTCCTCATCGCAATCAAAAATAACAGCCTTAATATCCTGAAATAAGCTCAAATTCAGGTCTTGAGGATTACCGAGATCGAAAGCACTGTACTCAACGCCATCTCCCCCCAAACTTTCCTCCCTGGCAGAAGCTAAAACCCGCACCTGATAAGCACTTTGTCGCAATTGGTTAATCCAAGTTTGGCGATACTGGGTGTTAGAACTTGCCAGTAAAATTCTATCGGGTTTGGTCGCGATCGCGGGTCGGGTCATTTTGGCATTTTCTCCTAAAATCAGCCGTCTCAGCCACGGCACAGTCCCAACTATGGGGAATATTTCAAAATAAGCGATGGTTTGTAAAAATCTACTAAAATTCCAAGTCTGACGTTGACTCATAACAATAATTGCTGTTTCTTTTGGTCTACCATAGTTATTTGATGTTTGACCTCCGTCAGAAGCGATAACTTCGATGCTGCGACAAAATTTGCCTCGGTTAGCCCCAAATTTTTCGGTTGCAAGGCAGTCTTTTAAGATTGGTTTTCCCTTGAAATTACGCTATGCAAAAACTCTCATGGCGTACCACAAGAGTTTTGATGATTTTACAACACTATTCAAAGTTTTATTTCATCGTAATACCGGGTGCATAAGCTTCGACAACATTACCGGTTTGAGCGCAATTTACCATCAAGTAATCACAACTCGGACATTGAGTTTGCACGATATTATGCTTTTTAATATACTCTCTTTCGCCTAGACTGCCACAGTTGGGACAGTGGATTTTCTCAATCTTGTTCATTTTCTAGCTTGGTTTTTAGTCTTGTTTATCAGTGTTTTTTATGGGACAAAACTTTAAAACTTTAGGAAATTATTAACTCAATTCTTTCTTAAGAGCTTTAAGTTTTGTTAATTTTTTAGAAAGTGAGGTTAAACCATTTTTATTTCTTTTCTGACAACAGCATCCCTCTCAGGATAGATATCGCAAATAAAATTTTTTAATCCCACTTCTCTATTGTGATTATTATTCGAGAAAATGTCAAGTTGAATAAGAATCAATAACAATACTTTATTCCCCGATCCCCATCAAGTTAAGCTGGATATCTCTAATTCATTCTTGATTATTATTAGGCGATCGCCTATTTCCAACCCTTATTCATAAATTCTTTCTATTTCTTAAGAAATCATTACATTTCCCAACGGCATGATCGGGGAAACATCAACAAACCCTCACAATTTTAGGTTAGTCCATAATCCAAAACCCGAACGTTAACCGCAAGGGCAGAAAACCCCCCTGTCTGTCGAGAGCGCGATCGCATTATCCTAGTAATGTAGTGACGTTTAAAATTTTCCAACTCATAACAGTTCTATGGCAAATACCAGTAACTTTCGCAACGCCCTGCGCGAAGTCAAAGGCAATGCCCTCGTCGGGCCAAATGTCATTCCTAACGCCCTACCCTTCCTCGGTGGCGGTTTAGCCCTCACTGCTGTTGGCGTTTACGGCGGTTTGGGGATGATTAGTAACAATCCCCAGTTGTTTATGCCCACCTTCTGGGCTGCCCTCATCGGCAACTTTATTTTATTTTTTGTCGTCCGGGGCATCGCTGAAAAAGCCAACAACAGCCTCGCATTGCCCCTTCTCGCCGTTTATAGCCTTCTTTCCGGCTATACCCTCAGTGGCATCATTTTCGTTGCCCTAGGTACAGAGGGAGTCGGCATACAAGGCATTGGCATCGCGGCATTAGGCTGTGGTGTCACCTTCATAGCCGCCCGCAGCATCGGGTCAAACCTCTCGGATAAAGATGGTCTGGCTTTGACGCAAACCGTACAACTGGGCTTAATTGCCTTGGTTGTCGTCCTCGTCGGCCAACTCCTATTTTCGCTTTTCGGCGTTTATACCCCCAGTTGGCTAGAAATTGCCATTTCTGGTATAGGTGTATTGCTGTTTGCCGGGGTGTCTGTGGTGGATTTCTATATCCTACCCCGCACTTACAACGACGAGCAGTATTTATCGGCAGCGTTGTCGATGTATCTGACCTACATTAACTTGTTCATCTTCATTCTGCGCTTATTGATTGCGATGAATCGCGATTAGTTTTTTACCCAATAAGTTAGCCTTAAGCCCCTCTCGACTGTGGAGAGGGGTTTCTTTTTTGTTTCCAAGCCTTCACTTCTTGGATTAAAGTCTCATTGATTGTCTATCCGATGAACTCTTTGGGTTGTCGTGGATAATGGGATAAAGCGAGATCGGATTGCCGTTGTCAGGAGAATACGGGAAATGGAAAATCAGGAAGGAGACAGAGAAAACGGGGTTACGATCGCCCTGGCTTCGGGATACGAAACCTTTATAGATAAGGCGATCGCGTTAAGTCAACAGCAAGGCTTTTGTCTCACGGCATTTATTCAAGAGTTGAATCATCAATCTAAGCGCGAACAAATCGATCGACTCAAAGCTTGGTTTGATGGCTTTAGACCTTTGGAGCAAGACATTCTGACGGAATTGAAGCAAAGGTATGATGTGCGCTTCACCTACAACTCTAACGCGATTGAGGGTAATACCTTAACCCAAAGTGAAACGGAATTAGTATTAAGCAAGGGCATTACTATCGGTGGCAAAACCTTAGTTGACCTCCTCACCGCCGTAAACGGACGGTGATTCCTAAACCTTACGATTTAAGT
>JAWQFT010000206.1:0-6720 GCA_035968055.1 Jaaginema sp. PMC 1080.18 | reverse complement strand
TCAGTTATCAGCCTCTAAGAGGCAGTAGGGATTGGGCAGTGGGCAGTAGTTTTGGGCAGTCGGCAATCGAAAGTGGATTTAACGTTTCAAAGAGAGTTATCAGTTATCTGCACCAAAGGAAAACGTTTTTCCAACGAGTTATTCGTTATTGGTTATTAGTTATTTGTGGCTTGTCACCATCTAAATCCTGTCTAATTTCCCAATTGGTAATTGGTAATTGGTAATTGGTCATTGAATTTGCTGCCGAATCAAATAACCACAACGATGCTCGCCATTATTGAGCCAATTCGTGCGTTCTACGGTGCAATCGGGCAAAATTGCCGTAAACATCTCTAATTCGTGGCCGCACACCGTGGGGAAAGACTCAGCCACCTCAGAAATGGCGCAATTGTGTTCGGTGAAAATAAACTGTTCTGTCGTCTCGTCCGAATCCACCGGATGCAACTCCGCCATATAGCCTTCCTCTTGGCGCAGTTTAACCAATTTTGCCACGCGATCGCGCAACGATCCATCCCCCAGGCGATCGCGGTACACTTGTGCTTTACGTTCCCATTGTTTTCGCAACACCTCCCCCACCTGTTCCTCTCCCACCGTCTCGACTAACGTATCGAGAAACGAAACCGTAAACTCGCTGTAACGATGAGGAAAGCGATCGCGCCCTTTTCGACTAAGCTGGTAAAAGTGCTGAGGTCGTCCCATCCCCACTTGCAGCGACTCGTGTACGATTAAATCCTCCCCCTCCAAATCCTTCAAGTGTCGCCTAATCGCTTGCGGACTAATCTCCAAAGCTTCGGCCAACTCTTGCGCCGTAGCTCTATCCTGCTTTAATAGATGTTGCAGAATGTCTTGTTTCGTCGAGGTTGGGGAAGTAGCTGTCATGGTAGTCGAGTCAGTCAGATGGCACAAGCGGGACAAACAAAAATAATTTTTTGCTAACTTTGACAACAAAGTTGTTGTTAATGTAGCCTAAAATAGAATAAAACAACAAAAGAGTTGTTTAACTTGTTACCTCTATAGTAACCTAAAGCCTAACTCGCGATCGGTCTTTTGACTCACCGACAGCGACCATCGAGGCCAAACTATACAAAAAATTCAGCAGTAACCCGCCAAAGCCAGCAATGAGTTCTACATCCGTCAAAACCCTCGTCAATCAACCCTACAAATACGGTTTTATTACCGATATTGAAAAAGACACCCTCCCCCGCGGCCTCAACGAAGACGTAATCCGCCTCATTTCCGCCAAGAAAAAAGAACCCGCATTCATGCTCGAATTTCGCCTGCGGGCTTATCGTCGCTGGCTAGAAATGACCGAACCCGCTTGGCCTCATGTCGAATATCCCCCCATCGACTACCAAGATATTATCTACTACTCCGCCCCCAAGCAAAAAGACGAAAAACTCAACAGCTTAGACGAAGTAGACCCTGCCCTCCTCGAAACCTTTGAAAAACTCGGCATACCCCTCTCCGAACAAAAACGCCTTAGCAACGTTGCCGTGGATGCCATTTTCGACAGCGTTTCCATTGGTACAACCTTCAAAGAAAAACTCGCAGAAGACGGCGTAATCTTCTGTTCCATTTCCGAAGCCGTCCACGAACACCCCGAACTCATCCAGAAATACCTCGGTAGCGTCGTTCCCGCCGGAGACAACTACTTCGCCGCCCTCAACGCTGCCGTATTCAGTGACGGGTCTTTCGTGTACATTCCCAAAGGCGTAACCTGCCCGATGGAACTGTCCACCTATTTCCGCATCAACGACGGCGACACCGGACAATTTGAGCGTACCCTCATCGTCGCCGAAGAAGGGGCATCGGTAAGCTATCTCGAAGGCTGTACCGCCCCCATGTACGACACCAACCAACTCCACGCCGCCGTGGTGGAATTAGTCGCCCTCGACAACGCCGACATCAAATATTCCACCGTACAAAATTGGTTCGCGGGCGACGAAAACGGCAAAGGCGGGATTTACAACTTCGTCACCAAACGGGGATTATGCAAAGGCGTAAACTCGAAAATCTCTTGGACGCAAGTAGAAACCGGTTCTGCCATCACCTGGAAATATCCCAGTTGTGTCTTAGTGGGCGATAACTCCGTGGGTGAGTTTTACTCCATCGCCTTGACGAATAATAAGCAACAAGCCGATACTGGAACTAAAATGGTGCATATCGGGCGCAATACCAAAAGCACGATTATTTCCAAAGGAATTTCGGCGGGTGGCTCGAAAAACAGCTATCGCGGCTTAGTGAAAATGGGGCCAAAAGCCAAGGGTGCGCGCAACTACTCTCAGTGCGATTCGATGCTGATTGGCGACAACGCCGAAGCCAACACTTTCCCCTACATCCAAGCGGAAAATAACACCGCCAAAGTCGAACACGAAGCATCTACTTCTAAAATCGGTGAAGACCAACTGTTTTACTTCGCCCAACGGGGTATTTCGGCAGAAGACGCAATTTCGATGTTGATTAGTGGTTTCTGTAAAGATGTCTTCAATCAACTACCGATGGAATTTGCTGCCGAAGCTGATAAACTGCTGAGTCTCAAACTCGAAGGCACGGTTGGATAATTTCAGTGACCAGATGTAGGGTGGGTTAGGCGGCTAAAACCCATGCTATGACTGCAATCTGGCTATCCGCCGTAACCCACCGCTTAAGCTGTGTCACGACAGTAGGGTGGGTTAGGCGGCTAAAACTTCCGCTATGACTTTAGTTTTATCCGCCGTAACCCACCGTTTAAGATGTGTCACGCTATCACGGTGCGTTACGCTTTGCTAACGACACCCTACCTAATTCGCGTTTGTAAGGTGTATTTATCACGGTGCGTTACGCTTCGCTAACGACACTACTAATAACCAACAACAAAAAAAGGGTCAAAGCCCGTACTACTAACAAATAAGCGTAAAAAATAATGATTAAAGAGAACAGTCCAGTCATATTATCAGTACGGAACTTGACGGCAAATGTAGATGATACGCCGATTCTCAAAGGTATTAACCTAGAAATCAAAGCCGGAGAAGTTCACGCCATTATGGGGCGTAATGGTTCGGGAAAAAGTACCTTCTCGAAAGTTTTAGCCGGACACCCTGATTATGAAGTGACGGGGGGCGAAATTATTTATCAAGGGGGAAATATAT
Source organism: Jaaginema sp. PMC 1080.18 (assembly GCA_035968055.1). Taxonomy (GTDB): domain Bacteria; phylum Cyanobacteriota; class Cyanobacteriia; order Cyanobacteriales; family Spirulinaceae; genus Jaaginema. The sequence continues at coordinate 3,592 of JAWQFT010000206.1, read as the reverse complement.
TAGAACTCGAACCGGAAGAACGAGCGCTGAAAGGGATTTTTCTGGCGTTTCAATACCCTCTTGAAATTCCGGGAGTGAGTAATCTTGACTTTTTGCGAGTGGCTTATAATTCTCGTCGCAAACACTTGGGATTGGAAGAATTAGACGCTTTTGATTTTGAAGATTTGGTTGAAGAAAAGTTGGATGTGGTGCAAATGAACGCCAGCTTTTTGAGTCGTAGTGTGAATGAAGGTTTTTCGGGGGGAGAGAAAAAGCGCAACGAGATTCTGCAAATGGCGTTACTTGAACCGACTCTCGCGATTCTGGATGAAACCGACTCCGGGTTAGACATCGACGCATTGAAAACAGTGGCCAACGGTGTCAATCAACTGACAAATCAGGAGAATGCCATTATGATGATTACCCACTATCAACGTTTGCTGAACTATATCGAACCGGATTATGTTCATGTGATGCGCGAGGGACAGATTGCGATGAGTGGGGGTAAAGAACTTGCCCTCGAACTCGAAAATCGCGGTTACGAATTTCTGGATGAGGAAGTGTCAGCAAATGCGGGGGTAACGGCTTAATGGTTGTTGAAGCGGCACTTAATCCTATCTTACCTTCGACCGGGGAGGGCGATCGCGGTAATGCCTACATCAAGCAATTATTACGGCAAGTCGAAGGGCAAAAAGTCCATTCTCACGCCGAAATTTCCGGTTGGTTACAAGAATTACGTCAACGAGCGGCTTATAACGTCACCAAGCAACGAATGCCGACTCGTCAAGACGAAGAATGGCGGTTTACTGACCTTTCCGAGTTACAGCAACATTCCTACACTGTAGCCCCTGCTGCCCAACTGAATCCTACAGATATTGAACTCTTTACCCTACCTGAAGCCACAGAAAGTCTGGCGGTTTTTGTGAATGGGCGCTTTAGCGAGGAGTTATCCAATCTCGCAGCATTACCCGAAGGCATTTTTGTCGGTAATATTGCTCAACTTCCCGTTGAACAAAGCCTCGAACTGGTGAACTATTTAGGTCATATCGAGGGGGCTAACGAGGTTTTTACTGCCCTCAATACGGTCGCTTTTCCTGACTTAGCTTTGGTGTGGTTATCTCAAGAAGTCGTCGTCAAACCGCTTTTACACTTACTATTTATCACCGTGGTTGAAGATGAGGCGATTCTGACTTCACCCCGGACTGCGATTATCGCCGAAGCTAACTCCAGTTTGGAAGTTGTCGAACATTACACCGCGATTACTCCCGGTTGTCCTGACCAAACAGGCAAAACTCCCTACTTCAGCAACGCCGTTACTGAGATTTGGCTCGAAGAAAACGCTCAAATTAATCATACTCGCAATCAACGGGAAAGCGGTGACAGTTTCCATATTGGCAAAACGGCAGTTTCGCAACAGCGTAGCAGTCGTTATACTTGCAATGCCTTGGAATTGGGGGCGCAACTGTCGCGGCATAATCTCGAAGTTTGGCAACGAGGCGAACAAACCGAAACGACGCTTAATGGTTTAACCATCGCGGGTAAAAAGCAAACCGCCGATACTCACAGCCTGATTGCCCTGGATTTTCCCCACGGTAAAACTGACCAGTTACACAAGTGTATCGTTGACGATACGGCCCACGCGATTTTTAACGGCAAGGTGTACGTCCCTAAAAACGCCCAACTGACGAATGCGGCGCAACTGAATCGCAATCTCCTACTTTCCCCGAAGGCCAGAGTTGACACGAAACCGCAACTGCAAATCACGGCGGATAATGTGAAGTGTACCCACGGTGCAACGATTAGCCAAATTGAGGCAGATGAGTTGTTTTATCTGCAAAGTCGCGGTATTAACGCCGATAGCGCCCGTAGTTTGCTGCTGGATGCTTTTGCGGCGGAAATTCTCAATCGCGTACCGATTCCCTCTCTGCGAAAACGATTGGCTCAATGTGTGGCTTGTCGGACTTATGAATAAGAGGCAGTAGGTCTTGGGCAGTGGGCAGTAGTTTTATCAGTTATTAGTTATCAGTCATCAGTCATCAGTTTTGTAGAGCAAATGTAGGGTGGGCAATGCCCACCATCTTAAATGTTGTATGTCGTAAATTAAGTTGAGAGATATAGCTCTAGCTTTTAATGTTTTTATTTCAAAATATCAGGTAAAAATTTAGATGTTAGTAATGGTGGGCGATGCCCACCCTACTACTAATAACCAATAACCAACAACTAATAACAAACAATCAAATTATGACTCTGACACAAACTATTTCTCTGGCTCATCAGGTGCGTCAAGACTTTCCGATTTTGAGTCAAAACGTACACGAGAAACCCTTAATTTATTTTGATAGTGCGGCAACTTCTCAAAAGCCGTTGGCGGTTTTGCATACGCTGCAAGATTATTATCAGCAGGATAACGCCAATGTACATCGCGGCGCACATAGTCTGAGTGTACGGGCGACGGAGGCTTATGAGGGGGCGCGGGATAAGGTTGCAGGATTCGTGAATGCGGCTTCGCGCAATGAGATTGTATTTACTCGCAATGCCAGTGAAGCGATTAATTTGGTGGCGTATAGTTGGGGGTTGCAGAATCTTCACGCGGGGGATGAGGTTATTTTGTCGGTGATGGAACACCACAGCAATCTTGTGCCTTGGCAGATGATTGCTCAGAAAACGGGGGCAATTATTAAGCACGTTCAGTTGAGCGAAGCTGAGGGTTTAGATTTCGAGCATTTTCAGTCTTTACTGTCAAATCGCACGAAATTAGTGGCTTTGGTTCATGTGTCGAATACTTTGGGCTGTGTGAATCCGGTTGAGCAGATTATCCCACTCGCGCATCAGTATGGGGCGAAAGTTTTGGTTGATGCTTGTCAAAGTGTGCCACATTTGCCGATTAATGTGCAGGAATTAGATTGCGATTGGTTGGTGGCTTCGGGACATAAGATGTGTGCGCCGACGGGAATTGGCTTTTTGTACGGAAAACTGGAGATTTTACAGGAAATGCCGCCGTTTTTGGGGGGTGGCGAGATGATTCAGGATGTTTTCCTCGACCACTCGACTTATGCGGAGTTGCCCCATAAGTTTGAAGCGGGGACTCCAGCGATTGGGGAGGCGATCGCGCTTGGGGCGGCAGTGGATTATCTTAGTAATATCGGCATGGATAAGATTCACGCTTACGAAGCTCAATTAACGAGCTATTTGTTCGCGAAGTTAGCTGATGTGCCGCAGTTGCGCGTATATGGTCCGAAACCCGACGCAACCGGGAAAAATCGCGCTGCTTTGGCGGCTTTTAATGTGGAAGGACTCGCCGCTAGTGACGTTTCTACCCTATTGGATAACGAGGGGGTTGCGATTCGGTCTGGACATCATTGCACCCAGCCGCTACACCGTATTTTGGGCGTTTCGGGGAGTGCGAGGGCGAGTTTGTATTTCTATAATACGACGGAAGAAATTGATGGTTTTGTCGCTGCTTTACGGGAAACGATTGAGTTTTTTAATAGTATTTAACGTGAGTTTGGGATACAAATTTGGGTTCGTTTTTTGAAATTAACTGGTCTTTAATTGTTAGTTTTTCAGGGGGACTAGCCCCCCTGAACCCCCCACTGGGTGCGGCATTCCGCCC
>JAWQFT010000205.1:0-6854 GCA_035968055.1 Jaaginema sp. PMC 1080.18 | reverse complement strand
CTAAGAGCCAAAGTTTCTGACTTCCTTTCTGGGGCAAAATTCCCACTCCCCCCCCAATCCCTACTGCCCACTGCCCACTGCCCCTTAGATGCTGATAACTGAAAAAACCAATGCCTAAAGTGTCCATAAGATAGAGCCATAATTCGGACAAAACTTATAAGGTATAAGGAAAATAACCCTTCATATCTCTTAACGATTTAAGGGCTGTGTCGCTTTCATTCAGGCAAACGAACGATGTCTAACACCCCCATTTCTGCTTCCATTTCTCCTTGGCTGACCCGTATTGTGTACCCTTTGGGAAAACGGGTGGTTTTACCGCTTTATTTCGGCAATCTGCAAGTAACGGGACAAGAACATATCCCGACAGAAGGGCCGGTTATTGTTGCTCCGACCCATAGAGCGCGTTGGGATGCTTTGATTGTACCGTTTACGACGGGTCGCATTGTGAGCGGTCGCGATTTGTATTTTATGATCTCAGCGAATGAGTATAGAGGGTTACAAGGCTGGTTTATGAAGCGTTTGGGCGGTTTTCCGGTCGATCCGCAGCGGCCGACGATTAGCACTCTGCGTTACAGTGTCGATTTGTTGTGTCAGGGTCAGATGTTGGTGATTTTTCCGGAAGGGGATATTTATAAGAAACGGCAGGTACAACCTTTAAAGCGGGGGGTGGGGAGTATTGCCCTCGAAGCTCAATCCCGTTTGTCAGACCGAGAGGTGGTGAAAGTTTTGCCGTTGAGTATTCATTATTCAGATTTTTATCCCACTTGGGGAACAGATATTAAAGTAGATATTGGCAAGCCTTTGGCCGCGATTGATTATATGGGGGATTCTCCCAAGCAACGAACGCAACGGTTGATGAGCGATCTGCAATCGGCTTTGCAAGATATTCATAATGTGGAACAATCTACTGCCGATCCGTTTTGTATGGCGATGTCTTCGTAGGAATGATGATGAGTGAGTTTGAGGCTTATGGGATTGAGTGTTTGCGATCGCGTCATTTGACAGTCCAAGAGGCTTTGTCTCGTCGGCAAATTGACTCCTCGAAAATCCCGCCGTTAGAGAGGGCTTACGGCATTGTTGTGACTCTGGAGGAGGGTTTGAAGGTTGACCGCCTGCGACTCCGGTTACAGCAGCAAATTGAGGCGATCGCGCAATTTTTGGCGATGTTTCATATCGATGTTTTGGGACAGCCAACGCGGTTGATGCCGTTGTACGAGGTAGAGTTAGTCGTAGCCAAAAGACGCAAGCTGAAGCTTAGTCTCGATCGCGGGCGGTTAACTTTAGCGATTTCTCCTCAACAACTGCGATCGCGCTCTGGGGAGGCAAAGTATCTCAAACAAGCTTGGCATCGTGGGGAATTGTTAAAAGATTATTATCCGCGATCGCTGCAAAAGTTATGGTGGCTATTCGACCCCATTGGCATATTTCGCTTTAACTTGCGTTCTTTACTGGTTCTCGCGGTGCAAAAACAGATTTTGGGCATCGACCGCATTTTACTCAAAATCACTGCCCCAGAAGGCGAAACCGAAGGCGATAAGTCATCGCTGAAAGCAAGGGCGATCGCGTTTCTCCAACAAAATGTGCGACAAGATAAACTCGGCTACGATTTGAATCTGGTTCTCCAAAAATATAGCGATCGCGCCCTCATCCACATCCTGCATCAGTACAAAGACAACCTCCGCGATCCCCAACAAATCGAAGAAATCTTAGATGCAGGTAGCCTCCTTCTCCAAGATACCTTGACCCAAGAACAATCTGGCATCGACATCAAAATGTTAGGTTTCGTTAACGTTGGGAACTATCACCGCATTGATGTTGCCATTCACTGCAATTTTGGCTATCTCCAAAGATACGTTGAGGTTATTCCCCGTCACACCGAAGTCAAAGCCCGACAAATCGGCTTCGTCAACGTCTACACCATCGACGACATTACGGTAACACCCAACCTCCACCAGGCCCTAGACCTCCACTGGACAACTGCCGCTTTAGCAAAAACTCTCCAAACCTTTAATCCTGAGTCGCAAGTCCCACTTTCCCCCCAGAGCAATTCTGCCCAATAAAGCGAGAATTCTCTTACTAGCGATCGCGGTATTTCACACTTTCAGTATCGGCAAACATTACGATAAAATTTGTAGGGACTAAACACGAACAAGCAATATTTGGGACGACTACATGGCAGGCGCAACACTCAGCATCCCCAAACTCGATTTACCCACACTGCAACAAGACCTAGAAGGTCAAGACGCAGCACAAATTATCGCCTGGGCTGCAAAAACCTTCGGCGATGGTTTAGTCATGAGTAGCAGTTTTGGTATTCAATCAGCGTTAATGCTACATCTGGTAACTCGCATTATTCCCGATATTCCCGTTATTTGGATCGATACGGGCTATCTTCCTCCAGAAACCTATCGCTTCGCGGAAAACTTGATCCAACGCCTCAAGCTGAATATTCAAGTCTATCAATCTTCTATTAGTCCAGCCCGTATGGAAGCCCTGTACGGCAAACTCTGGGAACAAAACAATGTTGAAGCTTTGAATCGCTACGACTACATCCGCAAAGTCGAACCCATGCAACGGGCTTTGCAAGAACTGAATGGAACAGCTTGGTTAGCCGGACTAAGACGGGATCAAACCGATCATCGAAAAACTCTCAGCCCTGTGGAAAAACAAGGTGAAATTTACAAAATTTTACCCGTTTTAGCTTGGAATTCTAAAGATGTGTATGAGTATTTCACGAACCACGATTTACCGTATCATCCCCTTTACGACCAAGGTTATATGACGGTTGGGGATTGGCATTCGAGTCGCCCTTTTCTCGAAGAAGACGAACACGAACGGGACACTCGTTTTGGGGGGATGAAACAAGAATGTGGTTTGCATTTACCTCAAACCGTCGGTGAAGCAGAAAGTTTGGATTCTAGTTCTTTGTAGTGGCATTTTTGTCTAAAAAGACTGGGCTTGAATTACCCAAAATTGAGTCTTTTTAGACAGTTATGACAAGATCGAAGCAGTTGTTATGAGTAATCTGGGTTCATGTCAGATCGTAGTCTTGACTATCCGTTTCAGCGTTTGCGCGAAGTGCGTAAGGCGCTGTTAAATTTGCATAAAGCTTTGTTAGAATCCGAAAAGATTGTGTACGAAAAGAAACACGGGCGTATTCAGTCAAAAGGAGAGTTTTTTCGCTTGGTTGTCGATCATGAGTGGTTTGGCTGGTTACGACCGATTTCACAGTTTATTGTGAAGATTGACGAGGCTTTAGGGGGGAAAGAACCCGCAACCCTCAATGAGGTTAAGGGTTTATTGAGTGAAGCAAAAGTGTTATTACATCCGGCTGAGTCGGGAACTGCGGCAGAACAACGGTATTATCAAGCGATACAACGAGACCCTAATGTGGCTTTTATGCACTCGCAAATCGCTGAGGTGCTAAATCCTGAAGTTTAATCGAGAGGGCGATCGCGTTGTTGGATAATGGTATGGGGCGATCGCTCTTCTGTTTTATTTTTCGAGCATTTCTTGGTATAAACTCTGCAATAAGTTTTCTAGTTGTTCTTCTGGACAACATTCAATCAGTAAGTCAAAAATTTCCCAAAGTGCGGCTGCGGTTTCTCCTAGAGTGGGACTCATTCCCCACACATCTTGTATCCAGTCTTGGGGACGTTCGGAGTCGAAAATTAGCCGTTCTAGGAGTTGTCGGGCTTCGGGTTTGGAAAGGGCCATTTCAGTAATCAGTAATTAGTATCTCTAGTTTAAGTTAATTCTTTAAACAGTTGTCGCAATGACCGCATTTAAAATTAGTAGCTTCTTGGGTAAAACCAAAAGCATTCAGTAAGAATTGCCAGCGACATTTGCGAGTGTTTAAATATTGCTGCATTTGTTTTTGAATTTGTTGTTGGGTTTGGCTGAGTTGCTTGATTTTTTGAGAATTGATTTGACCGAGACGGCGATAGGAAAAAGGATCGAGCCATTCAATTTGGTTGGCGCTATGAAGTAAAGAAAGTGCCAAATCGCCACCGCGAAATTGTTGAGAAATAGCGGCAATTTCGCCTTGGGGAGGGAGTTTTTTACTTAAAGTTTGGGCTTTTTGATATTGCTTTTGTTGCTGTTCGAGGAAGAATTGATGGCGTTGTTTGTCTTCGGGGTTGAGAAGTCCTGTGGGTTCGCTAATCAGGGTGAGGGCTTGCGCGGGATGGCGATCGCGTCCGCCCCGACCGATTTCTTGGATATACTCAGAGAGTAAAATGGGGGCTTGAAAATGTACGACCCAGCGCACATCTGGCTTGTTGATTCCCATCCCGAAAGCGCAGGTACAGACGACAAATTGTAGAGTATTATTGAGCCAATTGTTTTCTAATTCTCGTCTTTCTTCGCCGCTTAAACCCGCATGATAAGCAGCAGTTTGATACCCTAAACTTTGCAACCATTGAGCTAAATTTTCGCTGTCTTTACGAGAACGAACATATACCAAACCCGATTGTTTTTGTTGAGTTTGGATGAATTTTAACATCTGTTGTCGCCGTCCCCTGGGCGTACAAACGGCTTTAATTTTTAAATTGAGATTGGATCGATAGGGACTAATGAGGAAATTTTTGGGATTTTGCAGTTGCAGAGTGGTTTTAATGATATTTTGGGACTGGGGATCGGCGGTGGCAGTAAAGGCCGCGATCGCGAACTTTGTCCCTGGTGGTTTAGACTGGAGTAACGCCGGACGCACCGCCCCCAAACGACGATATGCCGGACGAAAGGTATCCCCCCACTGTACTAAGCAATGCGCTTCATCGAGGATCAAACCGTTGATTTTGAGGTGGGGTTGTCGCAGACGTTCCCAAACCGGGGGACTGAGGAGGGTTTCTGGGGAAAGGTAAAGTAAGCGCAGAGATTGCTGTTCCAGGGCTTTGAGGGTGCGTTGGCGAGATTTTCGGGGAATTTCGCCGTGGAGAGTTGCCGCCGGGAGATGACGCTCTCGTAATTCCTGGACTTGATTTTCCATGAGGGCAACTAAAGGAGAAATCACCAAAGTCAAGCCCTGTTGTAACAAAGCTGGAAGCTGAAAACATATCGATTTACCGCCTCCCGTGGGTAAGACAATCAACGCATCCTGTTGATTCAATAAACTGCGGATAATTTCTCCCTGGGGAGGACGAAAATCCTCATAACCCCAGAGTTCTGTAAACTTACGGCGAACTTGCTGCCAGGGAACGCGATCGCTCATTAATGCCAACCTCAAATCGTAGAAAACACCCTAATCCCAAATCCGGCGCACGATTCACCGTCTATCTCTTTAACCCGCCTACAGATTAGAAATCTGAGGCTAATGAAGGCAAAGTCTACCTTCGCAGACTATCAGAAAATGTATCATGTAATATTATACTTTCTCAAAATACTGATTTTCGAGGAGAAATGCCCCCCTCTGAAAACGAATCGCCCAATAATCCCCCGGACGGCGATCGAGAATTGTACCTTCTTCCCCAATACTAATTACACTCGGCGGACGCAGCATGGGCATAGGTTCTGCGGTTTTGACGTAAGGGGGAAGTTGAACAACGCGGACTTTATCTCCGACGGCAACGGTTGGTTCTGTCATAGCAAAGGATTGGAGTTTAATTTCCATCCTAAACTGAATTTGTCTTAGTCGCGATCGCGAACTGACTGATTGAGTCCGCGAAAGTGGACTTTGTTACATTAGCCCCGGATTTTAATCTCAGGTACTACTGGCGTGACACAGTGTTCCGGTGCGTTACGCTGCGCTAACGACACCCTACTGGCGCGACACTTTAGCGTAGTGCCGTGACACACCTAAAATGAGGCTTTATCGTAGGGTGGGTTAGGCGGCTAAAAGCTATGCTATGACTGCAATCTAGCTATCCGCCGTAACCCACCGCTTAAGCTGTGTCACGGCACTACTTAATACACTTCGCTACCTAGTCCGCGAAAGTGGACTTTGCCGCATTAGCCGGTGGATTTCCAATCCGTGGGCGGTTTAGTTGCCGGAAAGGTCGTCTTATAATGTCTGTGTCGTCTATTGTTACTCTTGATGAATCAACCATTATCCAACCAAGTTGCCCTCGTCACAGGCGGTTCTCGTGGTATTGGAGCAGCGATTTGCCAAAAGCTGGCAGCCCACGGCGCGAAGGTTGCTGTAAACTATGCTAGTAGTGCTGATGCCGCCCATCAACTGGTAAAGCAAATTGAGGCTGATGGTGGCAGCGCGATCGCCCTCCAAGCCGATATGAGCGATCCAGCCCAGGTCATTAACCTGTTTGACGAAACCGAAAAAAGTTTGGGCAAAGTCTCGATTTTGGTGAACAATGCAGGCATGGCTGTCCCCGGTAGCCTAGCCGAAATTACCGACGAGGATTTTGACAAGCAAATCAACCTCAACGTGCGCGGGGTGTTTGCTGCCAGTCGGGAAGCAGCGCGACGCATGGCATCCGGCGGACGTATCATCAATATTGGCAGCGCCCTAGGGGAAGCAGTCCCCATGCCAGGACTTTCGATCTACTGTGCCACCAAGTTCACGATAGCAGGTCTGACACGGGGTTGGGCGCGAGATTTAGGGCCGCAGAACATTACCGTTAATTGTATAGAACCCGGCCCCATTGATACCGAATTAAACCCTGCTGATGGGGAACAGGCTGAATACCAAAAGTCTGTCACAGCCCTTGGTCGTTACGGTAAACCGGAAGAAGTGGCGGATTTGGTGGCGTTTATCGCTTCTGCCGCAGCCAGCAACATTACAGGCGCAACTTTACGGATAGATGGGGGATGGGGGGCGTAGGTTCAGTTATCAGTCATCAGTTATCAGTCATCAGTGTTTTGGGCAGTGGGCAGTAGTTAAAGAGGGGGAGGAGTGGGGA
>JAWQFT010000204.1:0-6979 GCA_035968055.1 Jaaginema sp. PMC 1080.18 | reverse complement strand
CCCAGACCCCCCGAATATGGGCGCTTAGAGTGGGTTATTGAATTTTCTGGTCAAGGCAATGCACTATTACTGGTGAGGGCATCTTTGACGAAAATTGTCTTGTTGATTTGCGCTTAAAAGCTTATCCTAAACTTACGTTAATTCTAATGATTGGGGTGGAGATACTTCTGTTAATAACTAACAACCAATAACTAATAAAAAAAACAGTCAACTATGGAAAAAACGCTCCTCTTAGGTGCAAACCAATGACTTCTTTAAGTTTCTGTGCCATTGTCAAGGATGAGGAACAGTCTTTACCTCTGTGTTTGGCAAGTGTCCGCGATGTTGTGGACGAAATGATTGTGGTGGATACGGGGTCAAAGGATAAAACGCGGGAAATTGCGGCGAAATTGGGGGCAAGAGTATATGAGTTTCCTTGGGGAGATAATTTCGCCCAGGCTCGCAATGAGGCATTGAAATACGCATCGGGAGACTGGATTTTGGTGTTAGATGCGGATGAGAGATTGACTTCTGAGGCGAGTTGTGCTATTCCTGATGCGATCGCGAATCCCCAGGCTTTGGTGGTTAATTTAGTACGGCACGAAGTTGGTGCGACTCAATCGCCGTATTCCTTGGTATCCAGGTTGTTTCGCAACCATCCTGAGTTGCAGTTTTCGCGCCCTTATCACGCTACGATTGATGATAGCGCGATCGCCCTGAAACAGCGAGAACCTCACTGGCAAGTGACGGAGATTGACCCTGTAGCGATTTTACACTACGGCTATCAACCGGGGGCGATCGCGAGTAAGGATAAGTTACAGCGTGCCAAGCGAGCGATGGAAGGCTTTTTAGCGCAAAATCCCCAGGATGCTTATGTTTGTAACAAGTTGGGGGCGTTATATCTACAAGAAAATCGTCTAGAGGACGGTCTAAAATTGCTTCAGCAGGGGTTAAACTACTGTCAGGATGAGCCTTTGTTACAGTTTGAATTGCATTATCATGTAGCGAATGCTTACACCCGCAAAGGGGATGCAAATCAAGCGGCTATTCAGTATCAAGCCGCCTTGAAACAGCCAATATTACCGCGATTAAAGCTCGGTGCTTATAATAATTTGGGCAGTTTACTCCAAAATGTGGGGGAATTGTCGTTAGCCGAGGGAATGTATCGAGAAGCCCTGAAAATTGACGAAAAATTCGCGATCGCCCACTACAATTTGGGTATGATTTACAATAAGCAGAGCCGTTATGAAGACGCGATCGCAGCATACCACAACGCGATCGCCCTCGACGAAAATTATGCCCCCGCTCATCAAAATTTGGGCGTGACTTATTTTAAATGCGGTCAGATTTCCCAAAGTGTAGCACATTTTCAGAAGGCGATCGCTCTTTATCAAGAAAGCAATCCCCCCGAAGCAGAACGCCTGACTCAGACATTACAAGAAATGGGATTGTTGTCATAAAAATAAGATTGCTGTAAATTGAATTAAACCCAAAGTCACGTTATTAACTTAATTGACTGATAACTCTCCAGAAACTTAAATTCACTTTTTGAAGCTGAAATAAACCTTTATGTATTATAGCGTTGAGCCACTTTGAAAGACCATTCTAAGAGCTAAAGTTTCTGACATCTTTGGAGGGGCATAAATTCCTACTCCCCCCCGACTGCCGATTGCCGATTGACGACTGCCCAAAACTACTGCCCCTTAATCGCTTATTACTGAAATGACTACACCGATTTTTCACCTTGCTATTCCAATTAATGATGTCAACAAAGCTAAAGAATACTATGTCAAAGGATTAGGTTGTACAGTAGGTCGAGAATCTCCCCATGCAGTTATTTTAAACTTTCACGGTCATCAAGTCGTCGCACATACCACCCCCGAAACTTTAACTCCCCAAAAAGGGATTTACCCGCGTCACTTTGGTCTAATTTTTACAGAAGAAAAAGACTGGGAAGCCTTGCTTGAAAAAGCTCACGATAACCAACTCAAGTTTTATCAAGATGCGAAACTACGCTTTCCGGGGAAACTCACCGAACACCGTACTTTCTTCTTAGAAGACCCCTTTCACAATTATCTAGAGTTTAAATTTTATCGTCATTACGAAGCCATTTTTGGCGGTCGAGAGCTTGCCGAAATTGGCGATCGCGCCTAAACTTTGTAGTAAGCCCTTTAGGGCTTACCAACTTAAAATCGACAAAAATCTAATTGATTTAACAAACAATCAATTTCATCCGAGATGGCTTTATTTTGTTGTATTTCCCAAACTTTGAGTAAAATCAAATACTCATAAAAAGCCTGCAATACGCACCAAGTAAAGCCTGCTTTTCCATCCCAGCAGCCTCCCAAAACAAAATACATATACACAAAGCGAATCAAAGGCCGAAAAGGTAAACGTAACGATAAATCTTTTAAAGCTCGTCGGCGTTCTACTTCTGTTTTACCCCAGAACAATTGTCGCCAATTTACCGTTTTATTTTCGAGTTGATGTAGTGTTTCTTTCGCTTCATCTGTTGAATAGCGATTGTGCTTTTCAACCCAGCGACTAAACCCCTTATTACAAGTATAGTGGGGATAGGTTTCAGTCAGAAAACTGGTGTTACCATAACAAACCTCTCGTTCGGTATGACCGTAATCCGTGAAATCGACTTGACCTTTTTGAAAAAAGCGCATTTGGTAGCGGGGATACTGGGTACTGTGACGAATCCAGCGATTCATAAACATAACTCTTTCAGCTACATAATAGCCCACAAAATCTGCTTGCTGGCTTTGCTGAACGCACTCTTGAAACAACTTAGGAGTCATCCGTTCGTCGGCTTCTAAGAGGTAAACCCAATCGTATTTTGTTGGAACATGATGTAACATCCAACTGCGTTGTTTCCCGTGAGATTCAAAAGCGTGTTGGATAAAACGGACGGGAAATTTTTGGGCAATTGCAGCCGTCTTATCATCACTAAAGGAATCAATTACAACTATATCATCAGACCATAAAGCCGATTGAATACAAGCTGCAATATTACTTTCTTCGTTGTGAGTCAAAATGAAAATTGAGAACATAATCGCTTGTAGAAATTCCAGAAAATTACCAATACTCAACTTAAAATAGGGAAGAAAAGCCTAAAACAATGCTCTTCTTCCCAGAGTGAACTAAACTTGTTTTTTACGACGACGATAAACCAAGCCGACTAAACCTAAAGCCCCTAAACTCATCCAAGCCGAAGGTTCGGGGACTTCTTCTTCGACAGGAAGATCGACTACAAAAACAATATCATTAAAATCGCGATCGGAAAACTCATTCCGACCACCTTTTTGTTTTTTCTCACCGAAAGTATCTTCAAAACCAAAGACCAAATAGTTGTTATATTCGTAAGCAACTAAATGGTCTAAGTTATCGGGATTTTTGTTCGCATCGGCTTGATAGCGGTCAAGTTTACTATCGCGACTGTTGATTGTTTCTAATACGAAACTAAAGTTTGTCCCTTTTTTAAAATTACCCAAGCTAACCCAATCTCCAACTTCTAAATTACCATTAGTTTCGGGAAGTTCGCACTGAGGATCGCGACAAGTAATATCTCCAAAAATAGAATTTGAGAAAGTTTGATTTCCGTCTGTCGAAAACTTAAGTTGGTTTGTGCGTTTTCCTGCTCCTTCGTTTAAAAAGAACATCCGTACATCATAATCTGTCGCCAAAGTTAGCTTATTTGGGTCTATTTTGCGGACACTGGGATCGGTGATTTCAAAACCTTCTGGTTGTACAAACAAATTTTGAAAAGTCTGTATATTATTTTTGAAGCCTGTAGTATCGTCAGCAATAGGCTTAATTGTGAATGCCTCTGCGGAAGTTGCACCCAAACAAGCAGTTGTTAATACAACACTGGTAAGCCAAGTTTTCCAATTTGAAAGTTTCATTTTTTGCTCCGAAGTAAGTTGTTGGTAAAATGTTTAAGCAGAAAGTTGTGAGGATTTACGGCGGCGGTTTTTGAGGGAGTAGAGAAGTAAGCTAAATCCACCCAATCCTAAAGCGGCAGAAGGTTCTGGGACTTTTTCTAATTTGCCAGTATGGGCAATTAAGTCGTTGTTACATTCCGGGGAAAGCCAAAAGGTAAATTCTCCGTCTTCGGGTAATAATTCGCGGTCGATACTAAGGGCAAGAGTTTGCGATCCTGTTGCGCCAAAATTGCCGAAATCTAGCCCTAAATTACTAACATCAGTAATAACATCAACGCCGCCTAAATACTGTCCTGAAGCAATTAGGTTATGAACGTGCTGGTTAGGATCGAAAAAAGTAGTATTGAGAGGTAAATCGCCGAGTGATGGGGTTTTCCCTTTACTAGCAACATAGGTGTTATAAGCACCTAAATTAGCGTGAGAAATGCTATTTTCCTGGGCGAGTTCTTTGGTTGTAACGTTACCGTATAACCCTGTTGTCGGTGCGCTGGAATCATTATTAGTGACAAAATTAATGCCAAAAGTTTCATTCCCAACTTTAAAAAGTAGGTCGCCCCAACCGATATGATTGTCATTAGCGTAAATACTATTTGCGCCAGCTAAATTAAAGTTACTGTTAATTGCAAAAGTAACTTTTTCATCGTTTTGTTGAAAGGCTGTACCATAAATCTCGTACTGCGTACCGCCTATGACACCGACATCAATACTATCATCAAAAGAGTCAACGGCATAACTCCAATTGTTATGAAAAACGGCTGCGTGGCTAACTGAAGAAGAGATTAAATCGCTGCTGTAAATGCAAGCACTACTCAGGAGTAATGCCCACAGTTGAAAGTGGGTGTATTTCATGAAGCTTGATTGTTGAGTTGCTATTAGTTACTGGGAAAAACGGAGGTGTTTTTACGCAAGAAAATGTAAAGTTTTGTAAAGATAAGGTGATTAACCCCAAAAAAGCGCCCCCCAAAGAGGAGTGATGAGTCCGTATTTTGGGGGATTTGGAGGTTGAAGCTTGGTTCGGATAAGCTGATTCAAGAAATCAGTGTCAGTGATACCCAATCCAGTTTTGCTACACCGTCTATCGATGAAAACGGGGGCTAACGCGGCAAAATCTAACGAGAGCGGACTAGAATATTAAGTGACCTTGCTGCGGCGAATTAAGTAGCGAAATAAGCCAGGAAAAAAGCGTTTGAGATCAACCCCTAATAACTCCTTCCCCCCAATCAGGACTTCCGGCTTTTGTTGCTGAATAGCCTTGACAATTTTTTGAGCGCAAATTCGTACATCCATACCTTGCGCTTGGGCTGTATCCATTATCCCGTGGGGTTTTCCCTCTCCGGTTAAAGCATGACAAGAAATATCAGTTTTGATAAACCCAGGACACACCATCGTGACGCGAATCCCCGCATCGTAAACTTCGGCTTGGAGAGACTCAAAAAAGCCGTGTAGAGCGTGTTTGGAAGCTGCATAAGCCGAGCGTAGAGGTGTACCAAATTTACCTACAATACTGCTAATAACGACGATTTGCCCGAATTGCTGTTTGAGCATCGTCGGGAGGAGGGCTTTGGTAAGGGCGATCGCGCCGAAATAATTAATCGCCATAATCTGGTAATCTACACTGAGGTCAGTGTCTTGCGCCAAGGCTCGCTGACTCACACCCCCACAGTGAATCAAAATATCAATTTGTGTAAATTCCTCTAAAACCTGCGTTACCGCCCGATTTATGGTTTCTATCTCTGCTAAATCTAATGGTATAACCTGATGCTGTTGCGGATTCTGGCATTGAGCCTGAACTTGCTGTAATTTCTCGATATTTCGCGCCGATAGGATTAATTTTGCGCCCTTTTGACTTAATTCATCAGCTAAGGCTTCGCCAATTCCTGTAGAAGCCCCAGTAATCCAGATAATGCGATCGCGAAATATCATCGTTTATCGCAATTATACGCAAAAATAGACTAAAGCACTTGAGTGAGAACGATATAAACGCCACTACCCTGTAGGCTAAATTTCTGACATCTTTCTGGGGTAAAATTCAATTCTCCCCGACAGCCCCTTAATCGCTGAAAACCCTAATCAAACAGCCAATCTGTGAACCAGCGACTGAGGTGAGGCATAATGGCATAAGACAGCAGAAATACAGTGATAGCGGCATTAATCGCGCTTCTGAGTATCCAGGGTAGAGGTTCGAGGAAAGGAGCAATCCAGGGACTCACCAAAAGAGACACAATCATCACGCCAACCCAGATTAAAATCGCCTGTTTGTAACGCTTTGGCGCTTTAGGGCTGGTTTGAGTGGGTAACTGAAACCAACCTTCTAAACCCGTCAAAACCTGGATTGATTCTGGTTCGTGAATCAAAGGTTGCACTCGCTCAATCCAACCCTTGCGAATATCGGAATTGAGCCAGTCGTCCAAATGGGGACAAGACGCAAACTGGAGTACAATAACATAATCTGACGAAGCTCCGGGTTGAGGTCGCAGGATATTAACTCCCAGATGTCCCGCAAACTGACGCGCATCAGCAGAAATCCCCCTAATCCATGCTTCGTAGCCCGTCTCGCGTCCCGATCGCACTCGATGAGTAATCACCGCCGTAACGTATTGGTTTTGCTCTTCTGGAGCGCGATCGCCTGGTGCATTCATCAATCTAATATGATTCTACTGTTAGCAATATTCCTAAATCAACCGCAAATCTAGAGAAGAAAGAGTTTTCAGCCCCACAATCTCTAAAATCTTCATTATCCCAAGCATTAATTTGTCCGGGACGAGCAATATAGGGCGCATCAGGGAACATCTCTTTGAGTTCTGGTACAATCGGGCCGTTGGGGCCATTTTCAAAGCTAGTGGTTAGGATTGTGGGCAAATCGAAGAATTTAGCCACATCAGCCAATGCCAAGACGTTATTTTTGAACTCATTGGGGGGATAATCTTGAACCAGAGAAACTAAGCCAGCCTGGTGATCGATCATCAACACAGCAGCATCGTCTTTTCTCAATCGATTGTAGGTAGGGCTTGCTGAAAAAGTGATTGAACAAAATCTCAAAAAGCAGGGGTGTA
>JAWQFT010000203.1:0-7009 GCA_035968055.1 Jaaginema sp. PMC 1080.18 | reverse complement strand
TACGATTTGGGGAGGTGCCAGTTCCGTATCGTTCATAGCTTCATTCAGCAACGCCACCGAAACGTTTCGGTTAAAAATTTTGCTTGACCGCCATTGTTTGATGAGTCAACTATCCAGTAGAGCTATGCAGTACCCGCCAAGGTCAGTCTGAACATATCCGTAAAGATGGCAATCATTTAGTCAGAAAAACAGAATCCTTTATGTGTTGACTGCCACCGACCCTCGAATTTATTATAACTAAGCAGAAGATGTAGTGACCTCGATAGTAACGGAGAGAGCGGCTAATTGCGAGGTATTAACACTAACCTGACCGGGACGCAGGGCATAGGGAGCGTTGGCATTGCGGTCTAAATCGCCGAGGATATCTTGGATAATCCGAAAAGCACTGTCTTCTACTCCTCTAGATGTCTCTTGTGCCTCCGTAAAGGCGATGAGTTGCCCTCGACCAATAGAGCGGTCGGAAAGACGCTGGAGAGACTGTAATGTATCGCGGAGTTGGTGGGTACTGGCAATGACAAGGACTTCAAAGTAGCCAGCAGGCCCTTGAATCGGCAGATAAAAAATATCGTCCTCTTTTGGAATCGCGGTCGTCTCCCCCGGACTTAGTTCTGCTTCGATTTCGGCAGCATTCCAATGGCTGGGATGATAAACATACAAATCTCCATCGCGTTCGGTGGCAATGACCGCAACATAGAGAGAACGGTCTTCCTGGTTCGTCACCCGTAATGACATTTCTTCCCCAATACGCATCCCGGTAATGTGGGACTGAGTTTGGGTCGTTGTCCTGCGTTGGGAATCGCTGCTCACCACGCCCAGAATCCCGCGTTGATTTGAGGACACCTCTACTTCAACCTTCAATGCCGATGTTTCCGTGTTGAGAATCGTCTTTATGGCTTGGTTTGCCAGCAGTAGACGAAGGCGGGGGAACAAGCGTTCTAGAGCTAACCCGATCTCCTCGTATTGAGAGCTAAAGGTACTGGAGATCGGGTCTAAGGAATTGGTGAAGAGACCAATACTGCCAAGTCCTAGTGCCTGAATATCGCCTGCGTCGCTCCGACTCTGTTGCTGTACGACCGCTTGAGTTGTTTTATCAAATCGTCCCAGTAAATAATCCGTGTTCGTTTGTCCGTTGACCTCTACCCCAGTGACCCGCTCAAACCCCGCTAAAATCTGGCGGGCGCGATCGCCATCTTCACCCAGAGATTCGTGCAGACCCACCCGCAGCGTAATATCGGTCGGAATGCCGCGAATCAACTCTCGCATCAGCATTCCAGGCTGTACGGCAATCCCTGCGGTTACCAGTTTTCCATAACCGTGCAAACCATCTCGTTGAGTAAGGCTCGCTTGTCCGAGTACCTTTCCCCCCTCGTCGATTAGCTCAAAAATCGACTCAGCTTGTTTGAGACCTTGGGGAGTCAACCCACCCAGCCAAAATTCTAACGTGCCATCGGGTTTGACGGAACGAACGACGGCATCTGCGGCTGGGGTGGCGGCCCGCAGCAAATAGGGAGGAAGGGCATCTAGTGTTGTACCGGGCTGGGTAAAGTAAATGGGGTCTTGACTGCCTCTGAATTCTGCGGCTGAGGCCCGCGTAATGCGAGCGAGATCGGTAAATACTTCGCGCAAGGGGCGATTCGAGATAGTTTGCCACAGGTAACGGGTGAGTAAATAAGTAAAAATCCCCGACTGAAAATTAGCAACGTTGGTTTCTGCGGCAAGTTGGGTAGCCCGGGCCGAGGTCATCGCTACCCCTTTGGCAATACCCGCTCTACGCATCTCCTGTACCTGGGGGCGGGTCAGCCCCAACTCGGTTATTAACTGCTCTTGAAACGCTTGTTCTGCTGGGCTGGGTATGATGTCTGTATCGGCTAGGGTGGCTCGATAAACTAAGTTGCCTCGTACTCCACCCCCGGAATAACAGCTATCTAAGACCAGGGTGAGGTTATCGGTTTTGAGGGCGCGGCACAACAGAAAAATTGTGCTACCCATGATGACATTGGCTTCCCCGTCTGCTGTCCCCTCTAAAGCATCAACAGGAACGATCGCGCCGTTATAGCCTTCAAAGTTTTCGTAATTGCTCGGGCCGAGATTGTTGAGTTCTTGGCTATAGCTAACGGGATGGGGGTCGCGCACATAAGTACCGTGACCGGAGTAGTGAAACACCACGGCATCTTCGGGCTGGGCTTGGTCAATCAAGTGATGGGTGAAAGCATCAAGAATGGCTTGTCGGGTCGGGGGGGTAATAAGTTCTTTAGCCGGAAGATTGAGGGATGCCTCGGAGACGATAACAATATTTTGCGGGTCGAAGCCATAGCGATGTACCAGCAGTTCGTATTGCAAGCGCACATCGTTGAGGCAGCCACTGAGGGAACCAATCAAGCCGGGATATTGGTTAATGCCTATTAGCAGGGCTAGTTTGCGTCCGGTGGCGATCGCGATCGCCTGGTGGTAGCGATCGCTCTGACGGAGAAAGTCAATCTGACTTAGCCCCAGGGTCGCGAGAGTCGAGCCAGCGAGTTGTAAAAAGTGACGGCGACGCAGAGAAGACATGAATTGAGGTTTCCTTTTGGCTGGATGATAGTTTCAAGGATAAACCGATGCGCGATCGCATCTTTACTGAAATCATTGCTCGTTTTAGCTTCAATCCGGCAGCTTGCCTACTCCAACGGTCTCCAATCGCCAGCCAGGACAAACGCAGCCCAATAATAAGGATGGCTGTAATTCCCACCATTCGCAATCATCTCCAACTGCACTGACCGCAAAGCCTCGCTGGTTCCCATCCCCTGGTTCAGCTTTTGGTAGTAGCGAGCCATCAAGTTTTTTGTACCGAAATCGCTCACTTGCCACAGGCTCATCAACTGGGTTTGGGCCCCCGCCAGTGCAAAGGCTCGACGCAAACCATAAACCCCTTCACCGTTAGCAATGTCCCCTAGTCCAGTCTCGCAAGCAGAGAGGACGACAAGTTGAGTCCCCAAAAGATTAAGATTGGATGCTTCTAAGGCAGTCAGGACTCCATCTTCATTGCCGCTATTGCGATTGTTGAATCCCGCTAAGGCTAAACCCGAACGCAATAGGGGATTTTCTAACGTCCTCTCTGGCGATATAGAAGTCGCTGAAAAGTTGTTGCTGCTCATACCCAAGCTGAGACGATCGGAGTTAGGGCGCTCGATGTCCGGCAGGAAAAAGCCGTGGGTGGCAATGTGCAGAATGCGGGGAGCTTGAACGGTTTTGAGGAGATTTTCGGTGGCTTCAATGCCATTGAAGAACCGAGCATTGGGCAGCAGTGGTTTGATGGCTTCAGCTTCCGCAGCAGTCCCTGGAAGCGGACGAACTTGGAGTTGGCTCAACTCGGTAGAGCGCTCGTTAACACTGCGATCGTTCTCTTGAGAATCGGGAACCGTTCGAGCAATCTGCACGGTATTGTCAGCCGTCTCATAATTGGGGTTTGCCAGCACAATCGCCGGATTGTTGCTAGATGGTACAAGGTTGAATTTGGGTAAGTCCCGTCCGGAGTTGAGATAACTAATTTGGTATTGCTGTACGAGATAGTCACCTCCGGTTTCGGGTTGGAGCGCTTCAAAGGGTAAGCGATTGAGTTGACTATCAGGGGAAATCAGCAAGTGTTGGGTGTTTTGCAGGTAAGGCGCGATGGGGTCAAAGACAAGAGTATGAAGAGTATTTGTCACACCTTCTACCACGTCAGGGCGAAGAGTCGGAACGGCACCGGCTCTTTGAAAGTCGGCGCTGCGGTCTTGCAGCAGGCGAGTGAAAGATTGCACCGCAGCGTCAATGGGGGCAGCATCGCCCAAATCAACGGCTTGAATTCGCCCATCGGGAAAGAGCAGGTAGGCAGCATAGCGGTCTGCTTCCCAAGGTTTTTGGACATCCCTGGCATTAAAGGGTTGATAGCGGACATATTCTACTAACACGCCGTTACTGGGAATTTGAGCCTGGACTGCGGCGATTTCAACAGGCGTAAATTCGGCTCGGAAGACGGCACTGCGGCGAGCTAGGCTCGATTCTAATTGAGCCACTGTCGTTTCTAATTCGGCAAGGCGGATGCGGTACTGTTCGGGAGGAAGATTGTCGGGAGGGTTGAAGATGAAGGCAGATAGTTGTCGTTGCGCTTGGGCGAGGCGATCGAGGGTTTCGCGGTCTTCGGGGGACAGGTTTTGTCGTAGCCGTTGCAGACTAAGGGTTCCGGCTTCTAAAACGCGACCTTTGCGACGGAGTAGTGTGGTGAGGGCCAGGCGGGCGGCTTCAGGAGAGTTGGGCGCTGCTTGCAGGTGAAGGGATATGGCTTTTTGCGTTGTGTTGGAGAGGGTGGCGGCGTAGGCTTGGCGTTGAGTATCGTTGAGCGTCGCCAGGTTGAGGTCTAAGTTCAATTCTTCAATGTTTAATCCCTCGCTCAGAGTTGTAATGGCTTGGGTAATATTGCCTTGAGTTAGATAAACTGTCGATAAATCCTTAAGGCTTTGAGCAATAAATATGCTACGATTGCTGTGTATTTCTCGTCGGATATCCAGTCCTTTTTGAGCAAGCTGGACAGCTCGATCGTAGCTTCCCAGAGTAAGGGAATTTTTTGCTAAATTGTTAAGGCTGTAGGCAACTTCCTCACTGCGATCGCCAAACTGCTCTCTGCGAATTGAAAGGGCTTGTTCGAAAATATTTCTGGCTTCAGCGTAACGACCTTGCTGTTGATATACCTCCCCGAGATTATTGATAGTTGCGATTCCCGGTTTAATGGCGATCGCTTCTTTTAAGAAAGCTTCAGCCTCATTATAACGACCCCGATTGAAATAAATAACTGCTAGGCTATTGAGACCCCTGGCGATACTGGGATGGGGAACTTCCCTTTGTTCGCGATAGATTGACAAAGCCTGTTGATAAAGAGTCTCAGCCTCATCGTAGCGCCCCAAAGAAAGGTAAACCCCCGCCAAACTCTCGAGACTCTCTGCTACTTGGGGATGGCGATCGCCAAACACCCCACGGCGGAGATTGAGGATTTCCTCAAAAAGGGATTCAGCTTCCCCATAGCGACCTTGGTTGCTATACGTGCCTGCCAATATCCTGAGACTTAGAATTGACTCAGGGTGGCTCTCACCAAAATGCTTGCGGTTAATTGCCAAAGCTTCTTGATAAAGGGGTTCAGCCTCATCATACCGTCCCTGAAAATCGTACACGCGGGCTAAGCTGGTAAGACCCTTAGCGATCGCGGGATGATTCTCATCAACTTCTTCGCGCAAAATTGCCAGGACTTCTCTTGAACGAGATTCCGCCTCACTGTAGTAACCTTTCCGTAAGAGTTCCACGGATTCTCGATCGAGTGCCGCAACCCTTTGAGGGGAGTTTTGAAATCCCTCAAGTAACAATTGTCCAAATGGAAATGGAAGCGAGTTCGTTAACTCTCGAGTAAGTATATCTGTTACTGACGGTTGTGAGGAATCAGGAAAATTAGCTTGTTGTCTAAGTTGTTCAAATGGAATTTGGAAACCCGTTAACCCTGGAAACAATGTCTCTAGTAGTCTCAACTCAGAACCGTCAGACATCAAGCTCAAACTCAGTCTGTATTGCCCTGTCATCGACGGTAAAAAGGAGCTAGCCAGAATTTGGTAAGTTCCCGCCACTGGGAGTGTCACGACTAAGCGAGCATTGGTGCCTTCTCCGCCGTCATCATTCTGGGCAATCGGCTTACCGTTTGGTCCCAAGATAATGAGATAAGCATTAAAGTCTGAACTCATTAAATCAATGACAAACTTTGCTCCTGCTCTTCCATTAAAGGTATGAACATTGAAATAGCTGCCATAATCGAGGATTTGGCTATTCTCGCTCAGTTCCCCTGTTACTTCATTAGTTTGCTGTGCTAACTGCTGAGGTTCGGTGGAGTTAGCCCTTACCTGTGGAACTCCAATGCTACCCATGGCCAGCAGCATCACCAACACGCTACCAATTGCTTGTTTTCCCTGTGCCATCGTTAAGTTTGCCTAAGATCGCTATTTTCTGATAATACCTATTTCTGAGGTTTGTAAGGTTATGCAGTTTTTGTGTTTTCCTTCAATGGCAACTGTTTTTATTGTGGCCAATTCGGCGTTGCGCTAATATTAGCCGAAACGTTTCGGTTAAAAATTTTGGTTTTCGGAATTTGCCAATCTAGTGTTACCCAAAACATCGGGACATCTCATACCAAATCCGCCTACCACAACCCACTCCTAACTTAGTCCGCGAAGACGGACTTTGCCATATTTCCCGGATTTCTAAAATGGGCGGGTTAACGGGATAGGCGGTATATTTAAACCGGACTTGGTATCATTCCCCTCTAAAAATAAGCCCCTCTCTTACAGAAAAGGGCTGAGAATGAGAGCAAAACTACCGCCAATCCCCCTGCACCGTAAACGCCGCCCAATAATAAGGAGACTTCCCAGCTTCCCACATCTGCAACTGCGCCGCCCTCAATGCCGCCACCGGATTCTGTTCCTCTTGGAGCATCCTTTCGTAAAACTGCGTCATCAACACCGAAGTCTGCACATCGTTCACCTTCCACAAACTCACCACCACCCGCTTTGCCCCCGCATACATAAAGCCCCTGGTCAAACCCACCAAACCCTCTCCCCGGACATTTTCACCCAGTCCCGTCTCGCAAGCACTCAACACCACCAACTCTGCTGGGAGATTCAGGTTAAAAATATCGTGGAGGCGCAAAAAGCCATTTTCCGCTTCTCCCGTCTCCTCAAACAACGACAACACCAACCCCGACAACTCAGGATTCTGCTCGTTGAGTAAACCATGAGTCGCCAAATGGACAATTTGGTAATCTGCCAAATCCGCACTCGTTATCAACTCCCGTTCCGCCGCAAAATCCAACGCCTGCAAACGCTGGCTTTCCGGCACTAACGCCAAAATTGCCTCCGCTTCATCGCGGGTATACTGCAAGCGGTTGAGACTCTTACCTTCGCCTAACCCCAGTACAGAACGCTCCAAATTAGGATTAGCTTCATCATCACGAGCCGTA
>JAWQFT010000202.1:0-7121 GCA_035968055.1 Jaaginema sp. PMC 1080.18 | reverse complement strand
ATACTTGGAGGGTCACCTCCTGGGACAATAGCTCAGTGCCAGGTTCTTTTTTAAAGCAAATTACCCGATTCTAGATTTACTAGAATCGGGTAATTTGGCGTTTATAGAAGTTGAGATGTTTGACAGCTTTTGAGGAAGCGTTGAGGGACAAAAGTTTGCGTTCCCCAGTGTAGATGAAGATAAGAAGCGTAGAGCCAGAAATTTCCCCAACCTTCGGTATAGGGAGAACAGTTGGGACTGAGGCCGGTGAGTTGAAATAGGGGTTGAGGAGAAAGGGGTAAAATTTTGGAACGATGAAATTCGTGACCCCAAACTATGTCTTGATGATTCAGAAGGAAGTTGGGGCGTAGAACTTGGGCATGGCGATAACCGAGAGTCAGGCGAGAACTCATGCTGGTTTGAGCAGGAATTGCCCCGACTAAGTTCCAAGTTTTGTGGTCAAAGTCTGTGAGGTGTTGGCATAAGTACATTAAACCACCACACTCGACGTAAGTAGGAAGTCCCGTTTGAATGGCTTGGTATACGGCTTGACAGGCGGTTTTGTTCTCGGCAAGTTGGGCTGCGAAGACTTCAGGAAAGCCGCCACCGAAGTAGAGGCCGTGGAGATTATGAGGGAGGCTGGGGTCGTTTAGAGGACTCCAAGGGATGAGTTGCGCACCGAGTTGGGTGAGGAGATCGAGGTTATCTTGATAATAGAAGTTAAAGGCCCGATCGCGTGCGATGCCAATCCGAACCGACTGAGTAGGGGTAACAGGGGTCTGAATTGAAGATGTTGCAGATGTCTTAACTGCCAGTAAAGGTAATAATTGCTGCCAATCAAAACTACTAGAGGCAATATCTGCTAATTGGTCAAAAAAGCGATGCAGTTGTGGGTGTTCGGCGGTGGGAATTAGCCCTAAATGGCGGTCTGGGAGGGTGATTTCTTGATTTCGACGCAAAACTCCTAAAATAGGAATTGCGAGGGGTTGTAAGGCATTTATAAGCATTTCTAGGTGACGATCGCTTCCCACGCGATTGAGTATAACTCCGGCAAAGTGCAAGCGGGGATCGAAACTGCGATAACCGTGAACGATCGCGGCCACTGACCCAGACAGCTTGCTACAATCGACGACTAATACAATAGGTATATTGAGTAAACGGGCGATATGAGCGGTACTAGCGAAGTCAGGAATTGACTCACAACCCTGTTTCTCTGACTGAAGATGGGGAGGGATCGTTACACCGTCAAACAAACCCATAACCCCTTCGACTAGGGCATAATCCACGCCGTAACAGTGACGGTTGAAACAATCGCGGACGTATTGGGGAGAAGTTAGAACTGGGTCGAGGTTGCGACAGGGACGCTGCGTTACCGCCGTGTGGAACATGGGATCGATGTAATCCGGCCCCACCTTAAACGACTGTACCGCAGCATTTTGACGTGCCAAAAACGACAGGAGGGCTAGGGTGACGGTGGTTTTCCCTGCCCCACTGCGTTCTGCGGCGATCGCGATCGCCATTAATTCTGCTGATTCAACGACATAATTGTATTGGCCACCGTCATACTTTCTTCGTATAACATTTCGCGACCCCAGCGTTGTAGCTGTTGACTCAACAACTCCTCAGTTTTTTGATCCGAAACAGAAGTCACCTGATTAATACGGCAAGCTTGTGCGCCCCCCCCGGCTTCCATCCGCATACAGCCAGTGGTTTCCGAACACAGCACCGTACAGCAATCGGCTTGCAAGTTAGTCGAACTCAGCTTCAGGCTAATCAAATCCCCCGGAATCTCGCCCCAATCGGCGGTGGGAATCCCAGCCAGTTCGGCTTCAATTTCCTGTTGCTGTTCGCTGACAAACTTAACAGTACGGATATCATAATCGCCACCTTCGTAAGTATAAGCAATGGGCTTCCACTTCAGGCGACTAGCCAACCAACCCAGATAGAGAATCGCTTGAGCCGGATTACCTTTTTCATAATCCAGCGTCACTCGGTCTACTTCCCAAATCGCCGAACGACGTTCTGGGGGGTCGAAAGCTTCGGCAGTCAACTCTTGCCAAGGAGCAATGCGCCGCCAATTGAGATCGGCAATGGGACTATCTTGTTGCACCAGTTGACCCACACTCAACAAATCCATTTCTGGATTAATAAAGCTACTAGAATCAAAGATAATGCTGTCACCATTTTCCATCAAACGCTGAAACAAGCCGTAGTTCGGCGAGGGAGTGGCTTTCCACCAAACAAACTTCGGCAATTCAGGAATCATCAACTCGGCAATCACGCCACCAATCCGTTCTAGGGCTTCGGCAGTACCGCGCAGCGTAATATATTCGCAACAAACTAAAGTGCTGCTGCTGCGCTTTTGAATCGGACAATAAGCCGAAACTTGGGCAGTCACGCCTTCATCTTTACCCATTGTGGGGCAAAGAGTGATAATACGACAAGGATTTGCCACAGCGATCGCGTCAGCAATTCCTGCCCCATCCAAATCTGGCGAATATTGCAACGCCGCCGTTAAATTCTCAGAAGTGAGCTTATCTTCTTGACGGAGTTGTTGATATTCTGACTGCAAGCGAGCCAAAAACTCTGGGCTGCTTTTGCCAGTCACTTCAAAATCGAAGGCTTTTTGAGCGGCTTTAACCGCAGAAACCGTGCGCGGCCCGTCAATACCATCAACGGGGCCAGTGTAATAATTCAATGCCGCCAAAAGTTGTTGAGTACCTTCGGGTTCGTAAATCAAAAAGCTAAAGGTTGCCGCGCGGGTTGCCGCAGGGCCTTCTTCACCAAGGTTAGAACTCTGCCAAATTTTACTTAATTCAGCTTCGATATCTTCAATCGAGACATCTTTGGGGTTTTGTAGAGAAACAAGAGGCGTAGTAGTCATAGGTTTTGTGCTATTGCAATAATCAACTGCTGTACAACAAGCGAGTTATGGGGTTTACAAACGTCGCCAACGTCGGCCATCGCGATTGAGCAGAAACTCGGCTTCAGTGGGTTGCCAAGTTCCCGCTTCGTACTGAGGTACGGTACTGGGGTCAGCCGGGGCATCCCAAGCCGAAAGAGCCGGAGTGACCACCCGCCAAGCTTCTTCTACCTCGTCAGCGCGAGTAAAGAGGGTTTGATCTCCTAACATACAATCGAGCAACAAGCGGGTATAAGCATCAGCCGTAGCCATGCCAAAAGACGTGCCGTAGCTGAAATCCATATCCACCGTGCGAGTCCGCAGTTCGGGGCCCGGCATTTTCGCTTCAAAACGTAAAGAAATGCCCTCATTCGGCTGAATCCGCATCGTCAGAATATTCGGGCTGGTTTGTTGGGCGACGGATTTAAAAATGGTGAGAGGAACTTCCCGAAATTGAATGGCAATTTCTGTCACTTTTTTCGGCAGTCGCTTCCCAGTACGCAGATAAAAAGGTACGCCTTTCCAGCGCCAGTTATCCGCCATTAACTTCATCGCCACAAAGGTTGGTGTCGTTGATTCTGGGTTAACATCGGGTTCTTGACGATAACCGGGAATCGGCTTACCCTTCATCCAACCGGGGGAGTATTGACCGCGAATGGCGCAGAGATCGAGATTATTCGCATCAGCGAGGTGTAGCGTTTGCAGCACCTTTACTTTCTCGTTGCGAATACTGTCAGCATCGAGGGAGTTAGGCGGTTCCATGGCCGTAATTAACAGCAATTGCATCAAATGGTTTTGTACCATATCTCGCAACGCCCCAGAGGTATCGTAATAACCCGCCCGTTCTTCAACCCCCACGGTTTCTGCTACGGTAATTTGTACGTGATCGACAAATTGGCGATTCCAAAGAGGTTCAAAAATGGCATTAGCAAAGCGAAACACCAAAATATTTTGTACAGTTTCTTTGCCGAGATAGTGGTCGATGCGATAAACCTGTTCTTCTTTACAAACCTGTTGCACGACGCGATTAAGAGACTTTGCCGAACTCAAGTCTTTGCCAAAAGGCTTTTCAATCACCAAGCGATGTTTCATCGGGTCATCGAGCATTCCCGCCGCGCCCAGTTGTCTGAGTCCGGGCTTAAAGAACTTGGGCGAAACCGCCAAATAAAAGACGCGATTGCCGCGAGTTCCCCGTTTGCCGTCGAGTTCTGCGAGAAAGCTTTTCAGTTTTTGATAACTGTCCGCATCGTCCATATTGCCGGAACAGTAAAACAAGCCTTCGGCAAAATCTTCCCAAAGGGCTTCCGAACCAATACCATCGGAAAACTCCTCAATCCCAATACGGCTTTGTTCGCGGAAATAATCGTGACTCCAATCGCGACGGGCTACCCCCACAATCGTCATTTCGGCAGGAAGACGGTGAGCTTTTTTGAGGTCATAGAGGGCGGGAACGAGTTTGCGCTGAGTCAAATCCCCCGATGCGCCAAAAATGACGAGAATTAGGGGTTCGGGAGTACGCTGTTGTTGTAATCCCAGACGGAGCGGATTGTCGAGTAGTGTCACCATAAAATTAACAAAGAGAGTAGTTTGAGGTTAAAAACTGACGGTTAGATTTGCTGTAGCATAACGGTTATTTCGCGATCGCTTCGTTATCTGCTTTACGTCTTGCCCAATCCGTAATAAAAGATTCCACCAATTGCACATCTTCAACCGAACCAATTGCCAGGGGTGTACGAGCGTGCAGTTCTTTCGGGACAACATCCAAAATAGCTTGACTTCCCGTACTGGCACGACCTCCCGCTTGTTCGATTAAAAAGGCCAAAGGAGCGCTTTCATAAAGCAAACGCAGTTTTCCTTCGGGTTTCTTCACTGTACCGGGATAAAGAAATACGCCACCCTGTAACAAAATGCGGTGAAAGTCCCCGACTAATGCCCCGCTATAGCGAGCCGTGTAGCCATCGTGGCGATGAACGTAGCGAATATACTCCCGAATCGATTCGTCCCACTGCCAATAATTCCCTTCATTCAAACTATAGACAGGGCCATGTTGGGGAACTTGGATATTTTCTTGGGCTAGGATAAATTCTCCTAAACTGGGGTCGAGAATAAAGGAATGTACGCCATGACCCATCGAATAGACCAAAACGGTACTCGGTCCGTAGAGAATATAACCCGCCGCCAGTTGCTTGTGACCATCTTGTAGTAAATCCCTAGCTTCACCGTCAGTATCTTCTCCTTGTTGCTGACGAATTGAAAAGATCGAGCCAACATTGAGATTAATATCTACATTAGACGAACCATCAATCGGGTCATAAAGCAGCGTGTAGCGACCCACAGGACAGTTTTCTGGGATGTAATAAGGCTTGTCCATCTCCTCCGAAGCCAAGCGACACACCAAGCCACTTTGCTTGAACACCGAGATAAAGACATCATTAGCGAAAACGTCCATTTTCTTAACGGATTCGCCTTGAACATTCACCTCCCCCGTAAACCCCAAAGCATTCTCTAACAGTCCCGCGCGACTCAGACGGCGAGAAATCAGCTTGCCAGCCAAAGCCAAACGATTCATAATGGCGCTGAGGTCTTGGGCTTCGGGGGAAAAACTGTGCAACTGTTGGAGAACGTGACGCGATAAAGTTGTACAATCTCGGTCGAGATAATGTTCTTGGATTTCTGGTTGTTGGTTGTTCGCCATTTGGTTTCAGCCTCCGCGCAGTTTGCGACAATCTACAGTGAAGGGAAAGTTACCCGGAAGTAACAATTCCCTTTGGCACTATCTTAGAGAAGGCTTGGGTGAGAGGCCAGCGAACTTTAGATCAACTTCAGCATTGAGCTTAGTCAATGGCAATAGATTGAGGGCCTTTACTGTTACCATTGCTTTCGTAGGGCGTAGCTGTCACGGTTGCCCCTTGTTGCTCTAACCAGCTTTTCAGGGGTTCTTCAGCGACATTCAGGCGAAATACGCCAGAAAAGAAGCCTCCCATAAAGGCAACGGGTTGTTGCAGCAATTCTTGAGCAATGGGAGTGAGTTCGTCTAGAAACATAACTGATTTTCTCCTTTGGAGTTACACGAGCTTGGGGTTTGTCTGGATTCTAGCGTGTTTGGCTTGGTTGAGGTATTGGGCAGTGGGCAATAGGCAGTAGGGGGAGTTAAATTCTACATATAAAAAAATAATGAAAAGAATATCGCAAGACGAGTTTAATTCAGACATCAAACCAATCAAACAAAAAGTATTTGTCAATAGCGATCCATTTGGCAGTCCATTTTCTAATGAAGTTGAAGCTAAATTAATTATTTTTGAATGTTCTTATCAAATTGAATCTCCACTTTTGGATGTAATTATTGAATCTGCTATCCTCAATGGGGATAATGGTTTTTACTTATCGTCATTGTGGATTTCAGAAGATAGTACAGCAAAAATCAAACAAGAGGATGTTTCTCCTTATTTATCTAAAGTGCAAGGGTTTATATCGCAACTATCAGATGAAGAGTTGTCACTTGCTAACTCCTTGACAAAACCCTATGCTAAAAACATTAATCAAAAAAGAAATAATCATTTTTACATACCCTTTTCAGAAATCAATCTTTACTATTCTTATGAAAATTTTCCAGATGATTTAAAATGGATAAGTTTGTCAGAAAATATTTTATTTTCTCCTAGTGGAAAATGGGGAGTTATAACTTCTCACGAACATCATGCTTTAATTGGTGGAACTCAAGAATTTATAGATCGTATTATTGCTAATATTCCTGAAATCCAAAATCAAGTTTACGAATTTTTAGAATTTTGGAAGTATCACAAAAGTAGCGGAATTGATGTGGGCTGGATGCGACCTCTTATAGAGCATATTTATGGACAAGAAAAAGCGTGTCGAATATTAAAAAATTCTAAGTTTTAAAATCTCAATATCTCAAGTTGACAGAACAGATCGATAAACTAATACCGAAGCAACGATTTTTCTGCCCCAGTCCGCCCTTCAGCAACGTCCTTCCCTGCATTAACCGCGTTCTGTGGATGCGATACCGTTAAATGAATCCCCAACTTGAGGCATTTCAACCCATGAAAAAAACCATCGCTTTTCATACCACTACTAAAGTCCTCCCCGGACAAAAAATCGAAATCTACGACGCAGACCTCCCTCCTGGTGAACAGTAAACTCCTCCTCCCGCCTTTCTATTGGCGCGACACAGCTAAAATGAGGCTATAAGTAGGGTGTCGTTAGCGCAGCGTAACGCACC
>JAWQFT010000201.1:0-7436 GCA_035968055.1 Jaaginema sp. PMC 1080.18 | reverse complement strand
TTGGTTGTTGGTTGTTGGTTGTTGGTTATTGGTTGTTGGTTGTTGGTTGTTGGTTACTCGTCACAATTCCAATTTCTTCCCGATTGCCGATTGCCCAATTCCCTCCCCCAATGCCCACTGTCCAAGACCTACTGCCCAATCCCTACTGCCTCTTAGATGCTGATGACTGATAACTGAAAAATCTGCCCACTACCCAAGACCTACTACCTAATCTCTCCCGACTGCCCCTTAATCACTGATAACTGAAAAGCTATTCATCTCCCAAATAAGCTTCAATCACCGCCGGATTTTGGCGCACGGTTTCGGGATTTCCCAAAGCAATTAGTTTGCCAAAGTCTAACACGGCAATGCGATCGCATAAACCCATTACCAGAGGAATGTGATGTTCGATTAAAATAATAGTGAGGTGAAAGCGATCGCGAATTTCTCGGATGAGTTCGCTTAAGGCTGCTTTCTCGTTGGGGTTCATTCCGGCTGCGGGTTCGTCGAGTAGGAGGAGACTGGGTTTGAGGGCTAAAGCTCTGGCAATTTCCAAGCGCCTGCGATCGCCATAAGCAAGGTTATTTGCTAATTGGTTTTTTAAGGAAGTTAAACCCACTAATTCTAGTAAAATTTGAGCCGATTCTCGGTCTTGTTGACGGGCTTTTCGGGCTGAAGCAAAGTTTAAAATATCGGCAAGAAGGGAAGTTGAATTATGACGGTGACAAGCAATCTCAACATTTTCCAATACAGATAAATTACCGAATAAGCGCAAATTTTGGAAAGTACGAGCAATGCCACATTGAGCAATTTGGTAAGGTTTGAGTTGGGCAATATTACGCCGCTCGTAAATCACTTTCCCTTGAGTGGGTTCGATGAGTCCGGTGAGCATATTAAAGAGGGTTGTTTTTCCCGCACCATTCGGCCCGATTAAACCAAAAATTTCGCGCGATCGCACTGTAAAACCCACGCCATCAACAGCAATTAAGCCACCAAATTGTTTCGTTAAATCTTGAATTTCAAGTAAAGGTTCTTCTAGCATTTCTTGCACTTAAAATAAGACTTTAGGTAGGGTGTCGTTAGCGCAGCGTAACGCACCGCAATACTGTAGATACATAAAATCACTTCGTCTACCACAAACTTACCTTCGAGCAGAAAAAACTCCAGCAACTAACTTACTCAATGGTCTTTGTAACCAACGCTTAATTAATGTAGGCGTAATCAAACCTTGGGGATAAAAAATTGTTCCCAACATAATCAGCAAACCAAACACAATCAAACGCACATCTCCCAAACCCCGTAAAACTTCCGGTAATGCAATCAAAATAATACCTCCCACCACCGGGCCGACAAAAGTTCTTGAGCCACCAATCAACACAAAAGCTAAATAAATAATACTGGCATCAAAAGTGCCTTGACGCGCATTCCAAGTATTGAGAAAATGAGCGCTAACGACTCCAACTACACCCGCCACAATCGCCCCCAAAACGAAAGACAAAACTTTGTAATAAGTTGGGTTAATCCCCATCGTATTTGCCGCTAACTCGTCTTCTTGAATTGCCCTTAAAGCTCGGCCAGTTTTGCTATTTTCCAGACGATAAATTAACAGCATCGTCAGACACAAAAGGGGAATTGCCAACCATAAATAAGCAAGGGGAGAAGCAAAAGGTTGAGGAATTCCAAAAATACCCACTGCTCCTCCCGTAATTTCCAGATTTAAGGATAAAATCCGCAGAATTTCCACAAAAGCAATCGTTGCGATCGCGAGATAAATCCCCCGCAAGCGCAATACCGGAATACCCAGAATAACCGCAATAATCGCCGATACAATTGCCCCCATCAGCATTTCTAAAGCCAGTAAAGGTAAAGGAAACCAGCGCCCCGAAAAGGGAAAAACTTCTGTCGAAAAAATAGCGGCAATATAACCCCCCAAAGCATAAAAACCTGGCGTTGCCAAAGACAATTGACCCGCCATCAAAGGCAGATAAACAGATAATCCTAAGATTGCACCTAGCACCGCGAGGACAATTAAATTACTATAAGTGTTAAGGAAATCGACCATTACTTTGCTTACACTTTCTGGATATTTTTACGACCTAATAAGCCTTGGGGACGAATTAGTAACACAATTAATAATATCGCAAACGCGATCGCGTCCTTATAACCCGAATAATCCCCCGGTACAAAAGCCTCAGCAATCCCAATCCCCAAACCGCCAATAATCGCCCCTGGAATACTTCCTAACCCCCCCAAAACAATCACCCCCAAGCCCTTCAAACCAAAACCAATCCCAAAATAAGGCCCGGCAATACTCACACTCGAACCCACTAAAGTTCCCGCTAATCCCGCCAGAAAACCACTCACAAAAAAGGTAGAAATAATGACTTTTTCCGGATTAATTCCCAACAAACTTGCCGTTATCGTATCTTCAGCCACCGCTTGAATCGCCTTCCCTATTTTAGTAAACTGAATTCCGTAAGTTAATAAACCCACAAAGATTGCCGCCACCCCAAAAATAATAATTTGTACCGTGCGAATATTAATCGGATTTGTCGCCGTGCCAAAATTAATTGCCTCTGGTAAATTGCCATAAATATTACTCGGAAAAGTGTAAATTTCTGCCCCCACTAAATACTGAATTAAATTGACAATTACCACCGCCGCCCCTAAACTAGAAACAAGCGTTAAAATGGGGTCTGCTGCGCGATCGCGTAAAGGCTTAAACGCCAAACGCTCCAGAACTACCGAAACACCCCCAGCCAACGTACTCCCCAACAGCAACGCCAAGCCAAACGGTAGCTGAAACGGCAACTGAGCATTCGCTAAAACCCCATTAAAGCCAAACTGACCGCCAATCAGCGCATAAGTAAAATACGCCCCCAGAGTAAAAATTGCACCGTGGGCAAAATTAATAATGCCCAGGATAGAAAAAACTAGCGTATAACCCAACGCAAAAATCGCGTAAACACTCCCAATCGAC
Organism: Jaaginema sp. PMC 1080.18; assembly: GCA_035968055.1. GTDB lineage: Bacteria > Cyanobacteriota > Cyanobacteriia > Cyanobacteriales > Spirulinaceae > Jaaginema. The sequence goes on along the minus strand of JAWQFT010000201.1, from coordinate 4,477 downwards.
AAGCCATTGAGGACATTTTGCAGAAACAGCGTGAAATCCATCGACGTTGGCACAAACTCATCAACAACAATGCCATCTTGCCCCTTTCTCGTCCGGCAAGCAACTCAATTGCTCTAGCGCTACACCAGAGCATCAGTACAATTCATTTTCACTCCTCCAATAAATCCCCTAACTCGCTGCGTAGACGGTAAAGAATCGTATTAGGAGGAATATCTGAGAGGATACCTTGAATCGTGGTACTCGGCCCCGATTGACCCCAGGAACAACCATTCGCGAGGTACACCTGGGCTGCCTTACCTACAGTATACGCCCCATAACCCGCGATCGCGCCCTGAGTCGCCGCCGCCGTCCCATACGTCGCAATCGCCGCCGGACTCTCCCAAATACTAGCAATCGCCGCCGTACTTTTACTCAAACCCATAAAGACACTACTGCCAATTTCGCTGAGAATTGTACTCCCGGTACTGGCAAAGATTTTACGCCACAACGTCCCCGCTTCATAACTGGTCATCGGTAAGCCATACAAACGAGCGAGAGCGCGAATTAGGGCTAAATCGGTGAAAATTCCGCCAATAATATCCAGAATTGCAATGGGGTTGACAGCAACAGCGATCGCCTTATACTGGGCATATTGCCAAATCAAGGCTTCAGCTTCCGCTTGACGAAAATCGAGGGTTTTCTGCGCGAGTTGGGTTTCGGCTTGTCGGGCTTGAAAGAGGGCATTCAGCGCCAGGAGCGATCGCCCTTCTTGGTTTAAAATCTTCAGTAACTTGTGGCGCAGTTCGTCAATTTGGGGGGGAGGGGTTTCCCACTCATATTTTACCCGTCCGTCGGGATATTCCACCCGCACTTGTACCGGGGAAGGTTCGGCTGCAATGCAGACAATCTCATCGGGGGAGAGGGCTTGCTGTAAACTCACATCTTGCAGTTTTCCCGTACCCAACGTCCGCAGTTGTTGGTAAATTGCCTTTGCGTCTTGTTCGGGATAAAGGTCAATCTTGTTAAATACCAGCAACAACGGCTTTTGACTTTCCCGCAATTCGCACAAAGCTTCGTACTCCACCCGCGTGATATCTCCCGCGACGACAAAGAGAATTAAATCTGCTTGTTGTGCTACTTCTGTCGCCATTTGCGATCGCGCTTGACCGTCGATTTCGTCGAGTCCGGGAGTATCGATGAGTTCTACCTCGATTTTGCCTCCTGGGGGTGTCCAACGAGCGGATTTGGGATATTTTGTGACTCCGTGAAGCGGGCCAGTTTGAAACAGTTTTTCACCCAGGAGAGCGTTTACCACTGCCGATTTTCCGCGACTAACTAAACCGAAAGCCGCGATATGAATGACTTTGCGGTCGAGTTTTTCTAGGGCTGCCTTGAGGGATTGTAACTCAGTGCGAACCGCCGCTTGCAGTTCCGGTTGGGGAGCGCGATCGCCATGCCGACGAAAACTAGAATACCACGAAAGCGCTTGTTGTAAGCTGGCGCGAGCTTGGGAGATGTGACTTTCGGATTGCGATGCGTTGGGTTTCAAAGGGAAAAAGCCAAAAAGGAGTAGCCTACAATTTTTATTTTAGCGAACGCGATCGCACCTCTTTTATTTTTCTAAAAAATTGTCGTCCCTAATTACGAACTAATTAATTACTTAAAAATTCAAAATAATTAGCCTATTAATGTCTGTCTTTAGTCAGAAATTTTAAAAGACAAAATTGTCGCAATTGTTTCTAATGATAGAGGATTCAAAGTTTAATTAATTATAGATTTAAAGATAAGAGTATAAATCTCAATTCAAGGATACAAAAATTTATGACTTATACAACTAAAAAAGCAGCTCTTTTTAAACGTGCTGTTGGTGTGTTTGAGCATCGCGAAGATGTCGAAAGAGCAATTCGCGCCCTCAAAAATGCTAACTACGATATGAATCGCGTTTCTTTAATTGCCCGTAACGCTGATGAGGTTAGAGGCGCAGAAGAAATTACCGAAAAACACGGTAATGAAGCCAAAGAAGGTGCCGGAATTGGCGCAGTTACAGGTACTGTTTTAGGCGGTTTAGGCGGCTTATTAATCGGTTTGGGAGCTTTAGCCATTCCGGGTATAGGCCCGGTTATTGTTGCCGGTGAATTAGCCACATTAGCCACCACTGCTGCTGGCGCTGGAATCGGTGCAGTTGCGGGGGGTTTAGTCGGTGCTTTAGCCGGAATGGGAATCCCTGAAGAAAAAGCAAAAATTTACGACAAAAGAGTCAAAGCTGGTCATTATTTATTGATGGTAAGTGGTAGCGACGAGCAAGTGCGTCATGCCGATCGCATTATGCACGACTATAACACCCGCGAGTTCGGTATTTTTGATGCTTCTGATGTAAAATAAATCAGTTTTTAAACATTGATAATGTTCAGCGAAAATCGCTGAGATAACCTAAATATTCTCCTCTTTTATTTCCTTTGAAATTAGGGGAGAATTTGTTTTTTCAAAGAATTTGGACAACTTGGGGGAAAGTTTTTGGCGACTTTCTAACCCCTTGTGCGTAGCGCCCTAACGGAACAGAAGTGGAGGAGATTGCGAATTATTGGTTCGGTTCTACGGCTGTGAAAGCGAACCTTAGCACGTTATTATCATGCCAAGAGGTTATGGTGTGAGATTGAGAGGCCTTCCTAGATTACCCGGCTTCGAGACTCAAAGAAAGAAGCGGATATTGGCTCTTGACACAAAACTTCTTTGATGTTGTTCGCTCTGGTCGATACGATAATGCTTAAATCTAATCCTATTCTTTTAACAATTAATGATATTTTAAAGCAACACGAGGAGGCAGAAACCGCGCCTCTGCCGATGTGTGAGTCTTTTCCCAACAATGCCAGCGTTGTGCGATCGCAACGAGAATGGTATGGTGCAGTAGCCGCCGTGGATTGTTTGCTCGCTCGTTTGAGTCAAAACTCATCCCCCGACTGTTTGGGATTAGTGCTGTCCAGTCCCACACCCGTGATTAGCGATCCCACCCTCGGCAAACAGTATCACCTGGGCGTATTTACCCCCACCAGTTTAGATGCTTGCCAACAAAGACAACTCCCCGGTGCGGCAAATCCCCAAGAGCGATCGCAACCGCAAATCGAAGAATATCCCTTATTAAGCGTCGATCCCCTCACCAACGAGCAATTCTGCCTGATTTGGACGCAAAACCTGGCAATGGTAATGGTTTTCAATGCCGAAGATAGCGATCGTGCTGCCTTTCGCTTCAGCTTCGATCCTCAAGTTATCGAACCAGCTTGGCAAAGTTTGCGATCGCGTTTAGCCCTCACTTCTCCCCAGCATTTGCGATCGCTCGACGCAATAATCGCCAAAACCCCCCTCAATCCGCCAGATTATCGTCTCGTCAGCGAATTTAGCCGCCTAATACTCAAAAATCTGCCTGAACTTCCTGCTACCTTGCCGAGACGAGTCACAACAGTAGGAAGTAATGGCGATCGCCCCCACGAAGACCTCATGAGCCTCCCTGAGCTAACTGCCGAAGCCAACGAGTCCCTCCCCGAATACGAATTTTTACAAGCCCTCACCCACGAAATTCGCACCCCTCTGACCACAATTCGGATGCTAGTGCGTCTCCTCCTCAAAAAACGAGACAACCTCAACGCCGATGCCGTCAAACGCCTCGAAGCCATCGACCAAGAATGCACCGCCCAAATCAACCGCATGGAACTCATCTTCCGGGCTGCCGAACTCGAAAACGCACCCCCCCAACAACAAAACCTACAACTCATCCCCATCTCCCTCTCTCAAGTCATCCAAGAACGCATCCCCCACTGGCAAAAGCAAGCCCAACGGCGTAACGTCAACCTCGACATCGTATTACCCGAAAAGCTGCCCACCGTCGTCAGTAATCCTGCTATGCTCGATCAAGCCCTCGCTGGCTTAATGGAAAGCTTCACCCGTAGCCTCCCCACTGGCGGCAGAATGCGAATCCAAGTCACCACCGCCGGACATCAACTCAAACTACAACTCATGTCCCCAGGAGCAGCCTTAACCCACTCCTTGAAGGCAATGGGACAACTCTTGATGTTCCAACCTGAAACCGGGAACTTAAGCCTCAATCTCGACGTTACCAAAAACCTCTTTCACGCCCTCGGTGGCAAACTCATCGTGCGTCAGCGCCCCCAACAAGGCGAAGAACTCACCATTTTCCTCCCTCTGGGTAATGTAACTTCGGATTATCGCACCCATCCCTTCGTCCCGAAATCTAAATCCAAAGTCGCTGGTTAGACAGGAAAAATTCACCATTATAGCGCTACGAACAAGCATTAGGACATTGCGTAGGGTGGGCATCGCCCACCATCTTTAGGTTTGAGCCTTTGTGTTATGTCTCAAGCCACGAACGTAGCGCTATAAATAAAAATGTAAATTAGTAGTGGCTTGACACACCTAAAACGAGGCTTTGATGTAGGGTGGGTTAGGCGGTTAAAACCTAAGCTATGACTGCGATTGGGCAATCCGC
>JAWQFT010000200.1:0-7446 GCA_035968055.1 Jaaginema sp. PMC 1080.18 | reverse complement strand
AACCAACAACCAACAACCAACAACCAACAACCAACAACCAACAACCAACAACCAAAAAAGGAAGATGGCGTGCAGTTAAATCAAGTTATTATTGTCCACAAAACCGATAGTTCTCAAGGTCGGACTTGGGCTGAAATTTGCGCTCGTCAACTTGAAAGTCAGGGATGTCAGGTTTTGTTAGGGCCGAGCGGGCCGAAAGATAATCCTTATCCGGTATTTTTAGCATCTTCGTCGAAAAAAATTGATTTAGCAGTGGTTTTGGGGGGAGATGGTACGATTCTCGCGGCGGCTCGTCATCTTGCGCCTTATGATATCCCGATTCTAGCGGTGAATGTGGGGGGACATTTGGGTTTTTTGACCGAACCCTTTGAGTTGTTTGAGGACACAGAAGTGGTATGGAAGCGGTTACTGGGCGATCGCTATGCGGTACAAAGCCGCATGATGCTACAAGCAGTAGTTTTCGAGGGGAAGCAGTTGTCTTCTCAACCTGCAAGCGAGGTGTTTTTATGTCTCAATGAAATGTGCGTCAAACCCGCGAGTATTGACCGAATGCCAACTTGTCTTTTGGAGATGGAAGTGGATGGGGCAATTGTCGATCAGTATCATGGGGATGGCTTGATTGTGGCGACTCCTACGGGTTCGACTTGTTATAATGCGTCGGCTAACGGGCCAATTTTACACGCGGGGATGGAGGCGATCGCGGTGACTCCAATTTGTCCGTTGAGTTTGTCGTCGCGATCGATTATTTTTCCTCCTGGTGCAGTGGTGAATATTTCGCCGTTGAGCGATCGCGAATTGAACATTAAACTCTGGACAGATGGGATTCTCGCGACGACGATCTGGCCCGAACAAAGGGTAAGGGTAAAAATGGCAGATTGTCAAGCTAAATTTATTATCTTACGAGAAAGTTATTCGTTTTACGCTATTTTGAGGGAAAAACTGCAATGGGCTGGCACTCGCGTTCATTACTCTAACTCTCCCAATGAGGAAATGTCTTAGTATTTGACATTCACTAATTTTTATCGCTAAACTGCAATGTTAGGTTGCAAACCTCCGTCCATTATCGTCATTTAGGTCGTCTCGCTTTAAAATTAGACCTCAAAAATTAAAGACTATTTAGTTAGTATTGATTAAAATTGTTTTGAGAATCTTACGCGATCGCTCCTGCTGATTTAGTTGAGGGATTGCGAAGATTTTAAGTCAATTTGGAGCTATTTCTCATTTGCTGGAATTCTAGTTATCTAAAAATTTAATGACTAAGGTGCTTAGATGAGTTCAATAAAAATCCTCAACGTTACTATTGATAATATTGCTAGCAAAGAACTACTTGCTAAATTAAAAGACGGCGGTATTGTCTTTACTCCCAACGTCGATCATCTTGTCAAATTACAAAAAGACCCAGAATTTTATGATGTGTATAAAATAGCGGATTACATCACTTGCGATAGCCAAGTTTTGATGTATATTTCCAACTTTTTGGGTCAACCTATCCAAGAAAAAATTTCGGGATCGGATTTATTCCCCGCCTTTTATCAGTATTATAAAGATGATGAAAGTGTTAAAATATTTTTGCTCGGAGCAGCCGCAGGAGTTGCCGATCGCGCGAGGGAAAATATTAATCAAAAAGTTGGTCGCGAAATGATTGTTGGAGCTTATTCGCCTCCTTTTGGCTTTGAGAAAGACGAAGCAGAATGCGATCGCATTATCAAGATGATTGATGAATCCGGTGCGACAGTGTTAGCAATTGGAGTAGGTGCGCCAAAACAAGAAAAATGGATTTATAAATATCGCGATCGCTTTGCCCATGTTAAAGTGTTTCTGGCTATTGGTGCAACCATTGATTTTGAAGCCGGAAATCGGGCGCGATCGCCTCAATGGATGAGCCGTTTAGGCATAGAATGGTTACATCGCTTACTCTCAGAACCTGGGCGTTTATGGAAACGTTATTTAGTTGATTCTTTGCCTTTTTTCTGGCTCATTATTCAACAAAAGTTCAACCGCTATCGCTATCAACGACGAATTGGGCAAATTCTCGAAGAAGCCGCTTTACTGACTCCCGAACAAATTGGTAAAATCCTCTATATCAAAGAACAAAAACCGCAGAAACGTTTCGGTGAAATTATAGTTGAAGAAGGTTGGTTAAGCAAAGAAACGGTTAACTTTTTTGCCGGACTCTTAACCGAAAAGTTTAGCGATAAATCTTGGCCTCTCAGTCGCTATCTTCAAAAATCCGGTCTGCTCGAGGATTCAGAACTTAAGCTTCTTCAAGAAAAAGCTAAAATCAGTCGCGAAACTATTGGCGATATTGCCATTCAAGAAGGCTTAATTTCCCCCAAAACCCTCGATGTTATTCTAGAGTATATTACGCCCCGCCCCGAACGCCGCATTGGGCATATTCTCCAAGATGCCGGATTATTATCGCGAACTCAAGTCGAAAAAGTTTTAGAAATTAAACAAAGTTCTCCCAAACTTCGCTTTGGCGAAATTGTCGTACAACAAAACTGGTTAAAAACCGAAACGATTGAGTTTTTTGTCAAATTATTAGACTTTGAAAATACCAAAAATCATTTATCCATGAGTCAGTGTTTGCAAGAATCTGGCTTACTGAATGACGAGCAAATTAACATCTTGATTCAAGAACATAAAGGTAGTAATGTGCCGATTGGCGAACTCGCAGTTCGGAATAAATGGCTGAAAGGGGAAACTGTCGAGGTCATTCTCGAACATATTAGTCTCGATCCTGAATTGGTTTAAGGGAGATTAATTTTACCGAGAAACGCTGAGAGAATAGCAGAAGCGATCGCCCCTAGATAAGGATTCTCCTTGCAAAATAGGGCGGTTTTCTGTTGTAAAAGCAGTATAGCGGAAGACCAGTAACGGATGACCTAGGTTCACTTCCAAATATTCGCTCATTTCGCGATCGGCATAAGTACATTCTAAAACTGAGTCTAAACGGTTAATCACAATATTGTGCTGCTCTAAAATGGGAAAAGTCATGCCTTGTTGTAACTCTTGAGCATAAGTTTTTCCTAACTCCGGCAAAATATAAGTAATATCAACTCCACCAGGGGAATGATTAATTATAAATAGCTTTTTTTGTAGATAAACTGTAGCTGATTTTGCCGATAAATTCAGCGAACTTTTCACATCTTTTGGGGCAGCAACTTCTTGGAAAAGTAAATTTTGGCTGGTAAAATGAATGCCTTGGCGCTGCATATCTTGTGCTAAAAAAATTAAGGGACTGGATAAGGAATAGGTCACTTTTTGACGGTGCGTAACAAAGACTCCTTTGCCTTGTTTTGACTCCACTAAGCCCTGACTTGCTAAGTTACTAATAGCACGACGAATAGTAATACGACTCACTTCAAATATTTCCATGAGTTGACGTTCGCTGGGTAATTGTTCCCCAGGTTGGTAACTACTGTTCAGAATTTGACGGCGGAGTTTTTCTGAAATTAAAATATGGAGTTTGGTCATGGGTTATTCGTGGGTAATAATGGCTTTTGCCTTGGTCTTGATTGTCGATTGGACTCTGTAGTAAAGTCCTGTTTTGGCATTCCTCAGTCAAATTTATAATTTTGTAACGACAATTACAGATTTAAGGTGATGAACGCCTATAATTCTGAGTAAAGCAACTTATTATAACAAGTAAAGCAGATTGTCTAATTTGAGAAACATGACTATGGTTGGTAATACTCTCGAAACACCTCCAAAACTGCCATCTCAGCCCCGTCAAAGTCTTGGTGCTAAACAATTAGCCACATTAAACCAAAAATCCAATTTACAAGGCTTGTTGCGACTGGGAATTCACCTTAGCATTATGGCTATTAGTGGTTATTGTTGGGCGATCGCCCGTACTCATGACCTACTTTTGGCAATTCCGGCTTTAATAGTCTATGGTGCAAGTATAGCGACGATGTTTGCCCCCCTCCATGAATGCGTGCATCGTACTGCCTTTGCGAGTCGTCGTCTTAGCGATGGAGTGGCTTGGCTGGCAGGGTTGCTGTCATTTTACAATAGTACCTTCTTCCGTCGCTATCATCAGTGGCATCACCGCTACACTCAGATTCCGGGGAAAGACCCAGAATTGTGCGACCCCAAGCCCACAAACTTGTTAGAGTATATCTGGCAGATCAGCGGTTTACCCTGGTGGTTGGGAAAAATTCGCGGTCATTTTAAAGTTGCGACGGGACAACTAGAGGAGTATTTCTTTCTCCCTGAAAGCGTTGCTGCTGCTGCGATTCGTTCGACGCGGCTGCAACTTGTGGTATACGGAGGTGCGATCGCCCTCTCGATGATACTGGGTCATCCCCTAGCGGTATTCTGGTACTGGGTGCTACCCCTCGCTGTCGGACAACCATTACTGCGTTATATTCTGTTGGCAGAACACACCAACTGCACCCTCGATGACAATCCCTTGACGAATACTCGCACTACCTTAACCTTACTGCCAATACGCTTGTTGATGTGGAATATGCCCTTTCACGTCGAACACCACCTTTATCCCTCGATTCCCTTTCACCAACTTCCTACAGCCCATCAGGAGTTAAAGCAAGATTTTGTGCATCTCGAACCGGGTTATATCAAGGTAAATCGCGATATTGTAGGGAATTTGGAGCAAAAAAACCGATGAAAGCTCCAGCAAGTTTAATTTTAAGTGACTTTGAACTGCAATGCGGTCGGGTTTTACCCCAAGCTGAAATTGTCTATCAAACTTATGGCGAATTAAACGCAGCTAGGGATAATGTTATTCTTTACCCAACGTCCTATGGCGCACAACACGGGGATATTGAATGGTTAATCGGACGAGATCGCATTCTCGATCCAACCCAGTGGTTTATCATTATCCCCAATATGTTTGGCAATGGCTTGTCTAGTTCTCCGAGTAATTGTCCTGAGTGTCGTTTAACCGAACAGGGATTTTACTTTACCCATTTGGATAATATCCGCGCTCAAGATATTTTGCTGCGTCAAGTTTTTGGTATAGAAACTCTTGCCTTAGTTTATGGTTGGTCAATGGGGGCGCAACAAGCGTATCATTGGGGAGTTGGCCATGGCGATCGCGTCCAGCGTATTGCAGCCCTTTGCGGTACAGCCCTGACTACCCCCCATAACAAAGTTTTCCTCAAAAGTTTGCGATCGGCACTTACCAGCGATCCAGCTTGGGATGGCACAAAGTTTACCACAACTCCCGATCGCGGTTTTCGGACATACGCCTTAATCTACGCGAGTTGGGCTGCATCCCAACCCTATTATCGTCAAGGCATTTATCAACAACTGGGTTACGACAACCTCGACGAATACCTCATCCAAGCTTGGGAAGCCAACTATCGCAAACGCAATCCCCTCGATCTCATTGCCATGATAGACACTTGGTTGCGTTGTGATGTCAGCGACAATCCCATCTACCAAGGCAATTATATCCAAGCCTTGAGCGCTATTACAGCCAAAACCCTCGTCATGCCAGCCACCACCGATCTTTACTTTACCCCCGCAGATTGTCAAGCCGAAGCCAACCTCATTCCTAACGCCGTATATCGCCCTATTGATTCGATTTGGGGACACAGAGCCGGAAATCCCTACCAAAATCCCACAGATGCCCAATTTATTCGCGAATCCATCCGAGAATTGCTGGCAGATTGAGACTTTGTAGCAAAGATAACCGATCGCGATCGCGAATCATTGATTACTGATAACTGATGACTGATGACTCTCTTTGAAACGTTAAATCCAACTTTTGAGGTTGAAACCCTTAGTTGATATGCTTTTGAGCCATTTTGAAAGACCATCCTAAGAACCCAAGTTTCTGACATCTTTGGAGGGGCATTCATTCCACTTCCCCCCGACTGCCGATTGCCGATTGCCGACTGCCCAAAAACTAATCCCTACTGCCCAATCCCTACTGCCCCTTAATCGCTGATAACTGAAATGACCCAACCCCTTTCTGAAATTGCTCGCGATCGCAACATTAACTATTTTCTCATTTCCTTTACCGATCTCTTTGGTGTCCAACGAGCCAAACTTGTTCCTGCCCCTATTATCGACACAATGGCAACAAATGGCGCAGGATTCGCCGGATTTGCCGCCTGGCTCGACCTCAGCCCCGCCGACCCCGATATCCTCGCAATTCCTGACCCTAACAGCCTATTTCAACTGCCCTGGAAACCCGAAGTCGCTTGGTTACCCGCAGACTTGCATCATATCGATGGTATACCCCTACAGCAAACTCCCCGCGTCGTCCTCAAAAACGTTTTAGAACAAGCTCAAGCCCAAGGATACCAAATCAAAACGGGAGTTGAGTGCGAGTATTTCCTCATCGATCCCAGTGGTGAAGCGATCTCCGATCCGCGCGATCGCAGTTCCAAACCCTGCTACGATCAAGAAGCCTTGATGCGTCGCTTTGAAGCAATTCGCGAAATCTGCGACGGCATGATAACCCTAGGCTGGAGTCCTTATCAAAACGACCACGAAGACGCAAACGGCCAATTTGAAATGAACTGGCTGTATGACGATGCTCTCATTACCGCCGATCGCCACGCCTTCTTTAAGTATATGGTAAAAAGCATCGCCGAAAAACACGGTTTGCGAGCCACCTTTATGCCCAAACCCTTTAGCCACCTTACCGGAAACGGCTGTCATACCCATGTCTCAGTTTGGGATACAACCGGGGAAACCAACTTATTCCTTGACTCCCAAGGAGAACTCGGCTTATCTTCCCTAGGGTATCAATTTCTGGGCGGTGTCTTGCATTCGGCGGCGGCTTTGTGTGCCATTACCAACCCCACCGTCAACTCCTACAAGCGCATTAATGCCCCCGTCACGCGATCGGGGGCTACCTGGTCGCCCAGTAGTATTAGTTATAGTGGGAATAATCGCACCCATGCCATCCGTATTCCCGATGCCGGGCGTTTTGAGTTACGCTTGGCGGATGGGGCTGTCAATCCCTATCTCTTACCCGCAGTCGTCATTGCCGCAGGGTTGGACGGTATCGAGAATCAGCGCGATCCGGGGCTTCCCTACAATAATAACAACTATACCGAGCCACTGCCCGCCGATAAGGTACAACGCCTTCCTGCTAATTTACTCGATGCTTTGCGTTGTTTGGAGAGCGATCGCGTTCTCTCTCCCATTTTAGGAGAATCCTTCATCACCGCCTATCTCAAACTGCAACACCAGCAATGGCATGATTACAGTTCCCATATTTCCAGTTGGGAAGTCCAAAATACCCTCGATTGTTAAATATAATTCCAAATAAGAACTGACAGCCCGCCCGCAGATTAAAATCTGGGGTTAATGCTACAAAGTCCGCTTTCGCAGGACTCAAAAAATTAAGCGTGAATGTACGGAACTTAATTGGAATGACTATAAAAATAAGCCCCTCTACCGCGTGGGCTACTGCTTATACACAATTTGGAAATCCTTACCTAACGTGAGTTTGGGATAAGC